>JBAGRP010000001.1:4377058-4689705 GCA_036924855.1 Nitrobacteraceae bacterium AZCC 2146
GCTGGCCGCAATATAGCCCCCGAGACAGCCGAAAGCCTTGGCGAGCGTGCCTTCGACAATGTCGATGCGGTCCATCACGCCGTCGCGTTCGGCGATGCCTCCGCCATGGGCTCCATACATCCCGACCGCGTGAACCTCGTCGACGTAGGTTAATGCGCCATAGCGCTCAGCGAGATCGCAGATTTGATGCAACGGCGCCACATCGCCGTCCATGGAATAGAGGCTTTCGCACAGGATCAGCTTCGGCCTGTCAGGTGCGGTAGCGCGAAGCAACTGCTCAAGATGCCGCACATCATTGTGGCGCCAGATCTGCCTTTGCGCGCCTGATTGGCGGACGCCTTCTATCATTGAGTTGTGGTTGAGCGCATCGGAAAGCAACAGACAGTCCGGCAGCAATTTTGCGATCGTTGCGATGCCGGTCTGGTTGGAAACATAGCCTGACGTGAAGACCAGGGCGGCCTTCTTTCCGTGCAGGCTGGCGAGTTCGCGTTCCAGTTCGATGAGGGAATGGTTGGTGCCGGCGATGTTGCGCGTACCGCCCGCGCCCGTGCCCATTCGCGACGCCGCCTCCACCATCGCGCCGACCACGTCGGGATGCTGCGCCATGCCGAGGTAATCGTTCGAGCACCAGATCACGACCTGCCGGGCACCCATCGGCGAATGCCAGACCGCATGCGGAAACTGGCCAGCAATACGCTCCAGATCGACGAACACCCGATAGCGGCGCTCGTCTCGAAGCTGGTCCAGAGCGGAATCGAACAAGGCGTCATAGTCCATGTTCATGATTGCACCTTCTATTCAAACCAAGCCGCCGAATTTGTCACTCGATTAGGATGGGAGCCACGATTTCGACGTTGTCCTTCGACGTCGTGGCTATACGAAGCGCGATGCCCCATTTGCCTATATCTGAGGCGTTCGCCGGCTTTAGGCCTTGCAGTAGCAGAACTGCGGCGCCGCCAAGTGCCGCAGCGAGGTCACGAGGAGCCGAGAACCTGGTCTCGAGCCCGCTTGAGCCGTCAGTATCGATTTTCATGCACTCTCCAGCGCTAACTGGTCGCTCGTGGCGAGGCCCATGCGGGTGGCGACGCCAATGCCATAGTCTGGATCGGCACGATAGAAGTGCATTACTTGTCGCTTGACGATCTCCACCGGTACGCCGTTCATCGCCCCTTTGATGTTGTCGAACAGCTGCTCCTTTTGCACCGTGCTCATGAGGCGGAACAGATCGCCGGCCTGGCGATAGTCGTCATTGCCCTCGCGGTGATTATAGCGGTCGGCATTGCCCGACAGCCTCAGCGGCGGCTCCTTGACGCTCAATTCCTGTGCCGGCCCGCCAAAGGAGTTCGGCTCGTAATAAGCGTCCGGGTTGGAATGGCCGGTCAGCCGCATGGTGCCGTCGGCGTGATAGGTGTGCATCGGGCAGCGCGGCTTGTTGACGGGCAACTGTTCGGCATTAACGCCTACGCGGTAGCGGTGCGCATCGGCATAAGAGAAGATGCGCGCCTGCAGCATCTTGTCCGGCGAATGGCTGACTCCGGGCACGACGTTCGCCGGCGACAGCGCGGCCTGCTCGACTTCGGCGAAATAGTTTTCCGGGTTGCGGTTTAGCTCGAGGACGCCGAGCTCGATCAACGGGTAGTCCTTGTGCGGCCACACCTTGGTGAGGTCGAATGGGTTATACCAGTGCTTGCCAACGTCACCTTCGGGCATGATCTGCACATAAAACATCCACTTCGGGAAATCGCCGCCCTCGATCGCCTCGAACAGATCGCGCAGGTGAGTCTCGCGGTCGTTTGCAATCTTTTGCGCCGCTTCAGCATTGGTCCAGTTCTTGATGCCCTGCATGGACTTGAAGTGGAATTTGACCCAATGCCGATCGCCGTCCGCGTTGATGAAAGAATAGGTGTGCGAGCCGAAGCCATTGAGGTGCCGAAAGCTCTGCGGCAGGCCGCGATCGGACATCAGGATGGTAACCTGGTGCAGGCTCTCAGGCGACAGCGACCAGAAGTCCCACATCGCCGTGCTCGAGCGCAGATTTGTGCGCGGATGGCGCTTCTGGGTATGGATGAAGTCCGGAAATTTCAGGGGATCGCGGACGAAGAACACCGGCGTGTTGTTGCCGACGATGTCCCAATTGCCTTCCTCGGTGTAGAAGCGCAGTGCGAAGCCGCGCACGTCCCGCTCGGCATCGGCAGCACCGCGTTCTCCGGCAACGGTGGACAAGCGTAGAAAAATCTCGGTCTTCTTGCCAATTTTGGAAAGCGCGGCAGCCCTGGTGTACTTGGTGACATCGTTGGTGATCGTCAGCGTCCCGTAGGCACCGGAACCTTTGGCATGAACGGTGCGCTCGGGAATTCGCTCGCGGTTTTGGCGCGCGAGCTTTTCCAGTAGATGGAAGTCCTGCATCAGCACCGGGCCAAACGGGCCGGCGGTCAATGAATTCTGGTTGTCGGCGACAGGCGCACCCGACGACGTGGTCATGGTCAGACTGTGGTTCATGAGCTCTCTCAATGGGTTGATATCTTCCTACGAAGATTGCGAGTTCGGAGCTCTATTTGACTCTGTGCGGCCCTTCGGACATGAGAAGTGAGCTGCGCTGTCCGGTGAAATAGCTCCATAGCCATTGCTTGCGAACACGCATGCGATTTTGCCTGTGGGGAAGCGCGATGATGTGAACGAACGCCCATGCCAGCCACGCGAAAAATCCGCTCATCCGGATTCGTCCAGACTCCAGGATTGCAAAATTCTTGCCGACCACGGCCATGTTACCCTTGTCGAAGTAGCGAAACGGCGGCGGTTGCGATTTGCCCTTCAGCTCTCTTGCAATGAGACGACCGACATAACGGCCCTGCTGCATTGCGGCTTGCGCAACACCCGGGACCGCGCGCCCGTTCTGCATTGCCGAGGAAGCATCGCCGACGACGAATATTCCCCTTTGATCCGGTACGTTCATGAAAGGTCCGATGCAGGCGCGGCCCGCGCGGTCAGTCCCGACCCCGACCATCTTGACGATCGGCGATGCCGAGACGCCCGCCGTCCATAGCACCGTCGCGGTTCTGATCAGCTTTCCAGCGACGGTGACGCCTTGCTCATTGACCTTTTCCAC
Source organism: Nitrobacteraceae bacterium AZCC 2146 (assembly GCA_036924855.1). NCBI lineage: Bacteria > Pseudomonadati > Pseudomonadota > Alphaproteobacteria > Hyphomicrobiales > Nitrobacteraceae > Nitrobacteraceae bacterium AZCC 2146. The sequence continues at coordinate 4,380,165 of JBAGRP010000001.1, forward strand.
CATGGCGCCTGTCATCACTGTCACCCCCAATCTCTCGAGCCTTCTGGCTGCTTTCTTTGACAACGATTCGGCGTAGGTCGGCAGCACGCGAGCACCGCCTTCAAGCAGCAGGATTGATGTCTTGGCGGGATCTATGTTTCGGAAATTCGAGCGCAGGGTGACTGTAGCCAATTGCGCAATGGAGGCGGCCAGTTCCACCCCTGTCGGCCCCGCCCCAACGAGAACAAAAGTCATTTGCCGCGCTCGCTCTTCCGCGTCGTCCGTCATCTCCGCCATTTCGTAGGCAGTGAGCAATTTGGTGCGAATGAGCTCGGCGTCCGTGATCGTCTTGAGGGTCGGAGCATAGCGGGCAAACTCGTCGTGACCGAAATAGCTTGGCTGCACGCCGGTCGCGACGATCAGGTAATCAAACGTCAATTTCTTGAGCGGAATGGTGTTGCAGTCGACTTCGACGCAGCGAGCCTTGAGGTCGACGTTTTTCACCTCACCCCACAGTACTGAAAGGTTCTTCTGATCTTCTGTGAGTTTACGAATCGGTGCGGCGATTTCAGCGGAGGAAAGCACCGCCGTTGCTACCTGGTATAGCAGCGGCTGGAAGATGTGGTGATTTCGCCGGTCGATCAGAGTAACTTGCGCGTCGCACTTTCTGAGCGCTTGCGCCGCTGCCATTCCGGCAAAGCCTGCTCCGATGATCACTATCCGCTTTCGGCCGGCCGGGGCCGGATCCGTAGCGGGCACGGGTTCGCGAACAAGTTCGAGTGCTTCACTCATAGGAGGGCCCTTCTGCGCGACTGAGATGCACGGCGAGGCAGCGCTGCTTAGATGACATGGTGGGCTCTAGCTCGCGTGAGCAGCCAACTCGGGCACCAAGGATGCTCGCTCAGATTTAGCGCGCAGCTCGAGAAGGCCCAACAGTTCCTCGTCGCGCTGTGCGGCCAGCTCATCGATGGACCGCGAACCGACTTCCTCGTGGACGCCATCTGCGAGCTTCTTCTGTAGTTCGGGCGTGAGAACGGGGGATCCCAGAGCCTTCCACCATGCCGTCACGGGGCCGGTGAACTGAGCGAAGAAGTGCTCGATACCGCCTGGACCGCCGCCAAGGTGGTTGAGGAGAACCTGACCCATGACGCCCCACCGCAGCCCTGGCCCCCAACACAACGCCGTATCGACGTCGGCCACGCTGACTACCCCCTCGCCAACAAGGTGATAGACCTCTCGCATCAACGCCGCCTGCAGCCGATTTGCAACGTGCCCAGGCAGTTCCTTGTGAAGGCGTACGGTACGCTTGCCCATCGCGGTATAGAAGTCCGCAGCGCGTCGAATCGTGTCTTCGGAGGTTTTTGCGCCTCCCACTAATTCGACCAACGGAATCAAGTGGGGCGGGTTGAACGGATGCCCGATGACGCAGCGCTCGGGATGCGAAGCGCAGCCTTTTTGGATTTCGCTCATCGTCAGGCCAGAAGAGCTCGACGCAACGATCACGTCGGCCGGCAACAGCTCATCGAGCTGGCCATAGAGTTTCTGCTTGAAATCGATCCGCTCGGGTCCATTTTCCTGGACGAGGCCGGCGCCTCTTATCGCCGTCGGCAGGTCGGCCGAGAAGGTCAGTTTTGATCGTGATGCGCCGGGTGAAAGGCCAAGCCTTTCGAGCGCCGGCCAAGCCGCGTCGATGAAGCGCTTGAGCGCGGCCTCAGCATCCGGCGCAATATCAGTAGCCGCGACTTCCAGGCCCTTCGCCAGGAACAGCGCTGCCCAACTCGCTCCGATGACGCCGGTTCCGATAATTGCTACGCGGCGAATAGGCTTGTTTGTCGACATGTTCAATTCTCCATTCACGAGTTTCAAATCTGTCCGATGTCAGCGTAGGCGATGCCGGTGAGGTTGCCTTGGGCGAAGAGGAAGTTCTGCTTTCCGGACCCGTCGAGATGAGCGGAATAGATCGATCCCGCAAAATCGGTTACGAACATCCGGTCGCGGGTGACGTCGAGCGCGAGCCCAATTCCTTCCATCAAATCGGTCAGCACGATTTCCGGATCTGGAGTTGGATTTACGTCGATGGATGCGCGATTTACCGTATTTCCCCGAGGGGGGTTGCCGCGATCGGTCCAATAGAGAATGCGACTTTTCAGATCGAGCTCGAGATCAATCGGTTCAGGCAGATGATCGAACAGAACTTCAATATCACTGCGGTTTGCAGCGTTCTCGCCGCGCGGGATTTCGATGTTGGCGCGGCAGATGCGGCCACGTCCAGCGTTGTCGGGGCCCTTCTGCGTCCAATAGATTTGCTGCCGTTTCGGATCGATGGTGATGCCGACGCACCATCGGCTCTGATCGCGCCGATCGACTTCGCCGCGGCCAGTCTCCACCAGCGTTTCTGCTTGCGAACCATCGAGATTGCTGCGCATCACGCGCATGCCTTCGCGATCGCACCAATACAGCTTGCCATGCTCCTTATCGATGTGGATCTGCTTTGGCGTGTGGGTGACGCCTTGCGGAATGATGATCTTGCGATTGCTGCCGTCGATATCGGCGCGTTCGATTGAGCCGTCATTGGCGCTCGGAACACCCATATTGGTCCAGTAGATGTGACCGGCCTGGGCGTCGACGGCGATGCCGTCCGGCAGCCGACAATCCGCCACGATGGTTTTCTTGCCGGTCCCGTCGGTATTCATCGTATGAATGAGGCCAGCGTTCAGCTCAAGAACGAATAACCGATCGGCTATCGCCTTGCTGTCCGATGTAGTTTTTGACTTGGTGACGTGAAGCTCAACCATGGTTTTGCCTTCTATTGTCAGGGCTCTGCCGTGATGCCTCGATCTCGGACAACGTCGACGGCTTGGTTCGGGAAGCGGTCTATCCGATCGCAGCTGCTGCGCGTTCCTTTGCGTTTGGGACGGCGCCGCTCGCATGCAACTCGCCGATTTCAATTGTGCTGAATCCGAGCTGCCGGAGAACCTGTTCGTTGTGTTCTCCAAGTTCGGGGGCGCGCCTTGCAGATACCTTGGTGACGCCATGCACCTGTATGGGACTGCTGATCGTCGAGGTCAGCTTGCCTCCGGCGCCTTCGAGCGGCACAACGATCTCATTCAGGCGGAGCTGCGGATCCTGGATCACTTCCTGCGGGCCACGAACGGCGCCGAATGTGACGTGAACGCCTGAGAAGACCTCGTACCAGTATGTCATCGGCTTCGAGGCGAAAACGTCGTCGAGAATTGAGGTCAACGCCGGCATGTTCTGCATCAGCTTGGCAGGATCGGAGAACCGCGGATCCGTCAGGATATCCGTCCGGCCAAGAGCTTTCGCCACGGCGGCCAACTTGTCGGGCGTAATGATCAGAACGAACCACGTATCATCCGAAGCGCGATACACGTTCATCGCTGCGTTCGCGGGATGCATCCGGTCGTGCAGACCGAAGAACTTTGCGTCGCACAGCGCGGCCTGGATAGAAACGCTTGCGGACCAGACCCCCTCAGCCAGGAGCGACGTCGTGACATAGGATCCCTTGCCCGTGCGCTCACGCCGGTAGAGCGCCGTCACAATTGCCGAATACAGGCCGACGGCCGTTGCATTGTCACCGCTTCCAGCTACCGGCCAGGTAGGCGGCGCGCCGGCGTCGCGTGTCATTGAAAGCAAGCCGCTTCGCGCCCAATACGCCGTAATGTCGAATCCCGGAAGGTCGGCATCAGGGCCTTTTTCGCCGAAACCCGTGAGATCTGCATAGATCAGACGTGGGTTCCACTCGGCGACGTCATCATACTCGAGCTTCAGTTTCTTGCGCGCTGGGTGAGGCGTATTGACGATGAGCACGTCGGCCCATTTGACGAGCCGCTCCATAACCCGCTGAGCGTTCGGAGATTTGAGGTCAAGCGTGATGCCGAGCTTGTTGCGATTGGCGAGATGCCACGGATAGGCGTCTTCGGCCACCGGCTGTGGGGGCAGCTTGTTCGCCTTTCTCCAGAAGTCGCCGGAGGGCGGCTCCACCTTGATGACCTGGGCGCCGAAGTCGGACAGGATCACGGCGGCGCCGGGACCGGCGATGAAACTTGCCAGATCCACGACTTTCAATCCTGAGAAGATGTTATCGTTTGGCAATGGTGCCTCCTGAATGGTGAACTTCATGAATGTCTCAGCGCCCGTGAAACTGGGCTACGCGCTTTTCGAGGAAGGCGGACGTGCCCTCCTTCTTGTCTTCGGTTGCGGCGCAGAGGCCGAAATACGATGCTTCGAGCAACAAGCCTTCGCTCTGGCTTGTCTCCAACCCCTTGTTCGCCGCCTCAAGCGCAAATCTGACGGCGACCGGCGCGTTGGCGCCGATCTTGTTCAGGATCGCTTCGGCGCGAGCAATCAGATCGGCCGTTGGAACGATCTCGTTGACGAGCCCGATCCGATAGGCCTCCTGCGCGCTGATCATCTCTCCGGATAGAATGAGCTGCAGGGCACGTCCCCTGCCGACCAGCCGGGGCAGACGTTGTGTGCCGCCGCCGCCAGGAAGAAGTCCCAGTGAAACTTCGGGCTGCCCAAACTTGGCACCTTCCGTCGCTATCCTGATGGTGCAGGCCATGGCCGTCTCACAGCCACCGCCAAGTGCAAACCCGTTAATCGCCGCGATCACCGGCTTGCCGAGGTTTTCGATAAGATCGAGAACCTCTTGCCCGAAACGGCTGGACCGTTCCGCGTCGATTGCCGAGGCCTGTGCGAGCTCGCTGATGTCCGCTCCGGCGATGAACGCCTTGTTGCCGGCGCCGGTCAGTATGACGCCCTTCACGTCCGTGTCATTCCGCGCGGCTTCGAACGCAGTTCGCAGATCCGCCCAGGTAGCCCCATTCAGGGCATTGAGCACCTTTGGCCGATTGACGGTCACATAGGCGATCGTGCCCTTCTTGTCGTACAAGATATTCGCAAGTTTCAGGGCCGTCGTTGCAGTTAACGGAGCGGTCGATACCGCGGCGGGCGTAGGCGTGGGCGCTTCTGCTGTCGGGCACATTTCGTCTCTCCTGATCGAAGATGGAGCGGCGGGCAGCCACAGAGGCTGGCCCGCCGCACTCCGTCAAATGAAGGCGCCGATGCCAGTGACGGCCTTGCCGACGATCAGATTCTGCATCTGATATGTGCCTTCGTAGGAGTAGAGTGCTTCACAGTCCGCGAAGAAGCGCGCGGCCTTGTAATCGGCGACGATGCCGTTGCCGCCGAGTAGCTCGCGGGCCCACGCTACCGTCTCGCGACATTTGGCCGTGGCGAACGCCTTGGCAAGCGCCGCGTGGGCGTCTGACAGTTTGCCCTCTTCATGCAGCTGCGCCTGACGCATGATCAGGCATTGCGAGGCCGTGATGTTGGCGATCATCCTGGCCAGGAGATCTTGGACCAGCTGGAACGAAGCGATCGGCTTGCCGAACTGTAAACGCTCCTGGCTATACTTGAGCGCCGCCTCGTAGGCGCCCATTGCGCAACCAGTCGCCATCCACGCCACGGCATAACGCGTCATTTTCAGCACCTTGGCGGTGTCGCGGAACGAGTTGCCGCCCTGAAGGCGGTTTGCTTCCGGCACACGAACATCCTTCAGCGTGATATGGCCGTTCTGCACCACCTTGAGCGCAATCTTGTTCTCGATCTTCTCGACGCTGAAGCCGGGCGTTGACTTGTTCTCGACGATGAAGCCCTTCACTTGATTGTCGGCGAGGTCGCGCGCCCAGATGATCGAGACATCGCACCACGGAGCGTTGCCGATCCAGCGCTTCTCGCCATTAAGGATCCAGGTGTCGCCCTCTCGCTTCGCTGTGGTCAGCAATCCGCCACTCACGCCCGAACCCACCAGCGGCTCGGTCAGGCCGAAACAGCCGACCTTCTCGAAGCGCGCCATCGGCGGCAACCATTGCTGCTTCTGCTCTTCCGAGCCGTCGATGTAGATAGAACCCATCGCCAGGCCGTTATGCACGCCCATGAAGGTCGCGAACGATGGGTCGACGCGTGCGATCTCCATCTGGACAAAGCCCATTAGCGCCACACTCCCCCCCGCGCAGCCGTTGCCATGCATTCCGAGCCCTCCGATGCCCAACTCCCTCACCGCCGGCAGCAGTTCGAATGGGAAGGCATCCTTTACCCAATAGTCCGTGATGACGGGCTCGACTTTGGCTTCCATAAATGCGCGTACCCGCTTCACGATCGCGAGTTCCTCGGCGCTCAAGGTCTCGTAGACCTCGTAGAAGTCGGTATTTGGCGGTGGTAACGGCTTTGGTTGTTTGTGAGCAAGAGGAGCGGCAACGGCTTTAGTCGGCATTACGGCCTCCGCAGAGTTCGTCGGTTGGAAGTCACTGATCAATCGATCATTTCAGCGCTCGGATCGCATCGCATATTTGCGAGGACCTGCTGCTGCTTTATGTACTCTGTGGATCGGAACAGGGCCATTGCACCTGAGAGCGGCACCATGGCGCTCGAGAGCAACGCCATTATACCTTGGTGTAGTTAGAAATGAGATTGTTGCTGTTGACGCGCCCCGGCAACTCACCCGGTAGAAGCTTTGATCGTCTGGGGGAACACCAGTGTTCATTTCATGATCGCTGCGTACGTAGCGAGTCGAATTCTTCCCGGCAGGCCCGGCCAAAGTCGCTGAGAATGTCGATGGATTTGTTGTCGATCATCTCGCGTACTTCAAGGAATGTCTTGTTCGGCACCATATAGGTGTTGATGATCTTCTGTCCCACTTCCTCGGCGCAGACAATGACCCGTGGCGAGGACAAGACGCGCATTCTGCCGATCTTGGCATAAAGCTGGATCCAAGCAGGAATTTCCGGCTTTTCGTGTAGGAGCGCATCGGCATAGCAACTTGCAGCTTCTTCGATGAATTCCTTGTAAAGTTCCTGGCGCCGGATCGTCTCTTGCGTCAGCCACTGCGCGCGTGCATGCGTTCTTTGCGTAAGCCAGGACGCAAGCACTGATGTCAAGCCGCCTATTGCCGCTCCTATCAGGGCTGCGACGGCCGAGATAATTGAAGTGTCCATAGACCATCCCATGGCCACTTTGAGCGTGCTCATAGCAGCGATCTCTCCACGCTCGGTTCAATTCAGGAGTTTACGAGGTGGTTCGATCTGTACCGTGGCGGTTAACCCCGCAACCAGGCGAACGCCATCTGGCACGTGTGTGATTCGGATGCGGACTGGCACGCGTTGGGCAAGGCGCACCCAGGTAAAAATGGGGTTCACCATGGCAAGCCCTTGCTGATTGGGCTGAGCATTTGAGACGTTGATGCCGCGCGCAACGCTGGCGACCTCGCCGCCGACGGTCTGGCTGCTTCCCATTAGCTTGACACTGACGGCATCACCATCGTGGATCGAAGCGAGTTGCGTTTCCTCGAAATAGCCGTCTACCCAGTAGGAATCCGCATCGACAATGGAAATCGCGTTCCGACCAACGCTGGCATAATCACCTTGCCGTGCCAGGAGATTGGTCACCCATCCGTTCACCGGAGAACGGATCTGAGTACGCTCCAGATTGACCTTCGCCCGATCGAGTTGGGCGATAGCCTGTAGATGTTGCGCCTTGCTCGCCAGCGCGTTTGCGTCGTAGGTCTGCCTAGCCTCAACGGTCACCGCCAAATCGGTCAGCTTGCGCCGGCGCTCGGCCTGGACCTGGGCGTTTTCGGCCGTTGCCTTGGCTTGCAGCACGGCTGCCTCCGCCGTGTCGAGAGCGATCCTGTAGTCGGTTGGATCGATGACCATCAGCAAATCACCCTTGCGCACGAACTGATTGTCAACCACCGGCATCTCGATGATGCGGCCTGAGATCTCGGGCGTCATGGTCACAACATAGGCGCGGACCATGCCGTCGCGTGTCCAAGGCGTCTCCATGTACGCATTCCACATCGCGCGACCCAGCCAGATGGCGATGCCGATCGCGCCGAGCGTAATCAGCAGCGGAGCGATTCGAACGCTCTGCCTCTTCCTTTTACGAGCCTCCGGCGTCTCAGCCTGGAAGACATGAGCATCGGCACTCTTCCCGTGCTCCAGCTTCAATTCAGCATCCGACATAGTAACCTCAGTGTGCGATGACGAGCACCATTGACGACAACACGATCATGTATGTGGCGAACAGGAAAAGCGCGGGGTGCCAGACGTACTGCAGCAGCCCGAAGCGGCCCGCGGCTCTGCGCAAAGCCAGTGTTGTCAGCCAGGCGGCAACCATCAGCAAGGACATCGGCGCAACGTAGACGCCGAACAGGTTGATCTCGACGAATTTCAACCGGGGCCTCCTGTGTCGAAGTATGCGCGGTGTTCAGCGAGAGCGTCGGAAATGAGGAGAATACGGCCGCGGGTACGTAGGGCGAGCGAGGTCCGCGTTCCGAAATCCACGATCGATGCGACACGACGATCGAGCGAGGCAAGCTGTGCCGTTGCGGCGGTACTGTTGCCTTGCGCCAGGTTTTCCAGCGCCAAGTCGAGCTCCGGGCCGAGGTCCAGTTCGACCATCTCCTGCCGAAGATGAATAATTTCGGTCCCGACCGAAAGCGCGGCCAGGAGCTGTGCTCGCTGCAAAGGCTCCGCGCTATCAGGCAATGCCGTGAGCCGGCTGTGGATACGACCCCGCCAGCTCCTCGCGTCCATTGGCACGCTTTCGATCGCGAGGCGGCCCAGATCGCGCAAAGTCAAATCTAGGAGCCGTTTGGTTCGGAACGCCGGCGATAGCGGTGGCACAAGCAGAAACAAAATCGGCCCCACGACACAGCCTACGAAAATAGCGAGTGCAGAGTTGTAGAATTGCGCCGTGTTGTAGTTCAGTTGGTTCGCAGGCTGCAGGATAGGCAAAAGATTGATTGCCAGGGCAGTCCATATTACCGCCAGGCCGGGTTGCCGGCTCTGTACCATCGCCGCGCCAACCGGAATGAAGAACGCACCAAGGATAAGACAAAACGCGGGGAATGTCTCTATTGCCGGAAATGCAGCAAATTTGATCGCCGCAGCAATTGGGATTGCCGCGATCGTACCCAAGGCTAACGCGACGGAGCCCAGGAAGGCCAGTTCGCCTCTCGGCGAAAGCAGGAGGACCACAACGGTGACAAATACGATCGCTATGCCGCCGTTCGGCCAGCCGGTGACGACCCAGAACAATTCGACCGCGCCGATCGCCGCGAATGCGCGGCCTGCGTTGACGACAGGTGGCAGCCAATCGGGGACGTAGAGTTTCGTATTGCGACCGGGAGAGTGGACGCGCGCGGGATCGACAACCAGCACCGCCAACGCTTCGAGCACCGTTATAAGGCCGGCAAGGACGTTTGCGGTCTGGTCCGTCAGCAGGCGCAGGGAGGGCGTGTTGGCCGGCATGGCCACTAGGCCCCGAACAGCCGTGCCATAGCGACGCTGCAAGTCAACCGGATCGGTCATCCAGGATCCTGCCTCGCCCGGCAGCAGGACGGAACGCAATTCTGGTCCCATGGTGCGCATAATGGCTTCGGCTTCTGCTTTAGCGGTGGCGGGCGCAGACCGGCCAAGCCGTGCCAAAACGCCCCGCCACGCGGCGAGCGCACCAAAGAGCCCATCGACCGCGGCCTCCAGAACCGGCGAGTGATAGCGAAGTTTTGAGGACTCTCCGATCGCTTGGTCGATCACCGGATCGAGTGCAACGACCTGTCGGATGAGCTCTCGTCGGACCGGCGTCTGCGCGTCGAACGATTCGGATCCAGCCACTTCCAGGCTGGACCTGAATCCGGCGGCGATGTCGCCTGAAATTTCTGCAAACTTGGCCGCAAGCCGTCGGGGGGCCGCCCCGAAATCGGACCCGGCGAGCACAAGTCCAGCGCTGAGGATGCCAATCGAGATCTCGCTGGCACGGGTGACCGCCAGCATGAAGACCTCACTGCTGGCGCCCCCGGTGGCGCCGAGTATGCCGGCCGCGATGATCGCCGCAGTGTAGCCGGCGAGCGCCGCTGCATAGGAAGCGAAGTTTCGGAATAGGGTGGCGCCAAAAGCGCATATCCCGCTCCAAAGCGCCAACCCCACTAGAAAGCCGACGCGATCCTGCGGAAACCAAGCCGCCAGGATCACAACGGTCACCGCACCCACGACGGTGCCGATGATACGGTATCGCGCCTTGCGCAGCGAAGCCCCGAGATATTGCTGACACACGATTGCCGCAGAGGTACCCGCCCAATGGGGGTCGTCGAGCTGGAGCCAGAAAGCGACAAAGAGCGCAGTGCAAACGGAGGCCCATAGCCGAAAGCCAAACAGCAGCGGCGGTCCCGCGACGCGAGCAACGTTCGCCAGAGTCGCTCTCAACCCGATAGCCGCACGATCGTCCACTGCCGGCGCGCTCTGATTAGTTCCTTCGGTCATTCTCGGCCCTGCACATTCTCTAGCAAGTCAGCTGCACTCGCTGACCCCGCGAGACGCGCGAAAAGTTCAGCCATTCGGCCCGCGCGACATAAGGTTTCACCATCTTGGTCGGATCGACGACCCGGTCGAAGGTCTGCTCATCGACGAACGTGAGTTGGGCGGCTGCTTCCTCAGAACGAAAAAACCGAAGACGTCCGCCGCTACGCGCAGCAAAAAGGGCAATCGCGCGACGGCAGGCGAATTACCGGCCGATGGTGAAGTCGGCTCGGCATATTGCGAATGCTCCTGCAGGATGCAGACTTCCAGCTGTTCTGCTCGTCGGGATAGTCCAAAATTTCGCATCTTCAATGCTACCTATTTTGGGTCGCGAAGACGGTAGCGTGGTACGAAGTGATCTCGCTCATCGCTCAACCAGAGTAAACAGGCCGGTAGACGCAGGAGCGGATGAGCGCGCCGACATCGGCTGGTCGCGAAGCCCATGCGAGCCCCTCATCAAAGATGTAGGTCGCGATGCGTTCGGCGACGTGAAGCGATACGTCGAGAATACGGCTCTGCGGCGGATAGATCAGCCCGACAGCCAGATCGTCTTCAGTGACCTGTTCTGCCACCGCTTCCGCCGCGACGATGAACATCTCATCGGTCACAAGGGAAGCTTCAGTAGCAAATACCGCCATGCCGATAGCCGGGAAGATATAAACGTTGTTGCCTTGGCCCGGCACGAATCGCCGACCGCCAAGTTCAACGGGCGGGAAGGGACTGCCGCTGGCGAAAACGGCGCGGCCGTCGGACCAACGATAGGCGTCTTCGGCCGTGCATTCCGAGCGCGACGTCGGGTTCGAATATGGGAAGATGATCGGGCGGTCGTTGATCTCCGCCATCGCCTGGACCACATCACGGGTAAACAGGTTCGGCACGGTGCTAACGCCGATGATGCCGGTCGGACGCAGTGCCCGGATCGCCTCGACGAAGGTGGAGGCAGGTGTCATGTCCTTGGCGAAAAGCTTCTGATAATCGGCGAGATCGGTTCGCGAGGTTACCACTAGGCCGTTGATGTCAAAAAGCGCGTTGTGGCTTCGCGCGACCGCGAGATCCATACCTTCGCGAGCCATCGCGAGGCTGATCAACTCCGCGATGCCAGTGGCCGCCGAGCCGGCACCGAGGAATAGGAAGCGCTGGTCAACGAGCCCCTGTTTGGTCAGACGCAGCGCGGCGAAGATGCCAGCCAGCGCGATGCCCGCAGTGCCCTGTATGTCATCATTGAAGGTGCATATCTCCTCGCGGTATCGCTTTAGGATCGGTACCGCATTGAAATTCGCAAAGTCTTCCCATTGGATGCAACATTTAGGATAGAGCTGCAGAACGGCTTCGACGAACTCGTCGACAAAGGCTAGATAGTCAGCGCCCCGCACCCGCTCGTGGCGCAGCCCGAGATACAAATCGTCGTCGATCAGGTCCTGGTTGTTGGTACCGACATCAAGGACGATCGGCAGGCAATGTTCCGGCGGCACGCCGGCACACGCGGTATAGAGCGCGAGCTTGCCAAGTGGGATTCCCATCCCGCCGGCGCCAAGATCGCCTAGACCGAGGATGCGCTCGCCGTCAGTGACGACGATGAAGCGCACATCCTTTTCAGGCCAATTGCCGAGCAACTCCTTAAGGCGACCACGTGCGCTGATTGGCAGATAGACGCCCCGCGGTTGCCGAAAGATATGGCCGAATTTCTGACAGGCTTCGCCGACCGTCGGCTTATATACGATCGGCATGTAGGTAGTCGGATCCGACATGAGTACGGCGTAATAGAGTGTCTCGTTGCGTGCCTGCAGATCGGACAGAACAAGATATTTTTGCAAATCGTCGTCGAGCTTGGCGAGCTCGTCGTGCCGCCGCGCCACCTGCAACTCGATGGGAAGCATCGCGGGCGGCAGCAGACCTTCAAGGCCCCATCTGCGTCGCTCCGAGTCGGTGAAAGCGGTGCCCTTGTTGAGCCGTGGGTTGCGCAACAGATCGTAACCCGTGGGGCATTCTCTCGTCGGTTCGGCCAGCTTCTTGAGCATGGTGGTCTTTTCCTAGGCATTGCGAAAGTCAATCAATTCGCAAGCGACGCGTGGAGTTGAAATCAGCCACGCTCCGCAGTCAATTTTCCGTGGTGTCGCCGATCTCGTTTCCGGGATTGGGGCCTTTCGGATAAGTCTCGATGCAGCACAAGGTCGCCTGAACGACAGCAACGGGTGGCTCTCGTCTTTGACCTTGGCTAAAGCATCGATCACTTCACACGGGCGCGGCTTTCTGCAGCTCGTCGTGTAATTAATCGCCGTGAACAGCAGCAACAGCGGAAAAACTAACGCGCCTGCACCCAAGACCATGAAGAAAAGGGCTGCGCAAGGTGCTGCCGTGGCTTCCCTCGGCGCAACGACTAACGGGAGCAGGGATGGCCAGAACAAGCAAATCGCGAGCGCTCCGAGAGCCATCACGAACGCCACCGCGACCACGCTAAACGGCGCGTGGTGACGATGCCGACCTTCACGTGACGTTCGGAGGACGTCGGAACGATTGGCGCTGGCCAACCAAAAGCCGATAAACGTCAACATCTCTCTCTCCCTCGAGAATTCGACAAGCTTCACCGCCGCATGGGCAAAGTCATCGACTCGCCGGTCGGCATCAGCATGTTCTCGTTCATATCGGCCATGATCCACATCGAACCGGCGACGACCACAAAGACGATGAGCACACCAAACGCGAGCGCCAGGACGTTGTTGGTGCTTTCCGGCCCGGTGGTAATATGCAGGAAGAACACCAGGTGAATGCCCATTTGGGCGATGGCGAGGACGGCAAGCCCAAGGAAGACGCCGCCTGGCCAGAGCAGCGTGGTGTTTGCAGCCCAGAAAGACGTGGCAGTGAGAAGGACCGCCACAGATAGGCCGACCGTGTAGACGAGAAGTGGAGAGGGAGCCGACGGTTGCATCTCGCGGCTCGGCCTGTCTCCAGGCGCGCGATCGTATCGAGCTTCGGTCATGGACTGACTCCCATCAGATAAACCACCGTGAATACCCCGACCCAAACGATGTCGAGCGCATGCCAGAACAGTGAGAAGCAGAGCAAGCGGTGCTGTACGGCCGTGGCGAATCCCATGATCGAGACCTGGACCATCATCACGACGAGCCAGACCAGCCCGAGCGCAACGTGCAGCCCATGACAGCCGACCAGCGTGAAGAACGCGGACAGAAAAGCGCTCCGCTGCGGCGTCGCGCCGATAGCGATCATCTCGGCGAATTCGCGGATCTCGAGCGTGAGAAATGCCGCGCCCAGCGCCAACGTAACCAGGGCACCCCCATACATTCCGAAACGATTGCGCGAATTGATGGCCAGGGACATCAGTCCGCAAGTGTAGCTCGAGATAAGCAGACAAGCGGTTTCGATCGCCACGATAGTCTGATTGAACAATTGGGCACCGCTGGGCCCGCCCGCCGTGGAGCGTACGAGGACCGCGTAGCTCGCGAACAGCGCGGCAAACATGATGAAATCACTCAGCAGGAAGATCCAGAAGCCATAGGCAGCCGCGATCCTCTTTCGAGCAGGTCCCGCTTCACTGGCGCTTGGCAGAGCGGTTTGCGGAGTCCGATCAATTGCGGCGGCGATATTCATACTGCAACTCCTGCCTGGTGAGCCCGTTCGAACCGGGCGATCTGTTCGGCTGGCACCTCTATTTCGCTGTGACGGCGGAACGAGAAGGCAAGGAAGGTCACGAATGCGCCGAACAGACCGACGCTGGCCAGCCACCAAATGTGCCAGATCAACGCAAAGCCGATGACGACTGCAAAGAAGGCAGTAACGAAGCCAGTGGCGCTGTTCATGGGCATTTCGACGGGCTCGTACTTACGCCCCGGTGTGCCCTCGTCCGCCTGTGTGCCGTGTTTGCTGCTCCAGAACGCGTCCAATCCGGCGACCTTCGGCTGGAACGCGAAGTTCCATGCCGGCGGCGGCGACGCCGTCGCCCATTCAAGCGTGCGACCATCCCAGGGGTCACCGGTCACGTCACGCAGCTTCTCGCGATTACGGATCGACACGACGAGCTGCACGACCTGGAAGGCGATCCCGGCCAGGATGATAACGGTACCGATCGCCGCCAATATCAGCCACGGCTGCCAGGACAAGTTGTCGTAGTGTTGCATGCGCCTGGTCATGCCCATCAGGCCCAGCAGATAAAGCGGCATGAAGGCGAGATAGAATCCAATAAACCAGCACCAGAACGAGGCCTTGCCCCAACGTTCGTCGAGCTTGAAGCCGAATGCCTTGGGGAACCAATAATTGTAGCCCGCCATCACGCCGAACACGACGCCGCCGATGATGACATTATGGAAGTGCGCGATGAGGAACACGCTGTTGTGGAGCTGGAAGTCGGCCGGTGGGACCGCCATCAGCACGCCGGTCATGCCGCCGATCACGAACGTCACCATGAACCCGATGGCCCACAGCACCGGCACCGAGAAGCGAACCCGGCCACCGTACATAGTGAACAGCCAGTTGAAGACCTTCACACCGGTCGGTACGGCGATGATCATGGTCATTACACCAAAGAAGCCGTTGACGGTGGCGCTGGCGCCCATGGTGAAGAAATGGTGCAGCCAAACCAGGAAGGAGAGGACGCAGATCGCCAAGGTCGCGGCCACCATTGAGCGGTACCCGAAAAGAGGCTTGCCGGAGAAGGTCGCGATGACTTCCGAAAACACACCGAATAGCGGCAAGATCAGGATGTAAACTTCCGGGTGTCCCCATACCCAGAACATATTGACGTACAACATCTGATTGCCCCCCGCATCGAGGGTGAAGAAATGAAAGCCGAGATAGCGGTCGAGCAACAGCATTGCGAGCGCAGCGGTCAGGATCGGAAAGGCCGCAACAATGAGCAGGTTAGTCGCGAGCGCAGTCCAGCAGAAAACCGGCATGCGCATAAGGCTCATTCCCGGTGTTCGCATCTTCAGAACCGTGGTGACGAAATTGATTCCCGCCAGCAATGTGCCGAGACCGGAAATCTGCAGCGACCAAAGATAGTAGTCGACGCCCACTCCGGGCGAGAATTGCAGTCCGCTCAGCGGGGTATAACCCGTCCAGCCGGCCTTTGAGAACTCACCAATCGCGAGAGAAACGTTGATCAGCAGCGCGCCCGAGGCGGTCAACCAAAAGCTGACGGAGTTGAGCGTGGGGAAGGCGACATCGCGGATGCCGAGCTGAAGCGGCACTGCGAAGTTCATAAGTCCAACCACGAACGGCATCGCCATGAAGAAGATCATGATCGTGCCGTGCGCCGAGAAAATCTGGTCAAAATGCTCCGGTGGCAGATATCCTTGCGCGCCGCCGGCCGCAACCGCCTGCTGCGCGCGCATCATAATCGCGTCGCTAAAGCCGCGCAGCATCATGACCAGCGCCAGGATGATGTACATCACGCCGATGCGCTTGTGGTCGACCGAGGTAATCCACTCGCGCCAAAGATAGGGCCAAGCTCCCTTCATCGTGATGACTCCGAGAACCATCGCCACGATAAGCACCATGAACACAGTCGCACCCATGATGATCGGCTCATGTAAGGGAATCGCGTTCCAGTCGAGTTTGCCAAGGAGATTCATCGTTCTGCCCTCTGCGACGTTGAACAAATAGATTTCGACGGATCGTCTAAGGCCAATGCGGTGTTCACGATGCCGTTGAACAGATCGGCGGCAACGCTCCGGTAGGTGTACGGTGCTATCGCCTTGCTCGGCTTGACCAAGTCGGCATAAGATTGCGCGTCAAGCGATGGACCAGTGTCGTGCGTCTCGCGGACC
The DNA here is from genome assembly GCA_036924855.1 of Nitrobacteraceae bacterium AZCC 2146. NCBI lineage: Bacteria > Pseudomonadati > Pseudomonadota > Alphaproteobacteria > Hyphomicrobiales > Nitrobacteraceae > Nitrobacteraceae bacterium AZCC 2146. Next base: position 4,396,300 of record JBAGRP010000001.1, read on the forward strand.
CATTGCGTAAATCTGTTGTCCGACACTGCATCGACCGTAAAGCGCATGTCGGAGAAGCCGTCACCGCTGAACATGGCCGATAGCCCCGGATACGTTCCGATGTGATCAGCCTGCAGATGAAGGCGCGTCACCATTCCGGACATCGTGTAGATCTGGCTGCCGAGCTGGGGCACGAAGAAGCTGTTCATGACGCTCGATGAGGTCAGTTCAAACTTGATCGGCGTTCCGACCGGTATGACCAACTTATTGACACTCGCGATCCGCTGCTCCGGATAGATGAATAGCCATTTCCAATCGAGCGAGACGACCTGGACGGTAACGGGCGTGACCGACGAATCGATCGACTTTCGCGGATCGAGGTCGTGTGCGCCGACCCATGCGACGCCACCTACAAGGAGCACTGTCATCGAAGGGATGGACCAGACCAACAACTCAAGCCGTCCGGAATAACTGAAGTCCGGCTGGTAGCAGGCGCGCCAGTTGGACGCGCGAAACCAGAATGCGACAGCGAGCGTGGCGAGGATCGTCGGGATCACGATTGCGAGCATGATGCCGAGCGAGTTGAACAGGATCAGCCGTTCGGCTACCGCGATCGGTCCCTTCGGATCAAGGACGCCTTCCGAGCAGCCGCCAAGTGCGACGCTGATCAAGGTAAGAGCCAGTGCACTGTAGCGCATGTCAGACCTCGTTCGCGATGGCAATGGTGGAGCTGCGCGTGGCTCGAATGGCGCGTGGCAAGGTTGCGGCCGCGACTGATGTGTCGGCCGGCCGCGAAAAATAGGATGAGATCGTCGATGATCGGCCATTACCGCTGTCGACCAGCAGGGCCACAAACAGCAGGAACAGGTAGGAAATGGAAAACAGAAACAAGCGCTGAGCGGCCTGGCGATCGCTCTCACAGCTCCGGCGCAGTTGAAATGCGAGCGCAAGAAAGATTGCTCCACAGATGAGGGCAGTGACCCCGTAGATCGCGGCGGCGAATCCAAGCACCCATGGCAGCGTGGAAATCGGTACAAGGACAGCGCTGTAGATGAGGATCTGCCACGTTGTCGCTGTCCTTCCGGCCACGACCGGCAGCATGGGCACGCCTGCCCGCTGGTATTCGTCCGTGCGATTGAGCGACAGCGCCCAGAAATGCGGGGGCGTCCACAGGAAGATGATAAGGAACAGAATGACCGGCTCCAGCCCGACACCTCCGGTGGCGGCAGCCCAGCCGACCACGGGCGGAAGCGCGCCGGCAGCGCCGCCGATGACGATATTCTGTGGCGTATGCCGCTTCAGCCACAGCGTATACACAACGACGTAGAAGAAGATCGTGAAGGCGAGCAGGCTGGCGGCTGCGACGTTGCTCGCCATGCCAAGAAGGAGGACTGCGCCGCAGGCGAGGAATAGTCCGAACGCAAGCGCTTCTCGGCGCGAAATCCTGCCGCGGGGAATCGGACGCCGCGCCGTGCGGTTCATAACGGCATCGATATCGGCATCGTACCACATGTTGAGAACGCCGGAAGCACCGGCCCCAACGGCGATTGCGAGAATCTCAATCGACGCCAAAACTGGATCGACAGGGACCGGGGCGGTCATCATCCCAACGAACGCGGTGAATACCGCAAGAAACATTACGCGCGGCTTCATCAGGGCGATGAAGTCAGGCGCTCGCATTGTGAAACGTGAGCGGGTCAGTAGTTGCGCGTGGAGCAGGGAGGTAGCCGTGATCTTCATGGTCAACGTCCTTCGCCAGGGATTGGAGTGGCCGCACTCCCGGAATTGGTATTGCTGGTGTGTCTCCTGGGAATAGCCGCCGCCGACTTCCGCGGAGGGAATGTGCGCCGCGATCGCAAGCACAGGAGCGCGCGAACGGTGGCAATCGGGCAGGCCATTGATGACAGGCCATTGATGAGATGAAGGCTGCCCGGTCCGCAGCTGCCCGCGCACGTGAGCCAGCCGGTCAGACGCGCCTCGGCGCCGGCAGCGAAGGCGGCGACTTCCTCGTGTCGAACATGAACCCAGTCGATCTCGCCAAGACTGCGAAGGGCATCCTTCAAACCGTTGAGGCTGTCACCGACCACGGCGTAGATGCGCTTGACGCCGGCGGCAACCAGCGTCTCAACGAACCGATCGGCAATGGGTTTGGCGGGCATGATGCGTCCCTCGAATTCGTTGAGGAGAGGTGCACGGCCGACAAGCCGATTGCACAAGAGTCCGTTCGCTGTTTGAATACAGTCTCCATCAAAGCGTCGGTATTGATCACTCTGGCGCGGTATCGCTACTTAACGAGAAGGCGGCTACACAGTGGGGTCGGGCGATCTACACGTTGGTTTAGGTGCGTGATCAGGCACGCCGTGGGATTGCCGTGCAGTGTTCGACGGGACCGGAGTACTTTCTAATAGATGTTCCTGATCCCCGTCCGAAGCACACAGAGTGCCATTTGCGTCAAAGGCTCTCTGGTCGATTGTCTTCGGCCACCGCCCGGGCCTTCCGGCGTGCATAGAAAATGTTTCGGTGTTCGCTGCGCTCCAGATGAGCCAACGCGCGTCAGCGGCCCCGTTTTTCAGAAAAGAGACGGCAAACGGAAAACTTCCAAATGGAGTTGACTACGTAATTTCTTGGATCGCGGGTTGAGCAAAGAGCTATCTATTGGTCTTTGGTATGGGCATTATCTGTCTCGCGCGATTGGTGAGGGCGAGAACGGCGCTGTTGCAATGAAGCTCGTAGCATTCACTATCGCAATAGGACAGACCGGTCCCGATCTCTCGGAGATAGTTCGTTCCGATCTGCTCGCAGCACAGCACGCAGACGGATTTGTAGCGGGGCGTCCTGCCGTTCACCAGCACGAATCTCATGTGGCGCCTCCCGACGCGAAGCAAAAGACGATATCGGACGAGACACATTCCGTGAGGCGGCGGAGCGCACAGATGGTTTCTGCCATCAGGATCGTCTCTGTTTCGCTTCACCGTCTCAGGCGGAACGGTATGTACTTCAAGCCTTCTCCCCGTCTCACATGAATGGCACCGACAAGCCAGGACAGGAGGCTCATTGTGTAGGCTCCTGTTTGCGATCGCCTGAGCTGGAAAAAAGTCCCTTCAGCACGAGACTGGAAGTAGTCTCAGGCGGCCCGAAACCGGTGCAGCCATTGGTGGTGTCTCTCCCGACGAGCCTTGAAGCGACCAGCGCACTTCTTCGAACAGAGGGGTCGTTCGCCAGGAATAGTGACGGATGAGACCGAACTTTCCGCCTCACATTGCACAGCGATTGGCTGCGCCATGCCGAACGTATTGGGGATCATTGAGCATTTCCGCCTCCTATGGTCCTCTCGTGGGTAATGCATCTTGATGATGCCCTTTTCGCCGTCGCAGCTTCCGCAGAGGTGTACTGCCGCCTCTGGATCGTGGTGGCCTTCCAGGTCTCGCGGCGTATAGGGGCACCGCGCACAGAGTTTAACTCTCATGTGCCACCTCCAGCGGGTGCATCTGCAATCGTTCCGGTGACACAGAGGGAACGGCCGGCAAGTTGCCCTGATTCGCTGAGTGTTGGGCGGTTATCCGGTCGTTCCCGATTTGGGTGACGCTAGACGATCAAAATAAACCGGCCAATTGCACGGTGGTAAGCCTTTCTCATCGAAAGGACTCGTAGAGCTATACCAAGGTAATGGTCCTCGGCCGCCCGGAGCAGGCCTAAGATCGTTCGCCGCACGTGGCGACTACGACAATGTTCGCTGAGGATGGTACACTATCGTGACCAACTCTCCTCAGGAAGTGTCCGCCTCGGGCGATCGCGCTCTCTTGGATGAGTTCAACCACGGCGACGAATTTGCATCTGTCAAGATGCCCGCAATTGTTCTGCTACGAGCTTAAGCTTATCCGCCATCCGGCCAAGCTCGGGAAGTGAGCCGGCCTTCATCTTCTTCATGAGATGGCTCCGGTGAACCTTCACCGTTGTCTCGCTGATGCCGATATCGCCCGCTATCTGTTTGCTGAGACGACCCCGAGCGACGTGGATCATGATCTCACGCTCGCGGGCAGTCAGGGACTCGAAGTGCTGCCTAAGCGCCCACAACGAATGTTCGTTCTCGCGCCGAGCACGGTCGCGAGCGATGCCTATATGAATCGCCTCTACGAGTTCCTGAGGACGAAACGGTTTCGTCAGGAATTCAATGGCACCGCCCTTCATCGCCTGCACCGACATAGGGATATCGCCGTGGCCGGTGATAAAGATGATCGGTATTTCGATGTCGGTCGCAGCGAGCCGCCGCTGAAGGTCAAGACCGCTTTGCCCCGGCAGCCTCACGTCGAGCACCAGACAGGCGGGGCCATCCGGCCGATCGCACGCGAGGAATTCAAGTGCCGACGCAAATAACCGAGTATCCATGTCGACCGATCGCAATAGACGCTCAATTGAGCATCGAAGCTCCGGGTCGTCATCGATGATCAGAACAACGGGTCTCTTATCAGACATCGCTTGCACTCGGGATCATTTACCCTAGCTCGCAACTCCGCGGCTGCTGTCAGCCTATCACAGCTCCAGAGCACATAGACCCTAAACCATGGTTTAGAGGCGCTGGCATGGCACGAGGAAGCATTCTGTGATGAAGTGATCCTAGTCGCATGCATGCAACCGCCTTGGAGAAAACTCTTATTGGATCGGGAGGCTGACCAGGCGTCGGAGAAAGTAGTGCCCGAAAGGCAATTGATCTCGATCGTTGACGATGACCGGCCCCTTCGTGAATCCATGAGCCGGCTTCTTAGATCGCTCGACTATACAGTCGAAACTTTCCCTTCGGCGGCCGATTTCCTGGCTTCGCCCCGTGTCGACGAAACTGCCTGCCTAATCGCCGACGTTCACATGCCCCCCATGAACGGAGACAAACTCTACCGATGCCTCGTCGATGCGGGCAAAGCGATTCCAACGATTCTCGTTACAGCCTACCCCGATGAAGTTGTGCGCGAGCGCGTTCTGAAAGAGGGGGTCGTCTGCTACCTCCATAAGCCAATTGATCAACACTGGCTCGTGGCTTGCATCTGTTCGACCCTCACGCGTCGGCCGCCGGACGAGAATTCATGAGGTCAGGCAAGCTGGCGGGTTACAAGTTCACGGCCCTGCGGGCCGGTGAGTATTCCATTTACCGGGGCGCTGCCGAGGGCCAGGACCCGGTCCTGCTGCTCGTGCCCCGTGAAGAGCGGAATTCTCATAGGCGGCTTGAGCATGAATTCGGGCTACGAGAGGACCTCGACCCCCACTGGGCCGCTCGGCCGCTTGCGATCGCCCGCCACAAAGGCCGCATGGCGCTTGTGCTCGGGGATCCGGGCGGCGAGCCGCTCGATCAACTCCTCGCACAGTCGCTGGATACCGCTACCTTTCTGTGCATCGCGATTGCCGATACGCTGCAGCAAGTGCATGAGCGAGGGCTCATTCACAAGGACATCAAGCCCGCGAATATCCTCTTGGACAAGGCGCGCGGCAGCGCCTGGCTCACCGGCTTCAGTATTGCCTCCAGATTGCCTCGGGAGCAGCAGCTGCCCGAGCCGCCGGAGGTCATCGCCGGGACGCTCGCCTACATGGCGCCGGAACAGACTGGCCGTATGAACCGGTCGATCGACTCCCGCAGCGATCTCTATTCGCTCGGGGTCACCTTCTATGAGCTTCTGACCCGTGCATTGCCCTTTGCGGCCACAGACCCGATCGAGCTCATTCACTGTCACATCGCGCGGCAGCCCGTTCCGCCGGCCATCCTGGCAGCTGTGCCCGCTCAGTTGTCGGCGATCGTGATGAAGCTGCTCGCCAAGACAGCCGAGGAACGCTACCAGACGGCAGCGGGGCTTAAGGCCGATCTGCATAGGTGCCGCACAGCGTGGGAGCAGACATGCAGAATAGACCCATTTCCGGTCGGCTTGCAGGATGCATCGAACCGGCTGATGATTCCCGAAAAGCTTTACGGGCGCACGAGCGAATCGCCACATTGCTTACGGCGTTCGACGGGATAGCCACTCACGGTGAACCGTCGCTTGTTCTGGTCTCAGGCTATTCGGGTATCGGCAAATCCTCAGTCGTCAACGAGTTGCACAAGGTCATCGTTCTGCCGCGAGGAATTTTCATTTCAGGCAAGTTCGACCAGCGACTGAGAGACGTTCCATATGCCACTCTCGCCCAGGCTTTCCAGGAGCTCATGCGTCAGACCCTGAATAGCGGCGAGGATGACATCCACTACTGGCGCGATGCCATCCTCGATGCGGTCGGCAGTCAGGGCGCTCTTTTGACCGATCTGATCCCCGAGCTTGTGGTCCTGATCGGACCACAGCCACCGGTCCCCGCACTGCCTCCCTTGGACGCGCAGCTCCGATTTCAGGCTGTATTCCAGCGCTTCATCGGCGTATTTGCCGGCGCCGACCACCCGCTCGTTATTTTTGTGGATGATCTCCAATGGCTCGATCCGGCAACGCTCGTGCTTATCGAATATCTGATGACGAGCCCCGAGACGCAGTATCTCTTGCTCATCGGTGCGTACCGAGACAACGAGGTGGGTCCCGGCCATGCGCTCATGGCTACAGTGGATCCGAAGGACCGGCACCCCTATCGACGAGCTCGTCCTGGCTCCGCTCTCGGTTGATCACATTGAACAGCTCCTTTGTGACGCACTTCGCTGCGGGCAGGTCCAGATACGGCCGCTCGCCGAGCTCGTCTTTCGCAAGACCGGAGGCAATCCCTTTTTTGCCATCCAATTCCTCACGAACCTCGCTGAGGAAGGCCTCCTGAAGCTAGATACCAATTCGAGGTCCTGGATATGGGATATTGACGGCATCGAAGCCAAATCGTTCACCGACAATCTCGTGGATTTGATGGTCAGGCGCCTGCAGCGCCTGCCTCACGATTCTCAGGACGCGTTGAAACAGCTCGCTTGCCTGGGAAGCCACGCCGATTTTCCGACACTCGCAATCGTTCATGGCGCATCCGAAGAGTCGATGCATGAGAGCTTTCGCGCCGCCGCATATTCGGGTGTCATTTTCTCGCGCGAAGGACATTACCGGTTCCTGCACGATCGGGTTCAGGAGGCAGCGTATGCGCTCATTGCGACCGGCTCTCGCGCCGAAGTCCATCTTCAAATTGCGCGCCATCTCTTGGAGGGGATGCCGCAGCAAAAAATTCCCGAGAGAGTATTCGATATCGTCAACCAATTTAATCGAGGCGCTCTTTTTTTCGCGACTGGGCGGAAAAGGAGACGGTGGCGCGCTTCAACCTTCAGGCCGGTCAGAAGGCCAAGACCTCCTTGGCTTACGCATCCGCCTGCAGCTACCTTTCCGCCGGCCTATCCACCCTGAAAGAAGAAGGATGGCAAGAGTCTTATGATCTGACTTTAGCTCTGTGCTTCGAACTTGCCGATTGTGCGCTCCTCGGCTCGAATTTTGAAGAGGCCGAATTCCACATCGAACAGATGCTGATCAAAGGCCGGCGGAAGGTCGATCGGGCGGAAGCCTATCGCTTGAGAGTCATTCTCCAGCTCATGATTGGGAAAACCGAAGAAGCAGTTCGGACCGCACTCGAATGCCTTCGTATGTTTGGTCTGACATTGCCCGAGCGTCCCACACCAGCAGAAGTTAAGGAAGAGTACGAAGCGTTGCTGCGCGATCTCGGCGACCGCCCGATCGAGAGCCTGATCGATTTGCCACTGATGCGCGATGAAGAGATGCGCGTGGCTACAAACGTCATGGCGAGGCTCGGCATCGCGGCCTATGTCTTTGATCCGGACTTCTATCGAATGAGCGTGTGCCGCACGGTTCGGTTGGGACTTGAGCACGGCATGAACGAGTTCGTCACGCTTGTGCTTGCCGGGATCGCCCTCTTTATTGGTCCAATTTTTGATCGTTACGAGGACGGTGAACGCTTTGGGCGCGTGGCCGTTGAAGCAGCCGAGCGCCATGGATTCGAAGTACAGCAGGCAGGCACAAACCTCATGCTGCAGATGGCGCTGATCTGGACGCGCCCCATCGAAATGGCTCTGGGCTGTCTGGATAAGACCAGTCAAGTCGCCCAGGCGACGGGGCGAGGTCATCTATGCCTGCTTAGCTCAGGAACACCGCCTTACTAATCGTATCGCGCGTGGCGATCCGCTCGATCAAATCTGGCAAGACTCGACGCTGGCCCTCGATTTCGTTCGGCGGGCCAAATTCGCCAATGCATTGATATTGTCTCAAGCGCACAGGACTTCGTCCTGACGCTTCGGGAAGGTGCTGGAGGGAACGCCCCGACCAACGAAGCTAAGATCGAGGCACAAGCAATTGAAAGCGGGATCCCGGTCGTCATCTGCTTTCATTGGATTTTGCAATTGCAAAAGCACTTTCGGTTGGGATTCCCCGATAGAGCGCTCGAGTTTGCGGAGCGGACGAAGCCCGTTCTTAAGTCGGCTCGGCTTCACATCCAATGGGTGGATTACTGCCTCTACCATTCTCTAGCTCTCGCCGCGCAATTTTCAAAGGTATCGCCAACGGAGCAATCCGAACAGCGTCCAGCGAGATCAAGATCGACGCCGAGGTGTTTGGCGATTGGAATTATGCAAAGGCGAAGGGCTTGTGCGAGAACCTCGTGCTATCGGGCAAGAAGGTTGATGGCATCTGGTTCTCAGGCGCCGAGATGACACGCGCCTGCATCGATGTCTTCAGGCAGAGCGGCAAGCCGCTCGTCCCGATGACCGGCGAAGGCAATAACGGTTTTCTACGTGTCTGGAGCGAAACGGGCGTCGAGAGCATCGCGCCGGTGTTCACGCCCGGCCTCGGACCTGCACTCGTTCGCGCGGCGGTGGCGCTCCTCGAAGGCAAGCAGTTGAACACGACCTACTTCTCATCGCCGCCGCCGATCCTCAAAGCCGACTTGATGAAGTATTTTCGTCCCGATCTGAACGATGCTTTTTGGGTGCCGTCGACCCTGCCGGAGGATAAGATCGAGGCCATGTTCAAGAAGTAGGTGTAGCGTGGAGATCGACCCGATACGCGTCGCGCCGCAGCAAGCATCCGATGTCGTGATCTCTGTACGCTCGGTCTCCAAATCATTCCGGGCGACAGCAGCCTTGACCGACGTCAGCATCGAAGGACGAGCCAGCTCCATTCACGCTGTCACCGGCGAGAACGGGGCCGGCAAATCGACGCTGATGAAGCTGTTGGCCGGCGTCTATCATCCCGATGCAGGCAGAATTTACCTAAATGGCCGCCCCGTCCATTTCGAGAACCCTACTCAAGCGCTCAGGGCAGGCCTATCGACAGTGTTCCAGGAACTGACTTTACTGCCAAACCTGAGGATTGCCGAGAACATGCTTCTTGGCCGCGAGCCAGGCCAGTACGGATGGCTCGGCCGCGGGGAGATGGTGGCCAGCGCTCGCAACGTGCTTCGCCAGATCGGCATCGATCTCGATGTCGAGCGGCCCTGCGGGACACTGACGATCGGCGAGCAACAACTCATTGAGATCGCCAAAGGTGTTTCGATCGACGCTGCTGTCTTTATCTTCGACGAGCCGACCGCGGCCCTGAGCAGGGCCGAAGTCGACAAGCTGGAGTCGTTGCTGAGGACCCTGCGCGACAAGGGGAAGTCGCTGTTCTACATCAGCCACCGCGTCGAGGAGATATTCCGCTTTTGTGACACAGTGACCGTCCTAAAAGACGGCAGATGCGTGACGACAGAAACCACGAATAACCTCGACGTGGACCGGCTGGTGACCTTGATGGTCGGTCGGTCGTTGGCCGGTGTTTTTCCTGCTCGAGCATCCCCGCAGTGCGAAGCTGCGCTCGACATTACGAATTTCGTGACCGTCGCAGGGGCGCCGGCCGTCTCGTTTCATCTACGGCGCGGCGAGATCGTCGTCCTCGCGGGGCTGGAAGGACAGGGCCAGCGTGAAATCCTCCGCGGCCTCGCCGGAGCCTTTGCGCCGCAGGCCGGCGAGTTCACCAAGACCGCGATGGACGGAGCGAAGCTACCCTATGACCCGCGCCGGGGAATTGCTCGATGCGTTGCGGACGGGGTGGCACTCATCCCCGAAGACCGAAAGCTCGACGGACTATTTCTCGACCTCTCGATAGAGCAGAACTTCGTCATCGGCCAGTTGCAGGGGATGGGGTTGGCCCGCAAGACGCGGTGGGACGCGGGATTGATCTCCAGGTTGATGGCGACCATGCAACTGCGGGCCGATCCAGACGGTTCGCTCTCTGTCCGGAGGCAACCAGCAGAAGGTGATGCTGGGACGATGGCTTCAGATGAGGACCGACATACTGCTCATCGAGGAGCCGACGCGCGGCATCGATGTCGGAACCAAGGTCGAGATCTATCGTCTGCTTCGCGATTTCGCCAACCAAGGAGGAGCCGTGCTTCTCGTCGCAAGCGATTTAATCGAGGTGATGGGATTGTGCGATCGCATCTTGGTGGTGCGCGCCGGGCAGATCGTCGCCGAGGTCGACGCCGAGTCGGCGACCGAGAAAAGCGTTTTGGAGCGCTCTCTGCGCAGCGGCTCCGACGACAATCGGTCGCGGGGCGCAAGCTCGGTGCTGCTCCAGATCCAGATGGAGCAATTGCGCACCGGGATCAGCCCGTACACGGTGAGCGTTCCAGTGCTTCTCTTCGCGGCGCTGGCGCTCGCCGCGCCGAACTTTCTCGATGGGCAGAATCTGTCAAACCTGTCAGGACAGGTGACCGCCCTGCTGCTCGTCACACTTGGACAATTGGTCGTGTGTCTCGTCGCCGGCATCGATCTCTCGGTAGGATCGGTGGTGGGTCTCGCAAGCTGTATCGCGGCCACCCAGAGCGACCCGCTCGTGCTCATCGTGCTCGCCCTGGCCCTCGGTCTCGGCGTCGGACTAGTGAATGGCTGCGGCGTCGCCCTGGCAGGCATTCACCCCCTCATCATGACTCTGAGCTCGATGACGTTCTTGCAGGGGCTTGCGCTGCTGGTGCTCCCGATCCCGGGCGGCGGCGTTCCTCCGTTCCTCCTGCGCGCGGCCAAGGCAACGATCCTGGATATGCCGGTCTCGCTGATCTGGTGTGCTGCGGCAATGACTCTACTGGCAGTTCTACTTCATCGCACGCGTCTCGGACTGCATATCTTCGCAGTCGGTGCAAACGGATCGAACGCGCGTCTCAATGGCGTACGCAGTCGCCGGGTCACGGTCATAGCCTATGTGCTGTGCAGCCTCCTCTCCGTCGCAGCCGGCCTTTATCTGAGCGGCCACGTTTCCTCTGGCGACCCGACGATGGGGCAAGCGTTTGCGCTCGATTCGATCACGGCCGCGGCTTTGGAAGGGGTCAGGCTCACTGGCGGCGTCGGCAGCATTCTCGGCTGCGTTACCGGAACCCTGACCTTGGGTTTCGTGACCAATGGCATCAACCTGCTCGGCATTTCGCCGTTTCTGCGGCTGGCGGTGACCGGAACGCTGTTGCTGGTTGCCATATGTTTGCAGCGACGATCGACTATCGGGCTATGATAAAGCCGGGTGACAAAATCGCACGCGCTGAATCATGGCAGCGGCTTCGCCTCGTCGGCGTCGCCCTTTTGACGATGCCACCGGCCTATAGCTGCACGTTAGCCTTGTTGGCACTGACGGCCATGCTGCGTCCCGCTCTTCTTTCGCCGGAGTTGCTGCTTCTGATCCTCCGGCAGGCCGCACCCCTAGGGCTTACGACCATTGGCCAGTCCCTCATCATGCGCGGGCTGTCGCTGGATCTGTCCATTGGCGGTGTCGTGGTTGCAGTGACCTATGCCCTGACAAGCGGCTATGGGCACCTCCCTGAGGCGCTGCTCCTCCCGGCGTGCCTGATCCTCGGCATGGGGATTGGCGGGGTGAATGGCTTCTTGATCGTTCGATTCAGAGCGTCGTCGGTCATCGTCACCTTAGCGGTGGCGATGATCCTCTACGGGATCGTGATTGCGCTCAGCCAGTTGCGCGCACCCGGCGACGCGCCGGAGTCCTTGAAGCTTGTCGGATCCGGCCGGATTGGGATCCTCCCGAATGCGCTGGCACTTTGGTTTGCCGCGCTTATCCCCGCAACACTATTGTTGAGAAGTACGGTCTTCGGCAACTATCTCGACGCTGTAGGTGCCAATCCGCGTGCTGCCACTTTATCTGGATTCCCCATCAGCGGATTATCTTCATCACTCATGTCTTGTCCGGTGCGACGGGGGGTGTTGAGCGCTTTTCTGCTCACCGGCTTTGTCGGGATGGGAAGCGTGACGGTTGGTCAGGATCTCCCGTTGAACACCCTGGCGGCTTGCATTCTCGGCGGCGTCAATTTCGGCAGCGGGCTAGGCGGGATAACTGGACCGGCGGTCGCCGCGTTCATGCTGACATTCCTCTTCAATCTACTTACCAACTTCGGACTGGGCGAGCCGGAGCAGCTGATGCTGCAGGGCGCCATCATTGTGGTCGCGGCTTTGACCTATTCGATGCGGCAGAGAGACCAATGAGCGGGGACCCCTCCTCCGCGGTAGCCGACGCGAATTGCAGCCGGGACCATTGCCGATCCACTTCACAAAATCAGATCTTCTGCGCGATCCAATAGCCCGCGCATCGCGCCGTCCCTGCCCGGCCGCTCCAGACGCCTCGACCCGCCACGCCCGCCAGGCGGCCCAAGCCGGATGCATATCTCTCTCCGACAGTCACCGAGGCACGAACAATACCGTTCTTTCCGACGCGCCCCCTGAACCTCACCAGATTGGGATGCGTAACAACCCCGCTCGAGATGTTGACTGCGAAATTATAGCTTTGGTCGCACGCTCCCTGTTGCGTCACGAAGACCAGATTCCAGGATCCGTCATAGGGCGATGCCGCAACGGCGGACGGAACAACGGCTATGCAACAAGCGAGGCCTAACGCGAAGCGCGCGATTTTCTTCATCTTCTCGTCCCCTGGTTCCAGACAATTAGGAAGCTGTGGTGGCAGGAAGACGGTGGCCCTTGGACATAAGCGTTCATTTTGCGACCCTGCCGACAGATACACCGGTGGTTTTGCTCCGCCAACTTTCAATAGCTCTTATGACGCGATCTACTGTACACGCGTATCGCGGAGTTCTCCCAAGGTTGGCCAGAAGTACACTTTTGTCTAGTTCTGGCCTATGTGCCTTGTTCGACTTCGCCGGATAGTCGACACAGCTGAGATTGGGGGTCGCTCAATCCGATGCTGCCAAGGCAGTCCGCCTTTGCTGGCTTCTCTGGAAGGCCTTGGTAGTTTCTCCGGAAGGGTACCCCCCTGCTCTCGCCCAAACGGAGCCGCCGCTCGCATGCCGCCTGTCCCTCCGATAGCTCAGCCGTCTTGAATGATTTCACCGGTTCCGGATTAATCTCGGTCGCAACCGCACTGCTACGAAGCCGTCCTGCACCCGATCGGTTTCAACTCGGCCACCGCTACATTGGGGGTGCCTAGCTGTGCAGCCATATCGGTGACGAGATTGGTCAGCTGCAATTCCTCCCGAGACAGTTCATGCAAATCTTCCCACGGCGGCACGTTCAGCGACAGCGACAACAGATCACCCGTGCCACCCATCTCAAAGGTGTACTTGGCAAGGCGTCCGATATCGCGTTCCATGATCATCAGATCATCTGCGCTGTAGGTCGCCGCCTTGGCGTGATCGGCGCGGTCCCCCATCCAGATCTGATGCACCCGAACATGGGCAGTCTCGGGCACGTAACGCGTCTTGCCCGAGAGGAGCAGAAAGACACACATCGATTCGCAATGCGCGACGGACAATACGGTTGTGTCCATGATTCTCACTCGTTAACTCCGCCTATTGTGTTGCACCTCGACAGATCGGCATTGCAACCCAACCCTACTCGCAGAGAGATGGACCAACCATTGCGCAGAGGTTGCTTCCGTACCGTACATTTAGGTGAGAGGAGCCTACTTAGGTTTAGGATATGCCTATCTCAGCCTTGCCTTGCGACGCGCAGCACGCCTTGGCGCAGGGGCCGAGTGTCTCGTCGATGATGATTTTTGATGGCGCAGCGGCCGCATTCGACGCTGCGAGAGGCGGGTTCGGACGGCGTTGCTCGTCAGGGGTGGTTGCTTGTCGAGGCGTTTCGCCCGTTGATGGAGCGACGCGGACGACGGCGCCGCACAGGTGTGGAAAAGCGCCAACGGCACCGCCGGTAAGCAGCCTGCCGGTAGATCGATCCGCGGGTCAGCTGGCGCGTGTTCCGGCCGTTCCGCGTCGTCCGGCGCATCGAGCCAGACCATGTCAGAAGATTTTGCTGCGATCGGGATGCGAACCTTTTAGTGGCTGCCCTTGCTATCCCAGTTCGCATCATTGATTACATAGCCGTCCACATATTAACAGTAGAGGCCTTTTCCACTCGCCAGTCGCTCAAACTAATCGTGCAACGGTGAGTCGTGAGTCCCTGTAGCTGCAGCCTCATCCGGCAAACCGAACACACGCTGCGCCTTGGAGAAGCCTGCGATCGGGAATTCGCCGAGGTCAGTCCAGTCGTTCCCGCACACACCGGCAAAGGCCGCCGACGCCACCACTGTACGGTGAAGACGGCTGGCGATCTTCTCCAGCCTTGCTGCGAGATTGACCGCGGGCCCGATGCAGGTGAAATCGAGGCGGCTGCTTCCACCGATATTGCCGAACAATATCCCGCCGATATGAAGCGCTACGCCGAAGCGAAAGCGTTCGATCGCCTCACCACTCGGATAGTGCATCGCGTCGACGTTGGCGCGAGCCTCACGCGCCGCCTCCAAAACGCGCCCGCAAACCTCGCCAAGATTGCCGCCGTCTTTGGCGATCGGGTAAACCGCGAGCAACCCGTCGCCCATGAATTTCAGGATCTCGCCGCCTTGCTTGCGTATGGCGGGCACCTGGCAATCGAAATATTGATTGAGAATGTCGACCACGATTTCGGGTGCGAGCCGATCGGAGAGCGCAGTAAAGCCGCGCAAATCCGACAGCCAGATCGCGGCCTGCATGGTTTCGGCGTGTCCGCGGCGGATTTCGCCAGCAAGAATTCGCTCGCCGGCGCGGTTGCCGACATAGGTGTCGAGCAGCGTGGCGGCGGTGCGGCGCCACGCGAAAATCTCGCCTAGCCTCGCAAAGGGCGCCACAATCTTCCGCAACGCCTCAAGCTGCTCGTCGGAGAATCCATCAGGCGCTTTCGTGGTCCAGCTCGAGGCGTGAACGGTGCCGTCGGTAAACACTAGCGGCAACGCGATGTAGTCCGTGACGCCTTCGGCGCGCATATCGTCAAAGAATGGGAAGCGTTTACTCTCGGGGTCGTCGAGACGATACCTCACCTCGTGCCCGCTGCCGTAGAGAATGGCCAGCGGATTACGGGTAAACTCGGAGGATTCCGGCATGTCGAAATCGATGGTGCCGACGACGACCTCGGCACCCGGCCGCCACACGAAGCTGCGGCCGAAAGCGTCGGGATGCAGCGTCTGCACGAACGCGCCGACACGCCAGAGCGGCAGGCCCGCGTCAACCAGGCGCTCGCAGCTCTGTGACAACAGCGCCATCGGCGTTCGCGCCGACCGCGCGCCATCCATCAGCCAATCGACGAGCCTCTGAAGAACGGTCGTGTTCATGATCGCGCCATTAGCGGACCAAGTTGCCGCGCAGTCAAGCCGGCACAAGTGCTTTGCGAAACATCACCTGACCGCGCCGGGCTGCGGCACCACCTGGACGCGGTCGATCCCGCTGGCCTTATCCCGCAACCCAAACACCCGCTGCGCCTTGGGAAAACCGGCCATCGGAAATTCACCGAGATCGGCCCAATCGCAGGCGCACACATCGGCGCACGCCGCTGACGCCGGCCATCGAGATCGCGAGCCAGCGTCGTCACTGTAACGAGTCCCAATCCTGTAATAAGGCAGATAGT
Source organism: Nitrobacteraceae bacterium AZCC 2146 (assembly GCA_036924855.1). Taxonomy (NCBI): domain Bacteria; kingdom Pseudomonadati; phylum Pseudomonadota; class Alphaproteobacteria; order Hyphomicrobiales; family Nitrobacteraceae; species Nitrobacteraceae bacterium AZCC 2146. Next base: position 4,412,132 of record JBAGRP010000001.1, read on the forward strand.
TCTGAGGCGGGTATTCGCGATCCGCTATAGGCTCATTCTAGATCTCCGAGTGGATGACCACATCGTCCTCTGCTACAATTCCCCGTCTCCCTCAGCGTACACTGTACGCCGACAGCTCCCGTCGGTGCTCGCCCCGTGAGCTTCGGCGCGATGCTCATAGCTTGCCGCAAGCCTCTCGAGGCGAGCCGCAACGGGCTCATCAGTGATGGTTCCAACGATTCGCTACAAGGCGTCTGCGACGTCGACCCAGGCTCCGCTAGGCATTAGCATCTCCGGCAGCTCGCTTGTGATAATATCTGCGTACCCTTTGAGTTAGCCCGATGCTATTGCGCCGAGGTGTAGGGAATCGAAAGAACGATAATGGAGCCCTGCCGTCGCAGCGCTTCTTCAATAAGTATTCTGCCTGTCCGCCCCCCGTTTATCATTACCACTACGAATAGAGATTAGCGTGGGACTCGATTGAACGGTCCATGCACCCGGCTTGCTTTGAGACCATGCATTCTGACGTGCAGCGAATGACGGTTCGTTATCCGATTCCGGTGCCAGGCTGCTGGCCGCCTCGAAAACAAGATTTTAAGGCCGCAATTCGCACGTTGCGGCTATATGTTACGGGTAAGTTATTCGCGATGTGATGCTGGGTAGGCAGACCGTGTCGTCGATGGTGAGAACACTGGGTGCCTTGCGATTTCTCAGGGCATCAGGTTGAGCTTAGCCGCCATTTGGCCAAACTCGGGGAGCGAACGAGCATTCATTTTCCGCATCGCCTTGCTCCGGTGGACCTTCACTGTAGCTTGGGCAATACCGATATCGTCGGCAATCTGCTTGCTAAGGCGTCCCCGCGCGACCTGAATCATAACTTGTAACTCCCTGGGACTTAAGGTCGCGAAACGCTTTTTGAGGTCGGCCAGCGAGCTTTCATTTTCTCGACGGACGCGATCACGCGTCAGGCCGCACTGAATAGCGTCAAGAAGCTCCTGATCGCGTATTGGCTTCGTGAGGAACTCGATCGCGCCACTTTTCATGGCTTGCACCGACATCGGAATATCGCCGTGCCCTGTGATAAAGATGATTGGGAGGTCTCTGCCTGCCGCTGCGAGCTCACGCTGGAATTCAAGTCCGCTTTGCCCCGGCAATCTCACGTCCAGTACTAGGCAGCTGGGCCCCTCCGTCGGCTCAGATTTGAGAAAGTCGGAAACGGACGCAAATAGCTTTGCGCTCAAGCCGACAGACCGAAACAGGCGCCCGAGCGAGTTACGAAGATCGCTGTCGTCGTCGATGACCAGGATTGTGGAAGTGGCGTTAAGCATGGCTGCCGCTCAGCGTTAGATGACCGCTAAATTGAGCCCCAGTCCATTCGTAAGACTAGCCGAGCAAATACGAACGTAATCCCAAACCGCGAACCTGAACAGGCCCATTCTGAACAGACCCGCGGGACGGCATAAACCAAGGTTTATTGAAGTTGCGATTGCCCGGCGGCGTGCTTTGGCCCACATTCAGGTCTACACAGCCTCATGCGACCGCGGGCACCGTCTTCGGGGACGCCTGTCTGACGTATTTAAACGAACTGCGGGAGGCTGTATGCCAAAACGGTCATTGGTCTCGGTCGTTGAAGATGATCAGTTCTTTCGTGAGTCAATGAGAAGGTTCATGAGGTCGCTGGGCTATCGAGTTGAGGCTTTCGCATCGGCAGCCGATTTCCTCGCATCCCCTCATCTTGGCGAGACTGCCTGCCTGATCGCGGATGTCAACATGCCGGCGAAGACTGGCATTGAGCTCTACAGACACCTCATAGATTCAGGTCAAGCAATTCCGACAATCCTCGTGACTGCCTACCCCAACGATGTTGACCGAATCCGCGCCTCGACCGATGGCGTCGTCTGCTACCTTCGCAAGCCGGTCAACGAGCAGCATCTGAAACGGTGCCTTCACGCAGCTCTCAAGTCCGGTGAATGAACGCTTGAAGAAAATTCATGGTCCCACCTGCACGGCAGGCAAGGTGAATTTAAATATAGTGCCGCGAGGTTCATTCGCCTCTGCCCACAGCCGGCCCCCATGGGCGTCGATGATAGACCGGCAAATCGACAGCCCCATCCCCACACCGCGGGACTTCGTGGTGTAGAACGCCTCGAAAACACGCTCCAAATGTGTCGGATCGATGCCAGGCCCGGAATCGCGCACTGCCACGAGAACGCCTGTGTGGTGTTGCTCCGTGCTGATCAATAGCTCTCGCGGCTCTGCCTCAACCAAGCCCATTGCTTCGGCCGCGTTCAGGATCAGGTTCAGGACCACCTGCTGCAATTGTACACGATCGCAGTGAATTGGAAATAATCCCTCAGAAAGCTGGGTCTGGACCGAGACGCCATTTTTGACGATTGCGCTTCGCCCCAATACAATTATCTCGTTGATCGCCTCATTAAGATCAAAGTGCTCCTTGCGCGGGGGCGCCTTCTTGATGTGATCACGGATGCGGTCGACGATGTCTCCGGCGCGATCGGTATCGCCCACAACGCAGCTGAGTGCCTCCCGGACCTCGTTCAAGTCGGGTGGCTGCATGTCCAGGAAATTCTGGGCCGCACGGGCGTTGTTGCGGGCGCTGGCGATCGGTTGCGTGATTTCGTGAGACAGCGAGGCAGCCAACTCTCCCATCATGCTCACGCGGTTCATGTGAGCGAAATCGGATCGCATCTGCTCCAATTGCGCCAGCGCCCGTGTGCGGTCTTCAATGTCGGTCGCCAGAATGTACCAGCGCGCGATGTGCCCGGTGTCATCGCGAATTGGGACGCCGCGGGTGTCAAACCACCGATATTCGCCGTCAAAGCGCCGCAAGCGCAGGTCGATATGGTAGGAAGTCCCGGAAGCTATCGCTCTCTTAAAACTTTCAAAAACACGAGGACGGTCTTCTGGGTGCAACGCACCGTTTGTTCCCCAGTTCCTTATCCATTCCAGCGATTGGCCAAAGTATTCGAAGGCTTGGCGATTGACGGTTTCGAATTCACCGTTCGGGGCCAAAATCACAATTAGACCGGCTATCCCGTCAATTGCTGAACGCGCACGCGCCTCGCTCTTTTGCAACGCTTCTTCGGCGCGCTTGCGGTCCGTCACATCTAAAATTGTGCTGACAATCTCGATAAGCTCTCCACTTGCTGAGAATTTAGGGTGAGCGTTTCCTTCGACATATTTGATGCCGGTAGGGGTTACGAATCTGACTTCGAACCTATAGTCCTTCTTCTCGCGCAAACTGCGGCGGGCCACCTCAAGCACTGGTCCTCGGTCATCGGGATGGATCATCTGCACAGCAGCCTCGCGAGTCGGCAGCCCATTGCGCGGATCAACCCCGAGAATTCGATAGGTCTCGTCCGACCAATAGAAATTTGTCGTGTCGGAATAGACTGCGGTGCCGGTCTGGCTGAGCCTTTGCGCTTCCGCCAGATAGGATTCGCTGCGGCGTAGCCGGTCGTCGGCCTTCTTGGCCTCATCGATGTCCATAGTCAGTCCGTACCACTGGACGATGCGTCCCTGTTGATCGCGCAGAGGCTCACTGCGCGAATGGTACCAACGATATTCGCCGTCCGACCGACGCACACGGTGCACGGCTTCGTGGGAAGTTCCAGTCTCAATTGCGTGGGAGAACCCCCTTACAGTTTCCGGAAGATCGTCAGGATGCAGGAACATGCCCCAACCATCACGAACAAAATCTTCAAGCCGCACGCCGCAATAGTCTAGAATGCGCTGATTGGCATATGATACTTTGCCATCGGGCTCAGTCGACCAGAGAAAGGTTGGGACCGTTTCGATGATTTGGCGAAGCTTGTATTCGCTTTCCCGTATTGCTTCCTCGGAGCGCTTGCGTTCCGTCACATCGATGATTGTACTGACAACCTCCAGAAGTTCTCCGCTTGCTGAGAACCGAGGGTGAGCAACCCCTTCGATATATTTGACGGTGCCATCGGGTAATAAGAGTCTGCACGCGATGCTATAGTCTCTCTTCTCGAGGAGAGCACGCCGGGCCAGTTCCTGCACCCGTTCTCGGTCATCGTGGTGTATTACCTGCGCCGCAGCGTCGCGGCTCGGCAGCCCGTAACGCGGATCAAACCCGAAAATTCGAAGAGTTTCATCTGAGAAATAGAAAATCTCGCTGTCGTTGTAGACTGCGGTGCCGGTGTGGCTCAGCCTCTGGGCTTCCGCCAGATAGGCTTCGCTGCGGCGTAGTTGATCTTCGGCCTTCCTCGCTTCATCGATGTCAACAGACAAGCCATACCACTGGACGATGCGTCCCTGTTGATCGCGCAGAGGTTCGCCGCGAGTATCGTGCCACCGAAACTCGCCGTCCGCCCGACGCAGGCGCGTCACATGCCGGAACGAAGTCCCGGTCTGGATTGCGTGATAGAAAACCCTTGCAGTTTCCGGATAGTCATCTGGATGGATGTACGCCCACGAACCGCCATGCTTAAGGTTCTCTAATTGTACGCCGTAATAGTCCAACGCGCTTTGACTGAATTGGGTCGGTTCGCCGGCGGGATCCGCTGACCAGACGTGGCTTGGGACCGATTCAATGATTTGACGGAGCTTGTATTCGCTCTCCCGCAATGCTTGTTCGGCTCTCTTGCCCTCATCGATATCAACAGACAAACCGTACCACTGGACGATCCGCCCCTCTCGGTCGCGTAGCGGCTCCGCGCGACCATGGTGCCAACGATACTCTCCGTCCGCCCGGCGCAGACGGTGCACAGAATCGAAGGAAGTTCCGGTCTTAATTGCCTGATCTAAAGCCCTTGTAGTTTCTGGAAGGTCGGCTGGATGCACGAATGTTTCCCAACCACGATGCTGAAAATCCTCCAATCGCTTGCCACTGTAGTCCAAAAGGCGCTGATTGAAATGGGTCGGTTCGCCGGCGGAGTCCGTTGACCAGATGAAGCCTGGTACCGTTTCGATAATTTGGCGGAGCTTTAACTCACTCTCGCGGGACTTCTCCTCCGCGCGCTTCAGGGTTGTCAAATCGAGTACGAATGCAACACCCTCGCTACTTTCCTCTTCGAATGTTGCAGCACCAATCAGTACGGGCACACGGCTACCGTCTTTTTTTGTATATTCCGTCTCGAATGGTTCGAGGCGGCGACTACGTTTTTGCCGTTCGATCGTCGCGTTATTCCGATCGCGCCAATCGGGCGTCGTCAGATCGCTCCACTTTATGCGGCCCGAAACTAGGTCTTCGCGATCATAGCTCGCCATTCGAAGAAATTCGTCATTAGCCTCAAGCACGCGACCTTCGAAATCCCCGATGACGATCCCGATGATGTTGGAATCGACCAGTCGCCGGATTTTCGCCTCGCGCACCCTGCCGTCGCGATACAAACGGGAATTTTCCAGTGCGATGGCGGCCTGTGAGGCGAGCAATTTCAGAACCGAGACCCGGCCGGGCGCGAATACGCGGGGCGCCAGGTTATTTTCGAGGTAGAGCACACCGATGAGTTTGGCCTGATTGAGCAGTGGCAGACAGAGAATGGACCGAGCCTGCCGCTGGCTTATATAGCTATCGACGCCAAACGGGGACTGAGCCACGGCATCGTCCGATATAACAATCTCGCGGGTGCGTAAGACGTAGTGGAGCACCGACTCGGGCAGCATGCGCCCGCTCACGACATCATCGGCCAGACGTACGGTCACCACATCACCGTTGGTCGTAGCTTCCGCCTCAATTCGAGGCTCATGCCCGCATGGATTAATCAACAGCGCCCGTTCAGCACCTGCCTGCTCCATTGCAATTTGCATGAGCGTATCGATCAGATTGTCTTGTCCGGTGTCGCTTGCGACAGCTTGCAGAACCTTCATTACCGTCGCAAAGTCGAGACGTTCAACCTGCACATTGATGGTGCTCGTCGGGCCAGGAAGCGGCTCTTCTTGCCCGAGATCCGGATACGTCGTGTCGAGTTGCCGCACCTTTCCGACCGCTCCCCAGCGGAGGTAGCCGTAGCGGGCATTGCGCAGATACAGATGCGCGAACTGCCTCAACCCGCGCGCAGCGTAAAAGCGCGCAGCCAGTTCGTAAGCGAGCGCCTCGTTGTGAACAAAGCCATTTGCGCGGGCCGAGTTGATCGCCTGCTCGTAGAGACGCTCGGCATCGAGTTCGCGGCCTTCGATCCGGGCGATCTCTGCGCCAACAAGTGCAACGCGGTTCTCGAAATTTTCAGGGCAGTTCGCTGCCCAGGCCCGGAGTTGGGCGTCATGCGCCGCGAGCGCCTCTCGATGCGCCGCGTACGGATCCGGGCCCATAGGCTCGCAGCATGCGGCACGAGAGAGCGCGGCATAGAGGTGGTATTCCGCCCTATCCAGCAGAAGGACCGACAGCGACGTTGACGTCGAGAACAAGCTTTCCGCCTTCTTCGCGGCCTCGATGGCCGACGCGTGGTCGCCGGCGAAGAAGCGCGCCTGCAACTTTCGAACCCAGTAGAAAGCTTCCGGCAAGGCGAAGGCCGGGTGACCGGTCAGGCGTCCCTCGAACGAGCGCTCCGTGAACACGCCATGGTCTAGCGAGCCGAATTTAGCGGTTTCGCCGCGGAGCGTCCGGACGAGCGCGAGTGGGGGGGAAATCATGTCGGCGGCGTATTCGTGCCGCATCGAGCGCGCGAACTCGAACCCGTGCTCGGCTTCACGTTCGACGTGATCGAGCGGATCGCCCGAGGCGAGAAGTGTGGAAATGAGAGTGCGACAAGCGTACGCAGCGAAACTCGGGTCGCCCTGTTCGTTCGTCAGTTGCAACGCACGACGCGCCGGATCGATCCCTTCCCGAACTGGTCGTGTCCACGGGATCACGAGCATAAAGATCACGTAGGTCTTTCCTCCGAAGCGCTTCCATCCGCGGCGTTCGGTGAGGTCGCAGGCCATCTTTCCGAGTCGATAACCAGTGTCGTAGTGGCCGAAGTGGTAGGTTGCGATCAGGCCGACCGAAGCGTAATGCGCCGGCGCGGCGTCGCTGTTTCCGCGCTCCAGGCTGAGCTTGACCGCCCTGCAGTGGGCGAGCGCGTACAGATTCTCGTCGGTGTACCACGTCGCCACTCCGAAAGTTGTGAGTACGTCGAGGGTCGCCAGAGACTCCGGATCCTGCATCAGCGGCAGGCCGATGAGATCCTCGATCGCGCGGCTTCCGAGCTCGGTCCAGATCCGCTCGTACTCGCGACGCGCTTCCCCCCCGGAGGGATGCGCCGACCAGTCGATGCCCACATGCCGGAGGTATTCCAGGCCCACCCCAACCGCGCGATCGAATGCGCCGAGCATTGTGTATAGATCCACGCGCCGAACTGCGACCGCCGCTCGTTGGGGCGTATCGGCGGCGCGCGTTGCAAGAGCCGCCAAACGCTCCTCCGCGGACGGCAGCGCGCCCGTGCAGCGCTCGCAGTCGGCCAGGTGCAGTTCCAACGCAAAGGCGATGTCCTGCCGGCGCTCCCACGTGCCCTCCAGCAACATCGCCGCGCCGGCGACGAGATACGTCAGTGCCGAGGCGTAGGCAGACGAGGCCTTCGCGCGCTTGCCGGCAACCAAGTTGAACTCGGCCAGCTGTTCGCGCTCTTCCTGTGCGGTTATTAATGCGGCGCCGCGGTTGAGCTGATTGACGATCTCGAAGATCATCTCCTCCCGCTTCTCCAGCGGCGTCTGCGCCGCGAGCAACCTCCCGATCCGCAGGTGGACCTCGGCGCGCGATGCTTCCGGGATCAGCGAATAGGCGGCCTCCTGTACTCGGTCGTGTGCGAACGTGTATGCGCCCTCCTGTAGCTCAACCAGCTCTAGCCGGACCGCTTCCCGTAGATCGGCATGGGCCTGCGCCTCCGACGTCCCGAAGGCGATTGAAAGCATTGTAACCTCGGCAGTGTTGCCGACGCAGGCCAGCTGCCGCAGGGCAGCCTGTGTCTCACGGGGCAAGCGGGCCAGCTTCCCGACCATCAGCTCCACGACATTGTCAGTGTAGTCTTCAGCGCGAATACGTTCGAGATTCCACGACCAGCATGCTGCGTCATGGTCGAAGCGGAGCAGTCCCTCTTCGGCAAGCGCCCAAATAAACTGGATCGTGAAGAATGGATTGCCTCCCGTCTTCTCGTGTACCAGTTGTGCGAGCGGCGCTACGCGCCCCGGTTCGCCGTGAAGAGCTTCCGCCAGCAACTGCCCAAGATGCTCGCAATCGAGCGGCGCCAGCGCGATCTCCTGGATCTTCGCGCCGGTATTCCTGATGGCCTGCAGTTTCCTGCTCAGCGGATGCGCGACATCGACCTCGTTGTTCCGATAGGCGCCAATCACCAGCAGGTGCTGCACGTCTGGCGAAGTCAACAGATGCTCAAGCAAGTCAAGGGTCGCCGCGTCGAGCCATTGCAAATCATCGAAAAAAAGTGCCAGCGGATGTTCGGGTCGGGCGAAGACGCCGATAAATCGCAGAGACACCAGCTGGAAGCGCCTTTGCGCGTCCGCTGGAAGAATATCAGCGACTGCTGGCTGTTCTCCGATGATGAGCTTCAGTTCGGGAACGAGCTCGACCATGAGCTGGCCGTTCGGGCCCAGCGCCTTGCACAGGGCGTCGCGCCAGTTCGCCAACTCGGCGTCGCTCTTGCTGAGAAGAGGTCGCACCAGGCTCTGAAAAGCCTGCGCCAACGTCGAATAGGGAATGTCTCTCTTGTATTGATCGAACTTGCCAAAAGCGAAGACGCCGCGCGGTGGCACCAGAACCTTGTGCAGCTCGTTGATGACCGAGGATTTGCCGATGCCGGAGTAGCCCGAAACCAGCACCAGCTCCGGTGTTCCGCTCTTGACTGTTCGGTCGAAGGCGGCGACCAGGGTCGCAATTTCGCGGTCACGGCCATATAGCTTCTCGGGAATCAGGAGTCGGTCGGGCGTGTCCTGTTGGCCCAGTGGAAAGTCATCTATGAAGCCCTCCGCTTTCCAATCGGTTAGACAGCGTCGAAAATCATGCTCGGCGCCGACCGCGGTCTGGTAACGCTCCTCGACGGTTTTGGCGAGCAGCTTCATGATGATTTCGGAGACCGGAGCCGGGATATTCTCCAGCCGCTCGGCGGGCGGCACCGGCGTTCTAGCGATATGGCAGTGCACCCACTCCATGGGATCGACCGCGGTAAAGGGGAGCGAGCCTGTGAGCATCTGGTAGAGGGTAACGCCAAGTGAATAGAGATCGCCGCGAGAATCGAGCGAGCGATTCATCCATCCCGTCTGTTCGGGTGCCATGTAGGCAAGTGTCCCCTCGACAACCTCAGGGGGGGTGGGCGACTGGCGCTCGCGCGGAAGGCGCGATGCAATGCCAAAGCCCGTCAACCAAACTTGGTCGGCCGAAGCACTAACGAGAATATTGGTAGGCTTGATGTCCTTATGAACGAGACCGCGCCCGTGGAGCCGGCCCAAGGCAACTGATAGCGCGACCGCCAGGCGCAGGAAGACCTCGAGCCCCATGGGCGGACCAATAAGGCGATCGAGTGGCTCGCCACCCGGGTCCTGAAGCAGGAGCATGGCCTGTCCTTGCTCGCGTACGAACTCCAACGGTCTTGCGGCCCACTCAGCGTCTAGTTCCTCCCTCAATTCGTATTCGTGAGCAAATCGATCCAAAACGGCGGGTGCAGGACGCTCAATGGCGGTGAGCACAGCCAACACGAGAGCAGTGTCGCCGCCGTGACTCTTTCGTCTGCAGAAGACACGCTCACCGTCCGCCCAGAGGACCTGGAAGGCGCCATTGCCGCCGGGGGGAATTCGAAAAGACGGATTCACCGAGGCACTCCACTGCCGACCTAGGACGACCGTTTTGCTGAGTGCGGCCGGAGCGCTCGGCTTATAGGCTAGGTACGGCCCCGAAACTAGTTTACCACGGACTTCGTCTCTGCGCTATCGACGCCTTGTTCGAGACCGAGCGAGGCATCAACGGCGAGGCGCCCGAACGGCGCCAGGCGGTGCGTCAGGAACTGAGCGCGCCGCTGGTCGACCGATCTGGAAACATGGATGCGCGAGCAACGCGCCAAGCCGTCGCGCGGCAACGACGTCGCCAGGGCGATGGACTATATGTTCAAACGCTGGAGCGCATTTACCCGCTTCCTCGACGATGAGCGCATTTGCCAGTCGAACAACGCCGCCGAACGGGCCCTGCGCGGCATCGCCCTGGGCCGGAAGTCCTGGCTGTTCTGCGGCTCCGATCGCGGCGGCGACCGTGCCGCGATGATGTACAGCCTGATCGTCACCGCCAAGATGAAAGACGTGGATCCACAGGCCTGGCTCGCCGATGTCCTGGCGCGCAATCGCCGAGCACCCCCTCCAAAAGCTCGATGAACTGCTGCCGTGGAATTGACGCGACCGACGCAGGCAAGTCGATCAGGCAGCCTGAGTGACAGTTACGCAGTCCTCACCGGATGCCTACAGCGGAAGTAGCCGAACTCCGAATGAGGCTAAGGCACGATCGTTCGATGCAACCGCAGTGTCGTCCAAGACTGGCGCTTTGTCCGATGCTAATCGGTGGCTGACCCTAGAGACCATCGGAGCTCGGTGTAGCATAGCAATGTAGTGCAGGCTCACCGACAGCCGACGCAAACGTCTCCTAACAGCGAGAGTATGCAATCACCGTGACGACTAATTTTGGCGACTTTCAAAACGAGGTCTACTCCGAAGCAGTAGGGGGCGTTAATTCGCGCTACCCCTTTGACTTTGCATCCATCGAGCGGAAAGCGTCCGAGGCCCTGTCGGATTGGGTATACCGGTATGTGTCTGGAGCCTCCGGGGACGGACGGACACAGCGCGCCAACATCGACGCGTATTCCCGCTACGGCATCGTGCCCCGGATGATGGTCAGTCCGCCCGAGCGCGACCTCTCTATCCGCTTATTTGGGAAACATCTCGCCTCGCCGGTATTCATGTGCCCAATCGGGTTGGTGGGCCTGTGCGCGCCCGATTTTCAAGGCGACGTGGCGGCCGCACAGGCGTCAGCGGCAACCGGTGTGCCGTTCACATTGTCGACCTTCTCGCAATCACGGATGGCGGAGGTCACCAAGCACACCGGGGAAACGCCCAGCTTTTTTCAGCTGTACCTCCCAGGTGATCGCGAACTGGCGGCCAGTTTCATTAATCGCGCGGAGAGTAGCGGTTATTCTGGTTGGATATTCACCGTGGACAGCTGGACGCTTGGCTACCGGCCAACCGATGTCGAACGGGGGAACTTCCCTCAGTTCCGCGGCTACTGCATGCAGAACTATTACTTAGACAAGAACTTCACCAAACATCTCGCCAAGGCACCCCGCGAAGACCAAGCGGCTGCCCTGCAGCACTACCTCAATATCTTCTCCAATCCGGTATCGTGGGACGACCTGCGCTGGATTAGGATCCAGACGAAGCTCCCTAGCGCCGTCGAGGGTATTCAACATCCTGATGACGCACGTTTGGCAATTGAGAACGGTGCCGATGTGCTCTATTGCACCAACCACGGCGGGCGGCAGGCGAATTCAAACATCCACGTTGCAATTGCTGCTGGGCATCGTCAAGGCCGCTGGCTCCGCTCCGGTTATATTCGACTCCGGTGTGCGCAATCCGACAGACGTGATCATCGCGCTGGCGATGGGAGCAACGGCCGTTGGGATCGGGCGCCCTTACGCGTACGCCTTGTCCTACGGCGGTGCGGAGAGTCTGACTCACTACCTCCGGTCTCGCCGAACTCGACCTGTGTTTAGCGGTTTGTGGATTCAAAGACATCGCCACCCTTTGACAGGCCGGCTGCGAAGAAGCGTTCTCCGCGAGGCCGTTGCTGCGATAATTGAAAATTTGGCTGCCAACGATAGCGTATCCGAGGTCGAACGTTTGCGTTGATCGAACAAGCCTGCGTGATCTTGGACCGGGCTCCGGTTGACTGTTCGCATCACCTCACACGTGACGCCTTCCTACTGCCGATGTGCACTGGTTTCTCGCAGGAAGAATCGCGTTTTTTCGAGACAATCTCGGAAGCGCCGATCGTCCAGTTTTGCCGGTCGAAGGCATCGGTCTGAACGTGTTTCAAGGCGACAGCGGATTGGCAGACACACGGTTGCCGAAGCGCAACTATAACTTCGAGTGTGACCGAAACGCATGTTCAAACCGAGATCTTTTCTGCACATGTGTAATGAGATCTGTCTCTTGAGCACGCTTGTTGTCACGGTTGCGTTGTTCGTCGGGATCATCGGACCTGCATCCGCGCAGTTATTCAACTTCGGTGGACCACCGCAGCGACCGCAACGCATCATCGGATTTGGCAGTGGCGGCGGTTGGTTCGGCAAAGATTTAGTCGCACCGTTTCGGCCAGAAGCGCCGCAGCAGCGAACGGTGCGGCGTGTGCCGGCACGCGTGGCCGTGCACGAGGACTTTTCCCACGCTCCTCCACCGGAGAAACGCGTGACTGTGCTCGATCGCAGAGTGCTTTTACTCGGCGACGGCATGGCGGATTGGCTTGGCTATGGTCTTGAAAACGCCTATGCTGAACAGCCGGATATGAGCGTGATCCGAAGAGACAAGGCCGTCTCCGGTCTGATCCGCTATCAGCGAAGGGGCGATCCGGCCGACTGGGCCGCCGCGGCCAAAGGCATCCTCGCCACCGAGAAGCCGGACGCCATCGTCATCATGCTTGGGCTCAACGACCGCGTATCGATGCGGGAGCCGATGACTGAGAAATCCGATGGCAAGCCGTCGGACAAAAAGAGCGGCAAGAAGGACGCCCGCACCAAACCGGACGGCGCAGCCGACGCCGCGAAGCCTTATGACAGGGCTGCCGATACCGAACTGTCTGACGACGCCAACGATGGCGACGTGCCGTCAATCGTCGCGGCGGAGAAGAGCGCGCGCTCGCCGAATGGCGTGTACGAATTCCGCGAGGACAGCTGGGTCGAGCTCTACACCAAGAAAATCGAGGAGATGATCGCGGTCGCGAAATCCAAGGGCGTGCCGGTGCTATGGGTCGGAGTGCCTGCGGTTCGCGGCACCAAGGCGACCGCGGATATGCTGTTCTTGGATTCGCTGTATCGCGACGCCGCTGGGAAGGCCGGCATCACCTATGTCGATGTCTGGGACGGATTTGTCGACGAGGCCAGCCACTTCCTGCAGCAGGGCCCCGACTTCGAAGGCCAGATCCGCCGGTTACGCTCCTATGACGGCGTGTATTTCACCAAGCCCGGCGCGCGCAAGCTGGCGCATTATGTCGAGCGCGAAATCACCCGGCTGCTGGCGTCGCGCTCTGCGCCGATCACGCTGCCGAGCGAACCGGCCACGCCCGATGCCAATGCGCGGCCCGGCCAGCCGGCGCTGCGTCCGCTGGCGGGACCGATCCTGCCGCTGGTGGCTTCCTCCGTCGGCACCGAACAATTGCTTGGCGGTCCGGGATCGCGACCGGCCACGTTAGATGCGCTCGTCGTGCGCACTTTGGTCAAGGGTGAACCGCTCGCGCCGCCCGCCGGCCGCGCCGATGATTTCGCCTGGCCGCGCCGTGAGATCGGCCACGAACAAGCCAAGGTTGAAACGCCGATCGCCTCGGCATCACGTCGGTGACCGTGAGCCACGACGGTTTAGATCTGAAGACGATCGTCAGTGATCGCTGGAGAATTCCCGAAGGTATCGTTGTGGACGCTGCGGCCGGTCAGATCTACTGGACCGATACGGCTAATCTTCCGACCGTGCGCTTAGCCCGTTGCAATCTTCAGCAGACGGACCGGTAGGTGTTACATGGGAAATCTGCGCTCAGCTCAAACGAAGTTCATCAATATCTTCGCAAATATTAGCATAGATTTCGCAAGCTTCATTCGAATCCAATGATGCCGCAGTTGATCACTCGGAAGCGCGATCGAGATCGCATCGCTCTTATTGTTGCTTGTCGGCTCTCACGCAACAGCGGGATCAAGAGAGGAACCAAGATGATCACGGCCCTACAGTTGAAAGCGCCCAAAACGCCAATCTCGCTTCCTGCCTCCGATGGCGATCTCCATTACGTGACGGAGTGTCTCACCGAGGCGGAACTGCACCAGATCAAGCAGCGTCTCCATCAGGGTGAGCGGCAGAAAGCGGCGCGCGGCGCGCTCCGCCTTTCCGTTCCCGTGGGACTGGCTCATGATCGTTCGAGCGGGATCATCCTCAATCCCGATGAGGAGGTGCAGGCGCGACTGAGCTTGGTCTTCGCTAAATTCCGCGAGCTTCGGAGTGCCCGGGCCGTCATGCGCTATCTGCGCAAAAACGATCTGCCGCTACCGGTGCGCCCGATCCTCGGCCCGGCGCCGCCCGATGTGGTATGGCGTAAGGCAAATAGTCCACAGGTCCTCAGCATTCTCCAAAATCCCGCCTATGCCGGGGCGTATGTTTATGGGCGGCGGCGGCTGGAAGGCGGGCGAATCCGCCGCGACGTTTATCGTCCGAAGACGACCTAGGTCCCCATCGCGGACTGGGAGGTTTGCCTTCAGGCTGCCCATCCTGGTTACATCGGCTGGGAGGAGTTCATGGAGAACCAGAGGCGACTGGCAAACAACATCAACCGCTACGAAGCCGGCCATTCGGGCGTGCCGCGCAAGGGAGCGGCGCTGCTGCAGGGCATCGCTGTTTGTGGACGATGCGGTCGCCGGATGAGCCTGCGCTATAGCGGTCCTGCGGGCGATTACCCCGTCTACACGTGTCGTGCCGACCGCGACCAGGACGGAGGGCCGTTATGCCAGGAGGTGCGCGCGCTACCTGTCGACGCGCGCGTCGAAAGCACCCTGCTTGAGGCTTTGACGCCGGACAAAATCGCCATCGCCATCGCCGCGTTGGGCCAGGTCGAAGCGGAGACGCGCCAGCTTGAACGCCAGTGGGCGCTGCGGCGCGAACGAGCGCGCTATGAGGCGGAAAGAGCACGGCGCCAATATGATGCGGTGGAACCCGAGAACCGCTTGTTCGCTGGAGTGCGTTTGGGAAGAGAAGCTACGCGCCGCCGAGGCGATCGAACAAGATTACGAACGCTGGCGGTGCGACGAGCCTCTGGTCGTGAACGAGCCGGATCGCGAAGCGCTGCAAAAGCTGGGCGAAGATCTAGACGATCAAGGAAGCAGGCATCATGACAGCTTCGGCGAGCCAACCATCGCAGATGCCATCCTCGACCGGATCATCCACAACTCCCACCGTATCGCCCTCGAAGGCGACAGCATGCGAAGGAAAAAGTTGAGGACGACGCCCTCCCCAACCAGTGCGGCCCAAGGCAAGAAATCCGCGAGGCGGGTCGAGCGCGCCCCTTGACCGACGTCGAAAACAGCGAGACGAATACCAACTGACTTCAACAACCAGGCAACCGAAAGCCAGCGCCGCCACGCTGTCCGCGATTTAGCGAAACTGCTGTCCGTCAGTTAGCGAAACCACTGTCCAGTTTTTGCGAAATACGCACGCAGGCCTCTTGCTCTGGGCGATAGGCCATGCGGCCGCGGTGTGGGCTGCCAAGCGTGACCCCGCCTTCGTGGATGTGGTGCGCCGTCATCTGCGCATTCCCGGTCATCTCAGCGTTTGAGTTTTCAGTCATGATGCATCTTGCCGAATACCGCCGCTCCAACATGCCCGGCATCTGGCATTCCCCCTCAACGACGTCGGCCGAACGCAAGGGCATCTTGCGCCTCATCATCTGCGAAGTGATCCTCGATCAGAAACGATTTCAAGGTCAGGTCTGGTTCAAGATCGTGTGGCAGACCGGAGCACAGCGCAGTGCCGGCCGAACTCGTCGCCATCGCTGGGCGCCTCAACAGTGCCTTGCGCCGTCTCGGTTCGGGTTGGGCCGTTTTTGTCGAGGCTCAACGTCATTCTGCCAGCCGCTATCCAGCAAGCACGTTTCCGGATGTGGCGTCCGCCCTGGTCGATGCCGAGCGGAAAGCCCAGTTCGAGGAGGCGGGGGCTCACTATGAGTCGAGCTATTTCCTCACGTTCCTTTATCTGCCGCCGGCCGAAGACGCCGCGCGGGCCGAACGGTTTTTGTATGAGGGTCGAGATCGGACCGAAAACGCCGACGCCCACGAAGTGTTGCGAGGGTTCGTCGATCGAATCGACCGGGTGCTGCAGCTAGTCGAGGGCTTTATGCCCGAATGCGCCTGGCTCGATGACCCGGAGACACTGACCTATCTGCATTCTTGCGTATCGACGAAGCGTCATCGCGTTCGCGTGCCCGAGATCCCCATGTATCTCGACGCGCTGCTGGCGGATCAGCCGCTGACCGGCGGCCTTGAGCCGATAGTGGGTACATCGCATCTACGGGTTCTCACTGTCGTCGGGTTTCCGACCGCGACGGCGCCCGGAATACTCGACGAACTCAATCGTTTGGCATTTCCGTATCGCTGAGATCATCGAGACCTACGCCATCGCGGGCTTCACGAAAGCGCTGGGCGACTGGAGGCCGCAGAACGGGACATTCTCGGTGACCACCACCGGATAGCTACGACGGCGACCGACGCAGAAACGTTTTGGTGCGGTGAGGTCAGGTACGGCGCGGCGTGGTGGGGCGTGCCCCGGCGAGCTATGGCAGGGCCCGGTGTGGCCATGCGCGAGGAGGCGCCGTCGAGACGGCGCCTCCTCGATCCAAAAAATCAAACCGAAGCGACGTGCGGCTGTCCGCGCGATCGAAGAGGCATGTCCGAAGGAGATCACGATGGACGCAATGAGCGAACCGATGAAACGATCGGACACCGGTGCCGCCGCCGCTCCCGACGCCGTCAGCGCGCCGACGGCCTGGTGGAGATGCGTGCGCGCGGATGAGTTCGACGCCGCATCGATGCACAAGATGAAGACGGCGATCGCGACGCTGGCTCCGTTGGAGAACCGCAGACCGCCAGATGACTTCATCAGAAGTGAGTCAGACCCGAAGTGGGACCCCGGGCTACGTGAAGGCCAACCTGTTGATCTAATTTGTGAACTAGGCAGACAACCCGGATCCCGATCGGCGCCGATCCGGACCCCAACCCGAACGAATTTCCTCGTGCTACATCAAAGCATTGTGATCATCCGAGTTGGGGTCCCGCTTCGGTGCTTATTCACAAATTATCGCAGGCAATGCTCATACGCCGCGCTATTTAGCCTGGTTGGGACGTCCGATTCCGGGACGTTTTGGCACGATTGAACATGACTATATCGGGCGCGCTTTCTGTACGCATCCGACGAGCGCCGTCTTGTCTGACGCGGGGTATTTCGCGAAGCGTGTGGCCTTAAGTCTAGCTTTAAGGTCATCAGGCGATGCGGGTCGAGGTTTTAGGCGGGTTGGAGCGGCGGCGGCGCTGGTCGCAGGATGACAAGGCGCGAATCGTCGAGGAGACGTTGGCGCCAGGGGCGAAGGTGACGGAGGTTGCGCGTCGCAATGGGGTTGCGGCGAGTGTGGTGTTCACCTGGCGCCGACAGGCGCGGACGGCCGAGCGGGTCGAGCCATGTTTTGCGCCGGTGCAGATTGCCGCGGCGGAAACGGGCGAGCAAGCCGCCAAGGTTGTGCCGGAGGCCGACAGGCGGGTGCGGCCGGTGCCGGTCGCCCGGACTGGATTGATCGAAATTGATTTTGGCAGCCGGGGACGCGTCCGGGTGGATGCGCAAGTCGACGCGGATGCATTGGCGCGGGTTCTCGACGTGCTGGAACGTCGATGATTGCGATACCTGGCAATGTGCGGGTTTGGCTTGCGACGGGTCATACCGACATGCGGCGCGGATTCCCCAGCCTCGCGCGACTCGTGCAGGAGGGTTTGAAGCGCGATCCTCATATTGGTGATCTCTACGTTTTTAGGGGCCGTCGCGGCGACCTGATCAAGATCATTTGGCATGATGGTCAAGGCGCGTGTCTGTTCACAAAGCGGTTGGAGCGCGGCCGCTTTCTGTGGCCATCGCTGGCGGACGGCGTTGTCACGATCAGCGTTGCGCAACTATCCTATCTCCTGTCCGGAATTGACTGGCGGATGCCACAGGCAACCTGGCGTCCGCAGGCTTCCGGTTAAGCTGTGGCTTTTTGACTCACGAAGGAAATCTGGCGGGATTTTTAGCGGCGAATATGGTTGGATCGTCGTCGTGACGAGCCCCTCCGATCCGCTTCCCGCCGACCTTGCCGCTGCGCACGCGATGATCCTTGCGCAGCGAGAATTGCTGACGCTGGCGAAGAGCGAGGTGACCGTCGGTCGTCTGGAAATCGAACGGCTGAAGCTGATGCTGGCCAAGGCGCGGCGCGAGCAGTACGGGCAATCCTCTGAACGCGGCAGGCTGCTGGTCGAGCAACTTGAGCTCGCCATCGAGGATCTTGAAGAAACCCAGGCCGAGCAGGAAACAGAGGCCGAGATCGCGGCGCCAGCAGCCGCTCGGGAGAAGCGCGCCAACCATCCCCGGCCGGCCCGCCGGCCGTTGCCCGACCATCTGCCGGTGGAGCGCATTGTCGAGCCGCCGCCGTGTGCCTGCGGCAAATGCGGCGGCCAACGGCTTCACAAGCTTGGCGAGGTGGTATCGAAGACCCTTGAATGCGAACCAAGGCGCTGGAAGATTATCGAGCACGTCCGTGAGAAGTTCTCTTGTCGGGACTGCGAGGCAATTACCGAGGCGCCGGCACCCTCCCATCCGATCCCGCGCGGCTTCGCCGGGCCGAGCCTGCTGGCGATGGTGCTGGTCAACAAGTTCCTGCTGCATCAGCCGCTGAACCGCCAGAGCAAGACCTATGCCCGCGAAGGGATCGAGATCGACGTCTCGACGCTGGCGGATCGGGTCGGCGCCTGCGTGGTGGCGCTCGACCCAATTATTGAGGTGATCCGAACCCATGTCATGAGCGCGGAACGCATCCACGCCGATGACACGACGGTGCCCGTACTCGCGAAACTGAAGACTGTCACCGGCCGGATCTGGACCTATGTTCGCGATGACCGGCCGTTTGGCGGCAGAGACCCACCGGCGGCAGCGTTCCATTACTCGCGCAGTCGTGCCGGGGAACATCCGCAAGGTCATCTTGCCGGCTATGTGGGCCTGATGCAGGCCGATGCCTTTGATGGATACAACCAGCTCTACAAGGCTCAAAGGAAGCCGGCTCCGATCCTTGAAGCGGCCTGCTGGAGCCACGGCCGGAGGAAGTTTGTCGACCTGGTGAAACAGGGAGAGGCACCGATCGCCAGCGAGGCTGTACGTCGTATCGACATGCTCTTCGAGATCGAGCGCAGCATTAACGGCAAAACGCCGGAGCAACGGCTTGCCGTTCGCCGTGAACAATCGCGGCCGCTCATTGCCGAGCTTGAAATCTGGATGCGCCAACAGCGAGCGTTGCTCTCCACCAAAAACGATACCGCCAAGGCGATCAACTACCTTCTCAACCGCTGGGCAGCGTTCACCCGCTTCCTCGACGACGGCCGCGTCTGTCTTACGAACAACGCCGCCGAACGAGCGTTGCGGGGTGTGGCGGTCGGAAGAAGAAACTGGACCTTCGCCGGTTCAGACGCTGGCGGCCATCGTGCCGCCGCCGTCTATACCCTGATCGAAACCTGCAAGATGAACGACGTCGATCCGCAAGCCTGGCTCGCTGACGTATTGGCGCGGCTTCCAGATCACCCCGCCAGCAGGGTCGCCGAGCTGCTTCCCTGGAATTGGAAGGCGAACCAACAGTCCAAGACCGCCGTTGCTGCCTGAGCGCTTCGCGGCAGACCATCGCGCCTGCCTGGGGCGCTGGCCGGATGCGTACCGCTTTCTCGCTGAATTTGTCGGTAGCTCGGCCCCAAATGTGGGTTGTGTATCTCGAAAAAGGGGCGATGAGACAGCGATCTCGTGCGTTTGAATAGTCCACGATTTGATTAGCTACCGTGAAGACTGGCTGGTGGCTTTGCTGCTGTTCGCAAGGCCGTGCAGCTGGGCGGTGACGGGCTGGGCCTCGCGGTTGACTATCGGCCGACTGCCAGCGTCGAGTGTCAGATCTATCGCTGTCGCTTCCGTTACCTTCCCGTGACAGCCGCGCTCGCGGGCGCCATTTTCCTTATCGACACGCTGTCGTCGCTCCAGTTTGCGGTAGCTTCTCTCTATGTAATTGTTGTTTTGATTGCCTCCCGTGACCTTCATCGCGGCGGTGTTGTGATCATGGGCGTCACTCGCGCACTTCTTACGGACTTCAGTTACGTCCTCGCGACTCCAGAAGCTCTCTGCTGCGGGTTAGGCCGTTCGGTCGCAAGATGAGGATCAGCGCCATCACAACGCCAAGCCCAATTTCCTGAGTCCCGGCTGGCAGCAAAAAGCTAATGCTGCCGAGCGAGACTCCTTGTTCCAGCGTGCGAAGAATTTCAACCACGAAGGTCACAACCACGACGCCAACGACAGCTCCGCTCAGGCTACCGATCCCGCCAACGACCAGCATCGACAGAGTAACGAATGTCATTTCTAGATAGAATTCATCAACGGTGATATTGCCAAGAAACTGGGCATAAAGTCCTCCTCCGGAGCCGACGATAGCCGCGCTCAAGACGAAGGCAATTAAGCGTTGGCGGACGATGCGGACGCCAGATGCCTTGGCGGCAACATCATCGTCGCGCGACGCCCGCAACATCAGACCCCAGTGCGAGATCTGGAACAAATAGGCAGCGCCAATGGCGCCAAGGGCAAAAGCAAGGCCGATCCAAGGATCCACGATGGTCGGCAGACGGGCCAGTGAACCAGCGCCGGCGGTGACCGAATCCCAATTGGAATAGAATCTCTGCACGATAATGAGGAATGCAAATGTCGCGATCGATGCCGCGATGCCGCGCAGTCGCAGGATGGCGATGCCCGATCCCAGAGCCACCACCGCCGGAAGCAGCATGGCGCCCGCTTGTGCCACCAGAAATGGATATTGCTTATCCTGCAGAAAACTCGGTAGCCCGGTCAGCATGAGCTGTTTCCACTCCGGATCGGCGGTTGCCCAGCCGGCCGCGTACGCGCCGATACAAACGAAGGCGATATGGCCGAACGACACAATACCGGAATTGCCGACGAAAATGTAAATTCCGACGACAATTGTCATGCGAAGTAACATTTCGGTGAGGGTGAGCTGCAGATGTTGTCTAAAGTCGGTCAGCACACCGACCGTCACTAGCAATGCCAGGCAGCAGCCGAGAATGATTGGGGCGCGATGCCGCACTAAAATCTCGATTGCTCCCTTCATCCGCGGCACTGCTCGTCTATCACACCCGTTCAATTGCGCTCTTCATCTGAACCAGGCCCCCGGGTCGCAGCAATAGAACCAGGATAACGACCGCGAATACGAACGCTTCCCGGAAGCCGCGCAAATCGGGCGGCAAATAGACCTGAAGAAAGGTGACGATGATACCGACTAAAAATCCACCCATTACGGAGCCGACCAGGCTTCCCATACCGCCGATCACGACTGCGACGAACGCATATAGGGCCAGCGGAACGCCCATTGCATGGCTGAGCGAGCCCGACTGCGTCAGATAGAGCAAGGAAACAACGGCAGCGAGCATGCCACTGATCGCAAAAGCGAACCCAATAACGACGTTCCCCCGCACGCCAAGATACTGCGCCATACGAAAATCCTCGGCGGATGCCCTCATCTGTATTCCAACTAACGTGTGCTTGAGAAACACTGTCAAGGCGCACATCAACATCAGCGTGACCGTAATCGTGACGATCTGCAACAGAGGCAAATGCAGCCCGCCGATAAGAATTTGCGTGTTAAGTTCGGACCACAGGTTCACTGCTTTAGGCCGCGAGCCGTAAATCATCAGCACCCCGTTCTGAATGATATAGCTTACCGCGAACGAGGCGATCATCAGCGTCGAAGAGGATGCCCGCCGCAACGGGCGGAAGACGAGAGCATCCGTCAACAACGCTATCACGATTAAAATCAGGCAAATCGAGGGGATGAGCGCGGGCCAGCTCCAGGCGCCGATCAGCATTCGCGCAGTTACGTCGGTCGAGGGCGCGATGAGAGCATAGCAGCCGATCGTAATGAAGTCGCCTTGAGCGAAATTTATCAAGCGAAGAATGCCAAACTGTAACCCGATGCCCAAGGCGACGAGCGCGTAAATGCTCCCCAGACTGAGCGCGTCGATGATATTTTGCGGGAGCTCGTTCACCGGTCGTCTCCTAAGAGGCGGTCGACCGTTCTATTATAAGCCAAAATACGCCTCTTTGATTGCCTGGCCGTCCTTCAGCTCCGCCGCCGTTCCGTGCAGTCTAATCTCGCCGGCCCTCAACAGGTAAATGCGGTCGGCGTGTTTGACAATACGGCGCGAGCTTTGCTCATTGATGAGCAGCGTAAGCTTCTCCCGGGCGCGCAGGTCGAGCAGAATCCTGTAAATCTGGTCGATGATTTTCGGGGCCAGCCCGAAAGAAGGTTCATCGATTAGGATCATCGGCGCGCGGGTCATCAGCGCCCGGGCAATTGCCAGTATTTGCTGCTCGCCACCCGAGAGCCGTCCGGCGGGAGTGGAGCGACGCTCTTTTAGGGCAGCGAAATAATCCAATATTCGGATAAGGTCCTTTGCCGCGTCGCGCCGATCGCCGTGCCGGCTGACACCGATCAACAAGTTCTCTTCGACCGTCAGGCTGCCGAAGATGTGCCTGCCCTCAGGCAGCAGAGACAATCCTAGCCGCGCGATCTTGTCAGGCGACATGCCGATGATGTTCTGTCCGCGAAAGCGGATCGTTCCCTTGCTGGCGGCCACGCCTCCGGCAATCGCCGAGAGAAGGGTCGATTTGCCGGCACCGTTCGGCCCGATGATGCCGACGACCTCGCCTTCAGCGACCGTCAGCGAGACGTCGCGCAAAGCGACGACTTCACTGTAGCGCACGTGCAAGCCCTCGACTGCGAGGAACGGCTCGGCGATCCCGCTCGTCATTCCTCGATACCGAGATATGCGGCGACGAACCCCTCGTGTTGTTGGATCTTATCGGGAGTGTCCTCCGCTATCGTACGGCCGCCATCTAGCACGTGAATGCGGTCGCTGATGCCCATGACAACTCGCATGTTGTGCTCGATAAGCAGGACGCCGCAGCCGAAGGTTGCCGGAATGGATCGGATCAGCGCCATTAGGTGCGCGCACTCGGAATCGGACATGCCCGCGGTCGGTTCGTCGAGCAACAGGAAAGCCGGGGTGACGACGAGCGCGCGGGCGATAGCGACGAGCTGTTGATCGGCGTAAGCCAGCGCTGAAGCGAGCAATTGCGCTTTGTCGGCGAGATCGATCCAGCCGAGCACCTTCATTGCCAGCGCCTTGGCGGCACGTCGGGAGAGCCCAAGACTGACCGCGGTCACCTCGACGTTGTCGAGCACGGTCATATCCTTGAACAGGCGACCGGCCTGGAAAGTTCGCGCAACACCCGCTCGGCGGAAAAAATCGGGCTGCCAACCAGAGGCATCATGGCCGTCGAGGAGCACTCGGCCAGCGCTCGGCCGCTGAAACCCGCTGAGACAATTCACCAGAGTTGTTTTGCCGGCACCGTTCGGTCCAATGAGACCGAACACTTCGCGCCGATGGATGGCCAGCTTGACTCCGGAAAGCGCAGCCAATCCGTCGAAATGAACGGCGACGCCCTCAACTGCCAATTGCACCGAATTTGGGAAAGCCGAGGCTTCCATTTCTCATTCCCGACGCGTGGCACTCACCGCCAGTTGGATGGGAGATCGATAATCGGGATCCTGGTCTGTTTGGTGAGCACGGACCTGCCGCTGACAAACGCGGTGCTTTCACCTGCCATCGTATCTTCCTAGCTGACTGGTACATTCTCGGCGAGTTTACCATCCCGATTTCGCAAGGTCGAGGATTTTAGCTTGATACGTGCAGGCAAGCGCCGGCTCCGCGGAACGCCACGAGAGCTTCTGCCGTGCGCCCACTGCAGCGCGTTGAAAAGTTTGGATCGCTGAGTGGCCGCATTACGATCATTCACCTTTGCGGCCGCAGTCCCAGTGCGTTCCGGCGACGACGAGCGTCTGGGGTCCTCGCCGCGTGAAATCGCGGAGCAATGGCGTCGTGAACTTCCGCCCAAGGAAGAAATGGTGTGATGCGGAGCGCGGCTCTAAGGCCGTCAGCCTCACGGTGATCAGGTTTTGAATAAATCCGGCAGGGCGGAGGCGTATATCGCCGCGGTGAGCGCGCACAACTGGAGAAACGGCGAACTAAAATGAAGGCTAAGCATGCAGGGGCCGATTATTCGCCGCTGTTTGCGCGTTACCGTTTCAACCGATAGAGAACGTCGTTCGGAATTGGCTCGCTGAGCCGCCAGGAATCAACCACTTCGCCAATTTGATTGCTGATCGATACGATCAGAAATGGCGACCGAACTTGGATGTGCAACTTCTCCGTAAAGGATCGCGGGCCGAGGATGGAGGGCTCGTCGTGATAGGTATTTAGCGTGGCGACGACCTTTTCCGCATCGACCGTGCCGGTCTGCTCCACGGCCTTCGCCCACAGCTGCAGGAAAGCATAGATCGGAAAGGCAAACTGTGTCACTGGCCCATCTTTGAACATCTGCTTGTACCGGGCAATCAGCTCTCCGATAGCAGGCCGCGGATCATCATGATACACCGACGCCTGAACTGGGACGTAAAAGTTGGTCAAATGGGGAACCCCACCGAGCCAATAGGTGCCGTCAAATGCGCTGCTCGCGAGGATCGGTAGTTCTATGCCAGCCGCGCGAATCTGACGGATGGCACTAGAGCCTCCTGGCAAATAACTGCATAACATGACCACGTCGACTTTTCCTGCGCTAATCGCTGCGCGCAATCGCGTCACCTGGGAGGCGATCGACACGTCATCGTTCCTGAACGTGTCCCGGCCGACAATTTTGCCACCCTCTTTTGGGAATAACCAATCGAACCCGGAGCATACCGACTTAGTGTACTCTATGCTGTCGTCCAGAAGCACGTACGCATTGCGGAAGCCCTTTTTCTGGTAGCCCCATTCCGCGAGCGAGGCGCCCTCCAATTGCGCAGCGACCCCCGCCGTGAACGTGAGCGGACCTACACCAGCAACACCTGCCTTAGCATCCTCAGCGCAGAGGAAAATGCCGATCTTGCCAGCCTTTTCCGACTGCGTCAGGGCGGCAGCTCCGTAGTCGTAGTCGCAGGTACCGATAACCACGTCGGCACCCAGCCGGAGCACCTCTAGACCAGCTCTGGCGCCCTCGGCGCGATCAGATTTGGTGTCAGCGAACACCGCCCTTAGCCGTCTACCGAGTAAACCACCCTTGACATTAACATCATCGATGAAGACTTGCGCCATCTTCGCGCTATTGTCGTCGTAAGCGGCAACCGGGCCAGACAGGGCGACGGCAAATCCAATGACAATATCGTCCGCGGCTCTCGCAGCTGGGCTGATGCTCGCTGAACCCACTAGGCCAAGTATCAGTATTGCGCCTAACCATTCGATCAGTTTCATCACACACCCGCCAGCTTCCGAGAGCTTGGTCTTCGCAATGGCAAGCTTGACGAAAACCTTGTACCGCTTCAACGCCGTTCGCAAGATCCTTGACCGCACCTGGATCGACCCTGACCAATGCGAGCGCTGGCCTGAATCTCTACGCCAGTTCCGCCGTCATTGCACCCCCGTTGGTTAGGGTCTGTGGCGACTATTGCGTATGAGAGAGGCTTTTCATCAATTTGCTCCGTGCGACGACAGTCACTCTGCTGCGACGCTTGGAATTGGAGGGGCAACTCGGGGCACCCCCACACGTCGACCGGTGCCTCTAGTCAGAGCTGAATCGGATCGTTCGGTCGGCGTCGCGATAGACACCTTCTTCTAAGATCCTGTTGACCGCTGCGGCCGCCAGCCTTTGATCCCTAGCGGAATTAGCCGGCTTTATGGGCGAGCGCCATAAACCTTCGTATCGTTCCGTGGCCCTTTGGATGACCCGACGGTTACCTTCGTGCAATTGAGCCGCTGATTGCGATCGTCTAGGCTGCATGCTGCGCGGTCCGGCGCTGCTGCAGAACATTTGACTTGTCGAGAGGCTCATTTCGATCACCATGAAAACAGTCAAGCGCCTTGTGGCTGTCGCCGGCGCGCTACTGCCTTTTGGGGTTGGGGCCGCGGGAATATCGAAGCGCCGACGGGGGGCGCCATGACTCTCCGCTCGATTCCTTGAATAGGATGTCGTGGTTCATGGTCTGCATCATTCGGCGACGCGTAGTTTTCGACCACGCTGCAGCCCTTAACGAGCACGCCCCGATCCCTAGACATGCCCCGGCTGAGCTGCCTCTGGCAGACGATGGATCGAAACTTGGGGGGTATAACTATGGCGGGCGCCTCGATCGAAAGTGGGGTCTGACGATTCCCGAATCCCATCATTACGGGCTTTGCGATGACACTACCTCGAAGGCCATCGCTCATAACGATGGGGCGGCTCCGCCGAATATAAAGTCCGGGCGAGCCAAGGGAACGACGCAGCTTTACATCATGCCACAAGGAAAGATGAACAGCCGCGAAATCGAGTCGGCGACCGGACACGCCGGTCGGCTTCCGTCCATCTCGGCCGCACTTTCTCTCCACGGCATTGCCGAGTCGCGCCATCAAAGGTCGGCATCTGATTCGTCGCACGAGCGTGCCATCTCTTACGTGCACCGCCGCATCCCGTCTCCGGCACAAGACGGGAGCCGTTGAGCTGGTACCGAAACGACGGGCCAGACGTTCAGATTCAACTAAAGATATAGCACTAAATTACAGCCAACGGCGGAGCACGGTAATTGGAGCCATCGTTTCAATTCGACGCACTAGGAGAAGATGGCTTTCAGGTCTTGTTGGAGGACAGTGAGCGCGTCTTGTGCCGAGGGTGGCGCCTGGGCAGAAATGGCAGCCGCAGCCCCATATTGGTCGTACTGCCTGCTGTAGAGCGCCCGTCGCCCTTGAGCCTCGAACGCCTCGCCCACGAATATGGGTTGAAGGATGAGCTAGACGGAGTGTGGGCCCTGCGTCCGCTTGAGCTCGAATCCGACCGCGCTCGAACAAAACTGGTGTTCGAGGACCCTGGCGGCGAGCCGCTCGTGCTGCTGCTCGGCGCGCCCATGGAAATGGGGAGCTTCTTGCGCCTCGCCATCGGCACAGCCGCTGCCGTGAGCAAGATGCATCAACACGGCCTCGTCCACAAGGATATCAAGCCGGCTAATATCCTGGTGAACTGCGCTGATGGGCGGGTGCGCCTCACCGGGTTCGGTCTTGCGTCACGCTTACCGCGCGAGCGGCAGGCGCCCGAACCGCCCGAAATCATCGCCGGAACGCTCGCTTACATGGCGCCCGAACAGACCGGACGGATGAATCGCTCGATCGACTCACGCAGTGACCTCTACGCCCTGGGCGTCACGTTCTACGAGATGCTAACGGGAGCGCTGCCGTTCAACGCGTCCGATCCGATAGAATGGGTGCACTGCCACGTTGCGAGGCGGCCGGTGGCGCCCGCCGAGCGGCTGAATGATATCCCGAATGCCACCTCGGCAATCATTATGAAGCTGCTCGCAAAAACGGCCGAGGAGCGCTACCAGACTGCGGGCGGCCTTGAGAGTGATTTGAGACGCTGCTTGGCCGAATGGAAAGCCTTAGATCTCATCGGAGACTTCCCACTAGGCCAACAGGACACGCCCAACCGGCTACTGATTCCCGAGAAATTGTACGGACGAGCGCGCGACATCGAGACCTTACGCGCCGCTTTTGACCGTGTCATCCAGAGCGGCACCCCGGAACTGGTGCTGGTCTCCGGGTATTCCGGAATTGGTAAATCTTCGGTCGTCAATGAACTGCATAAGGTGCTCGTCCCAGCGCGCGCCCTGTTCGCCGCGGGCAAGTTCGATCAATATAAACGCGATATCCCTTATTCGACGCTGGTGCAGGCTTTTCGGAGCCTCGTCCGACCTCTTCTCGGGAAGAGCGACATCGAACTGAACGGTTGGCGTGACACCCTTCTGGAGGCGCTGGGCCCGAACGGACGGCTCATGATCGACCTCGTACCCGAACTGAAGCTGATTATCGGAGAACAGCCGGCGCTTCCAGACCTTCCGCCACAGGACGCGCAACGGCGCTTCCAGCTAGTGTTTCGGCGGTTGATCGGCGTGTTCGCGCGACCCGAACATCCACTTGCACTTTTTCTCGACGACTTGCAGTGGGTCGACACAGCCACGCTGGACCTCATGGAGCACTTGTTCATACAGCCAGACGTTCGGCATCTGATGTTGATTGGCGCCTACCGGGACAATGAAGTCGATCCCGCTCACCCGCTCATGCGCAAGCTCGTGGCGATCCGTAATGCGGGCGTGCTTGTCCGGGAGATCAAGCTCGGGCCTCTGTCCCATGAAGACGTGGGGCAGCTGATTGCCGATACGGTTCGCTGCGAACGTGCGCGCGCCGCCCCGCTCACGCAGCTCGCGCACGAAAAAACCGCTGCGAACCCGTTTTTCCTGATCCAGTTTCTTCAGGTGCTTGCCGAACGAGGTTTGCTCACGTTCGAACACGACCAGGCGCGGTGGTCGTGGGACCTCGATCGCATTCATGCCAAGGGTTACACCGATAATGTGGTGGACCTCATGGTCACCAGGCTCACGCGCCTCCCCGCCGAAACCCGGACGGCGCTCCAGGAGTTGGCCTGTCTCGGCAACGTCGCCGCGATCACGATGCTTTCGACCGTTCTGGGGGTCTCGGAGGAGCAGATCCACACCAATCTGTGGGAAGCTGTCCGTCAGGAACTGGTCGAGCGTAGGGAAGGCTCCTACAGGTTCATCCATGACCGGGTACAGGAGTCTGCCTACGCGCTGATCCCGGAAGCTTTGCAGGCCGAGACGCACCTTCGAATAGGAAGGCTGCTCGCGGCACACACACCTCCCGAAAAGCGGGAGGAGGCGATCTTCGAGATCGTCAATCAGCTCAACCGCGCCACGGCTTTGATCACCTTACGCGACGAGCGGGAGCAACTCGCCGGGTTCAACCTGATCGCGGGCAAACGCGCGAAGGCGTCGAGCGCGTACGCCTCGGCCCTGAGCTATCTCGCCACAGCCGGGCTGGTGCTGGCGGAGGACCGCTGGGAGCGGTGCTACCGTCTCGTGTTCGCGATAGAGCTCGATCGCGCTGAGTGCGAATTTCTGACTGGCGACTTGGCCGCGGCGAACGAGCGACTTTTGACCCTGTCCCAGCGCGCGGCAAATATAGTCGATAAATCCGCCGCCACGTGTTTGCGGATTGTCCTCAACCTAACGCTTGATCGCCAAGAGCATGCCGTTGAAATCGGCCTCGAATATCTCCGGGGGGTCGGCATCGCGTGGCCGCCTCACCCAACGGAGGCGGAGGCATGGCAGGAATACGAACGCATGCGGGAGCAGCTTGGCGGTCGGCCGATCGAAGCGCTGTTCGATCTGCCACTGATTTTGGATCCGGCCTGGCGCGGCACGATGGAGGTTCTAATGAATCTCTGCACGCCGGCGTTCTTCAACGACAAGAATCTGTGGGTGCTGGTCCTGCTCAGGATGGCGAGCCTGAGCATCGAGCATGGCAATAGCGATGCATCTTGTTTCGCCTACGCATATCTGGTCATGATCGTCGGATCCCGCTTCGGCGACTACCGAACGGCGTATCGCTTCACTC
Source organism: Nitrobacteraceae bacterium AZCC 2146 (assembly GCA_036924855.1). Taxonomy (NCBI): domain Bacteria; kingdom Pseudomonadati; phylum Pseudomonadota; class Alphaproteobacteria; order Hyphomicrobiales; family Nitrobacteraceae; species Nitrobacteraceae bacterium AZCC 2146. The sequence goes on from JBAGRP010000001.1 coordinate 4,441,666, forward strand.
AGCTCAGTTTTGATCTGATGGAGAAGAAGGGGCTCGACCGCTTCAGGACCCGTGTGTACGGCGCCGGAAACTTTTGCGTGCCGTGGACCCGTCATTTGCGCGAGGCTCGTCCGCTGCTTCGCCGCGCCCTAGTAACGGGACCGGAATCCGGCGACGTGACGTTTACGGCCTACACCTATAACAATCTCGTTGCGAACCTTCTCGGTTGCGGAGAGCCTCTCGAAGAGGCACAGCGCGAAGCGGAGAACGGGCTCAGATTCGCACAGAAGGCGCGCTTCGGCATGTCCGTTGACATCATGGCCACTCAGCTCGGTCTCGTTAAGACTCTCAGAGGTCTAACGCCGTCTTTCGGTTCATTCCACGATGAGGAATTCGACGAGTACAGCTTCGAGCAACATCTTGAGAGCCAACCGTACCATCTGCCTGGCTGTTGGTATTGGATCCGAAAGCTGCAGGCTCGCTTGTATGCAGGCGACTACAGGAAGGCAGTCGCAGCAGCTGCGAAGGCACGACCGCTCCTTTGGACGACCACCTCTCTCTTCGAGGAGGCCGAGTATCATTTTTACGGAGCGCTCGCGAGGGCGATCGCCTCGGATTCTGCAACTCCCGATGAGCGCCGCGAGCTTCTCGAAGTTCTCGCCGAGCATCACGAACGGCTCGCATTTTGGGCCGAGAATTGTCTGGAAAACTTCGAACATCGCGCCGCGTTGGTGGGGGCGGAGATCGCACGCGTGGAGGGACGCGAGCTCGATGCTGAGCATCTCTACGAAAGGGCTATTCGCTCCGCCCGCGCACACGGCTTTGTCCACAACGAGGCGCTCGCTTACGAAGTGGCCGCGCGCTTTTACGCGGCGCGTGGGTTCACGCAGATCGCGGACCTGTATCTGCGGAACGCTCGCTACGGCTACCTCCGTTGGGGAGCCGATGGCAAGGTGCGACAACTTGACGAGATGCATCCACATCTCCGGGCGAATGAGCTGGTCCCCGGCCCGACGAACACGATGGGCGCGCCGATTGAACACCTCGACCTCGCAACCGTGATCAAGGTGTCACAAGCCGTCTCGGGCGAGATCGTGCTGGAGAAATTGCTCGACACGATCATTCGCACCGCGATGGTACAGGCGGGTGCCGAGCGAGCTCTGATAATTCTTGCGCGCGACGTCGCACAGCGGATCGCCGCCGAAGCCACGACAAGCGGGGATTCGGTCGCCGTGCATTTGCGCGACGAGGCGGCGGGAGAAGCCGCGCTGCCGGAGTCGATCCTCCACTACGTCCTGCGCACTCGCGAGATCGTCATTCTCGATGATGCGTCGGCGCACTCGCCGTTTTCCGCCGATCCGTACATTCGTCAACGTCGGGCCCGTTCAGTTCTCTGCGTGCCGCTACTCACTCAGGCCAAGCTGATCGGCGCGCTTTACCTGGAGAACAACCTCGCTCCTCGCGTTTTCGCGCCTGCGCGAATTTCGGTGTTGAAGCTGCTCGCTTCGCAGGCTGCGATCTCACTGGAAAATACTAGTTTGTACCGCGATCTGGCAGAGCGCGAAGCGAAGATCCGACACCTGGTTGACGCCAACATCATTGGGATTTTCATCTGGAATGTCGAAGGTCAGGTTATCGAGGCAAATGACGCGTTCCTGCACATGGTGGGATATGACCGTGAGGACCTCACCTCTGGGCGGGTGAATCAGACAGATCTGACACCGCCGGAATGGCACGCGCGCGACGCGCCGATGGTGGCGGAGCTGAAGACGATTGGAACCGTGCAGCCTTTTGAGAAGGAGTATTTCCGCAAGGACGGTAGTCGTGTGCCCGTGCTGATCGGCGTCACTGCGTTTCACGAGAAACGAGACCAAGGGGTTGGCTTCGTGCTCGATTTGACCGAACGCAAGAGGGCTGAGCGCGCGCTGCGGGACAGTGAGGAACTTAAGCGAAAAATTATCGAGAGCAGCACGGACTGTATCGAGGTGCTGGACTTGGACGGAAACCTGCTATTCATGAGCAGTAGCGGTCAACACTTGCTCGAAATAGACGATATTGGTCCTTACCTGAATTCCTGCTGGGTCGACTTTTGGCGGCCGCAAGACCGCTCCAGGGTAAGCGAAGCCATTGCTGCCGCACGGGCTGGAGGAATTGGCAAATTTCAGGCGTTCTGTCCGTCGGCAAAGGGCGTTCCGCGCTGGTGGGATGTAATCACCACGCCTATCTGTAATGCGGACGGCGAGCCCGAGCAACTGCTATTGGTGTCGCGTGACATTACGGAACGCAAGCGGGCTGAAGCGCAAGCACTCGAGGGCGAGCAGCGCTACCGTGACGTGCAGATGGAGCTGGCGCACGCGAATCGGGTCGCGACCATGGGACAACTCACGGCTTCGATCGCCCATGAAGTGAAGCAGCCTATCGCCTCGAGCGTCAACAACGCCGAGTCGGCCCTGAACTGGTTGAATCGTCCAGCCCCGAATCTGGACGAAGCGCGTGAGGCGATCGCTTGCGTCGTCGACGACGGCCACCGGGCCGCCGAGGTGATCGACCGCATCCGTGACCTCGTAAGGAAAGCGCCGCCGTTGCAGGACCGCTTAGAGATCAACCGCGCGATCCGCCAGGTGATAGAGCTCACCCGTGGCGAAGCGGTGAAGAACCGCGTTTCGGTGGACACGCAACTCGCGGAAGAGTTGCCGCCCATTGCAGGAGACCGGGTGCAACTGCAGCAAGTGATCCTGAACCTGATCATCAACGCCATCCAGGCCATGAGCGCCACCACAGACGGGCCGCGTCGATTGGTGATCAGCACCGGGAAAGCGGAGTCCGGTGGCGTGCTCGTCGCGGTGCGGGATTCGGGTTTCGGGCTGGCGCCTGGGAATCTCGAGCACATCTTCGAGGCCTTCCACACAACCAAGCCGGGCGGTTTTGGACTGGGGCTCTCCATTTGCCGCTCGATCATTGATGCGCATAGTGGGCGACTGTGGGCGAGCGCCAACGAGCCCCGCGGAGCCATCTTCCAATTCACGTTGCCCGCTTACTTGGACAGCGCATCGTGATGAGGGTGCTGAGCCCGTCACTGCCGACACACATGCCTGCCAGCTTACAGCATCGCGCCAGGAACGGATTCCATCCTCGCCGCTTCTGACGCATGAGCTCCTGAAAGCTCGGGCAAGAGTGGCATATGGAACGTTTCTCTCAGCCGCTGGTCGAACTAGCCTGAAATGAAAATTCCCTGCGGCAAAACGATGACCTTGTGCAGCTCACGATGAACTGAGGTTTGCCGATATTGCCAGATACGGAGCTCGGTATAGCATAGAATGCTTACTGACCGGGATGCCTGTGCCTTCATTGCACGACGTATTTTCCGAACGGCTCCGGTCTTGTACCGAGACGGGATGCCCAATTAGGGTAAGGCCGACTCTCCACCACTGCCTCTCCCGCGGCAGCCTTCCTAGGGCAGTGCCGTTCCGATCACCCGTTATTTTGTGGCGCCCATGGTGAGTCTTCGCACCATATGTCTCGAGACAATGAGAGCGACCACTCTGTCGCCATCAGCCCGGCATCACATGGCAGGCGACGGGGGCGGCCAATGGAACTGGGGGAGCGCCGGCTGCCTGCTGCCGGGATAGGGGGCTGAAGCCGGCGATCTCATTGCGCTCGAGAGCGCTCGGCCAAGAGTCTTAGTAGAAATAGATCCCCGCGCCGGCGCCAAACCGCCCGATGTGCCGTTCTGGCAAAATACCGCTAGGCCTCAGAAGCCTGCGGCACGGCTAGGGATTGGAGCGTGCTCGTTAGGGGCTGCGGACGGCGGATCGTGCTAGGTCCTGAGACTGTCACACGCTGACGGCGCGCCGCTGTGCTCCGATACTCACAAACGCTCCGGCAGCGAAACCCATACAGAGGACCGGGCTCGCACCCTGTGCCCGAGCTGCCCCCGACAGGGCTCCTGGCGCTGAATTCCATCCACTCACGACGATAGAACCGGTGCTCGGCATGGTGGAGACGCTAAGTTCGTCTGGTACGCGATCTGAAGCTTCGTCGAGACTATTTAGAGATTGTATCGATCTCGGCTGACGCAACGGCCAACAGGTTCAGATAGCTCGTCTGCCCTTCTTCGGCGGCCTTGAGCATGCATGTTGCAATACGGCTAATATGCGCGGACGTTGCGTCGCAAACGGGTATTGCCGGGATGATCTCGTCCAGGACCCCGGTTATCCGCCTGATGAGGTCCGGGCTATAGCTGGGCATGCTGCGGGCCTTCCAGGCTACGCTCGGACACAGTCCAGTGCAGCGAGCGGCTGTTCGACCGATTGGCCCGGTGCTCCTGTCCGCTGAATGGCAGCGACAATGCGAAAGAACGTCCTCCGGAGCTATTTGAATGATCGATCCGGCCACCAAGGCTTGTGGCCAGATCACCGATGATCCTTAAGCCGCGTCCCGGTCTAACGCCAGCCACAGCTGTCCCATCATCTGAGACTTTGCACTTTGCAAACGCACGCGCCCGCGATAGCTCGACTCGAATTTCCCCTTCTTCAGCCCAGAATGCATGGCGTGCCGCATTGCTTACCAGCTCGTACACCATCATCCCTAAGCGCCAGCACCTTTCCGATTCGAGCCATACTGCGTCAGCCGAAAATACGAGCCTTATGCCCATACCCTCCAACTTGGATCGGTTCAGCGAATGGCAAAGTGCTCGCAGATAGTCTGCGGCGTTGATGACAACATTCGGGTCCGGCATCCTCAAAGCCCGGTGGACGCCAGCGTATTGATGAAGCAACTCAACGACATTACTCAACGCGCTCTTCACCTCCACGTTGTCCGTTCGCACGGCCGCAACAGAAACTTGACTGATCGCCGACGCGAATTCGTTATTGATCCTGTGGTTCAATTCGCGCAGAAGCGTAGTGGGTAGCGGGGCGGCAAGTTCGGTAACTGAAAAGCGCGAAGGTGCAACTTTCATCGTCTTGTCCCTTTATGCCGTCGGATATCAGTATCCCAAAATCACACGAGGTCTTCCGGCTGACTGTACAGGGCAACAACTGCAAATCCATTGCGCGAATGGCATCCAAACTAAGCTTACGATACGGACGTCGATACCAAGGTGTATTTCAAGCGATCTAGCGTTCTGCAATGCCGGCGGGTGAGAGACGCGCGTCCATTCTGACCGAGCGGTCGGTGGCCGCCGAACATTGTGCCACTTATCAGTCGCAAGGCCCAGGGCCGCCGATCCTAAACCTAGGTATGCTCTTCTCAACCAATTCGACGTGCGGGATCAACCTCCGTGCAATGGTCTGGTCTATCTCTCTATGATTATTCTTGAGGTGTAACTTGAGTAGCCCAATGGCAGGAAGGCTGTCTGGTACTGCCATGCGGGGAAACCACCACAAGGTGAGGAACGAGCAGTGGGCTGGATGTGCGACAATGTCGGACGTTTGATTGCCCGACTGGAGAAGCCGGCCAACTGTGAGCCGTTCTCCCAAAACGATGCGACGGCCTTACGCGATGCCCTTCGGCCCGGTGATGTATTGCTGGTCGAGGGCAAAAGCTGCATTTCCGGCAGTATCAAGTATCTCACTCAATCGATTTGGTCGCATTCGGCTTTGTACGTCGGTCCGATGGTGGGCGCCGCAACGGACGGCGAGCCGCACGTCCTGATTGAAGCCAGTATCGGCGAAGGTGTCGTGTCGGCACCGCTGTCGAAATATCTGCATTGTCAAACCCGCATCTGCCGACCGATCGACTTAAGCGGAGAGGACTGCAAAAACGTCTGTCGCTACGCCTCCGAACGCATTGGTCTCGGCTACGATTTCAAGAATGTCGTCGACCTGATGCGCTATCTATTCCCATGGCCAACAATGCAGCGTTGGCGTCGCCGAGTGATCGCGCTCGGCTCCGGCGATCCTGGCCGGATCATATGTTCTTCGTTGATTGCGCAAGCTTTCGAGTCGGTACGTTACCCGATCTTGCCCAAGATCACGCACACCAAGAGCCGGCGGGGGCCGGGCAAAATCGCCGAGAACCGTCACGCGTCACTATATACGCCGAGTGACTTCGACATCTCTCCCTACTTCATGGTGGTGAAGCCCACGCTGATCGGCGGATTCAATTACAAAGATATGCATTGGGCCGATCTTCCCCAGGTTATGCGGCATAAGTCACGATCGCTCCAGAGGCGCGACCGCGGAGGCAGCTTAAGCTGGTCGAGGCACTGAGTTGCGCAACGCTCACGCGGTTTCAGATAGGGGTATCAGTATTCGGTCCTGCATCGAACGAGCCCGCGATTGCGAGCCAGGCAGCCGCACGCGGCCGTTGTCAGTCGCCTTGCGAATAGAGGCCAGTCAACCAGAGGGGCAGTGCAGCGCCCATAAGGTGCCGATGGCTTCAACCGCTTGTTCTACGAGGGTTAAACGTATGAGTGAGACGTCGATCGAGGACCCAACGAGGGCTTCAGTTGCCGGTTACAACTGCGGGAGATAGGAGAGTCTGATGTTCGTGACACTTGTGGCCGTTCTCTGCCATGTCTTGCCGGCAGGACCCCGAAATTGTGTCGAAGAGATCGTCACCGATAGCAACCTAAGCAGCATCACCTTTCAAAGCTGCATGATCCAAGGCCAGATAGGCATCGCTAACTGGATGTCCGAGCATCCGATCTATCATGCGAACTGGACGCTCCAGCGTTACAAATGCGCGCCTGGTTATTACGAGCTGCACGTCAAGGCGTGACCCATGAAAGAGATCGCATGGTGGATGTTCGTGGTGTTGGGCAGCGCTCTGCTCACCAATGGTATTGCCTGGTACGGCGAGATCATCGCCCGCATTCAATGAAGCTCCGAGGGAAGACGGACATCGTTGAGCTCCTTGCGGATTTCGATCGCGATCGCAACACGGCGAACGGGCGTTTCAGCACGCTCACTTCCCCGTCGATCGCAAAACCCAGGAAGCATCCCATTTCCATGGGCGCGCCGATCAGCCGATCGAGCGGCTCGCTACCCGGATTGGCGAACACGAGCATGGACCGGCCGCCATTGCGCGCGAACTCCAGTGAAGGCGCCGCCCGTGCACCATCCAGCTCGTTCCTTAGCTCGTATTCATGCGTGTGACGATCGAGGATTGCCCGCATAGCTTGCCTCAACGCCGGCATGACGGCGAGCACCGATTACCATTCGCGTCGAAGTCCAACGCTCGGCAGAAGACGCGTTGACCGTCCTCACAAAGGACCTCCACGTTGTAATAGCCGTATCGCTCCGGCGAGGGCCGCCTTGCGCGGAGCGATGGAGGGTGAAGACATAGGCGTATGACTGACCATACGCCTAATTCGAAGGTCTCCCGACTGGAAGTTGTCTCGACGGGCGCTCGACGCCGTTGGACATTGGAGGAAAAGCAGCGGATCGTTGCCGAGAGCTATGGCGGGCCACGATTGGTGTCAGTGACGGCTCGGCGCAATGGGTTGTCTGCGAGCCAATTGTTCACGTGGCGCCGGTTGGCGCGCGAAGACCAGCTGAGCGGGGATGCCGTGCCGGCGCTTGTTCCTGTGGAGATCGCCTTTACGCCGGCTCCGGCCTCGACGTGCACACCACAGCCGCCGTCGTCGCCTCCTGCGCAGCGTGCAAGAGTCGGAATAATCGAGATTGAGCTTAGCGGCGGCTGTCGCGTTCGCGTTGACCGGGATGTTGACGCCGAGGCACTGCAGCGGGTGCTTGAGCTTCTGAGGCGGCGATGATCCCGATCCCGAGCGGCGTCAGGGTCTGGATCGCCACCGGCCACACCGACATGCGCCGCGGCATGCAAAGTCTGGCCCTGACGGTTCAGGAGGGCTTGAAGCGCGATCCTCATGCCGGCGATCTCTATATCTTCCGGGGTCGCCGCGGCGATCTGGTCAAGATTTTATGGCATGACGGGTTAGGCATGTCGCTCTATGCCAAACGCCTGGACCGCGGCAAGTTCATCTGGCCCTCAGCATCCGCTGGTGCGGTGTCGGTCTCAGCGGCCCAGATGGCTTATATGCTGGAAGGGATCGACTGGAGAAATCCGCAACTAACATGGCGACCGCAGAGCGCCGGCTGAGCCAAATAAAATATTGGATCACGTGGATTTTAGGGCGTCACAAATCACTGAATTTATGATTCTCTCGTTTGCATGGACACGGCTCCCGACGCCCCTCCCGACGACATAGCCGCTCTGAAAGAGGCGTTGGCGACCGAGCGCGCGAAGACGCTGGATATTGCGGCGGAGCTCGCGGTCGCCCATGCGAAGGCATCGGAAGACAGCGCGCTGATTGCCCAGCAAAAATTACGGATCGCCAAGCTCGAGCGCCAGATCTACGGACAGCGGTCAGAGCGTTCGTCTCGGCTGATCGACCAGTTGGCGCTGACGTTCGAAGAGCTGGAAGCCAACGCCACCGAAGACGAGCTTGCGGCCGAGAGAGCCGTCGCCAGGACGACAATTGTACGCGGATTTACGCGCACGCGCCCCGAACGCAATACGTTCCCCGATCATCTTCCCCGCCAGCGCGTGGTGATCGATCCGCCAACGGCGTGTGAATGCTGCGGCGGCAATCGCTTGCGCAAGCTCGGCGAAGACGTGACCCGGACGCTGGAATCGGTGCCGCGCCAGTGGAAAGTGGTCGAGACGGTGCGCGAAAAGTTCACCTGCCGGGATTGCGAGAAAATCAGCCAAGCGCCGGCGCCGTTCCATGTGATTGCGCGGGGCTGGGCGGGACCGAGCCTGCTCGCGATGGTTCTGTACGAGAAGTTCGGCCAGCATCAGCCGTTGAACCGTCAGGCCGAGCGCTATGCCCTTGAAGGCGTGCCGATCAGCCTCTCGACCATGGCCGACGCCGTAGGGGCGTGCTGCACGGTGTTAGAGCCGCTGTCGCGGCTCTTGGAAGCCCACGTCATGGCAGCCGAACGCCTCCATGGCGACGACACCACCGTGCCCGTGCTCGCCTTGGGCAAGTGCGATGTCGCTCGATGCTGGGTCTATGTGAAGGACGACCGCCCCTTCGGCGGCTCAGATCCGCCGGCGGCGATGTTTTATTACTCGCGCGATCGAAGTGGTGAGCATCCGCAGGCGCATCTGGCCAAATACACCGGGATCCTCCAGGCCGACGCCTTCGGCGGATACATCAAGCTCTACGAGCCCGAGCGAAGTCCTGGGCTTATCAGGGAAGCGGCCTGTTGGGTCCATGCCCGGCGCCCGTTCTTCGCCATGGCGGATCTTGAGGAGAACGCGCGGCGCAAAGCGGCCGGAAAGAAGGAGATCGTCATCTCGCCCGTCGCCATGGAGATCGTGCGCCGCATCGACGCTCTGTTCGAGATCGAGCGCTCCATCAAAGGCCAAAACGCCGACCAACGAAAGGTTGTTCGCCAGGCGCAGAGCGCGCCGCTCGTCGCCGATCTGGAAGCCTATATGCGCGAGCAATGCGCCAAGCTCTCCCGCGGTCACGATCTGGCCAAGGCCATGAACTACATGTTCAAGCGCTGGGCCTCCTTCACACGCTTCCTCGACGATGGCCGCGTCTGCCTCTCGAACAATGCCGCCGAAAGAGCGCTGCGCGGCATCGCATTGGGCAGAAAGTCGTGGTTATTCTGTGGGTCCGACCGCGGAGGGCGCCGAGCCGCCGCCATGTATAGCCTCATCGTCTCTGCCAAGATGAACGACGTCGACCCTCAGGCCTGGCTCGCCGATGTACTCGCTCGCATCGCCACCCACCCCGCCCACAGGCTCGATGAGCTGCTGCCCTGGAACTGGAAGACTGCGCAACAGCAAGGCCTTGCGGCGCAGGCGGCTTGATGGGGCACGTCAACAAAGTCAGCCACGTGTTCACTCTCAGCCATGTCGCTGAGATGTTCGGTGAAGACGAGGAATGGCTGTTCGAGGTCGCCGAAGAAATGGACACCGAGGATGGCCAGCTATGGGTCGTCGGCGTCGGTGAAGACGGGGTGATGGCGTTCACCGATGACGGGATCGAGAACCTCAAAGAGCTGATCGCAATCCACAAGGACACCCCCAGCATCATCGAAAAACGCCGCCAAGCGCTCGCCGCGATGATGAAGCCGAAGACCGAAGAGCCCGACGAGATCTAACCGCTAACCGGATAGATCAGCGCGCTTGCGGCCTACAGCGCATGGTTACTAATAGCCGTCAAGACCAAACCGAGACGCGTCCATCATGGGGCGGCGTCTTAAGTCTCTCCCTTCTGACTGCCTGTTCGGTCTTGTGCCGATCACAAGGGCCGACCGGCCTCGGCGTAGCTCGACTTGAGCTTCTGGCTCGTCGCATTCGAGGGAAAGCTTGACGCTGAAGTTCGGTGTTCAAGACTCGCAGATTGAGCAAGCGCCGATCCGGCGTACCCGTTCGTCCGCAAACAGCACCATTGTGCTCGCGTGCCGACTCCCCAACGATGGTTAAGCCAACTAAACCTTAGTATGGCTTAGCGACCAGAGCCAAACGATCGCAACCAACTAAGATTTCAGCGCGCTTTTGCATGCGTCCTGGCTCACACGCTCCGTAAGAGCCGAGTTTTACTCGGCTGCTTCCCTCGACATCAGCTGTTGCTATCCACCGCGCCAACCTCGTTACCTATGACCAAAAGAGTATCAAGAGACGCAGAGCAAGAACTAAACCAAGGCTCATTGACGACAACTACGGGAGTAAGTCGCTGTACAAACATGCAGTAGATCGTTCTGCGCAAGTCATCGAAGATACGTCCATGAGATTGGCATTGCAAAAGGCGGCATGCATGGCGCGGATGGCAATTGTGGTGTTTATTCTCTTGCTGTCGGCGCCGGAGGCGATGAGCGCGCCGAACTGCGATCAAGCGTTGAAGGCGGCGGCCTCTCAGCTTCTCGCACCTACGAAGCTGGGCAGAATGGCTTATTTGTCTAATGACGAGAAATGCCGTGTCATCGCCAAGCAATTCGTCGAGGCAGTAACGGTTCGCCAAGTTGCCTCAACCTGCCAGGAACGTGCGGGCCACCAACGCGCTCTCGAACTCCTTGATGAACAAATTCAGACATTCAACGACCGGCTTGCCGAACAGTCGTGCACTCAATGACCCCGAACTGAATTCCTACCATCCCTAAACGATCCAACGGATAAGCACATGAAACTCACCGCAATAGCACTGGCTTGGACGTTCGTACTCCCGAGTATGTTCGCGTTTGCAGATCCGGTTCGCCATAAGGCGAGCGTCAGGAACCGCCACGTCTATCGCGGACCTGCGCGAATTGGATCAGATGCTTTGAATCCAAACTATGAAGATCCGAACAGCGATGCAGACGGTCCAACCACATTGAGCGGAACCGGCTCCTCCAGTTAGGGCGGCGCGCCGCCTGGCACGAGAGACCACAATTAGGAGGAGTCCGAGTGCTTCTTTGCGTTCGGTCAGCCGGAAGAAGAATTGATCTAATCTCCGCGGGCTTATGCCTTTGGGGAACCATCCTCGGGCTTGCGCTCCAGTACCTCGTCGCTCTCTAAGAGTAGCCAATGTCAAAGAAACAACTGATCGTGGCCTTGTTGTCGCTGCTGGTCTGCGAGCCCTCGTACGCCCGTGCTGCCCGGGATGATACATCCACGTCCGCCCAAGAGAAAGATGGAAACGACCATGGACTTAACGACGAGACGATAAGCCGTGAACTTGAGCTGTTCCGGGCGGCGGAAGTATCGTTGCGCCAAGCGCTGAGGGTAGCTGAAACACTCCACATGGGCTCGAGGATCGTGGATATCAGTTTCGACGGAACTTCCGATTCACCTGTGTATCGAGTAAAAACGTTCCACGAAGATCGTATCTGGGAAGATATGATCGACGCAAAAACGGGGAAGGTTGCTGGTAATGCAAGGGTGTCCCACTTGAGCGAGTTGGACCTAGAGGGTCGACTTAACTTGATTGCCCTGCAATCTGTCCGCCAACAGCTTGTAGACGCCGTTCTAGTAGCCGAGGACAACACGTCAGGAAAGGCGATCAGCGGCGGACTGATGAGCGAAGCCGGTAAGCTGAATTTCGTGATCGTGATTTTATCCGGCACGAACCTAAAGCAGGTCATTCTCGAGCCGCCCAGTGCCAATGGCATGGAAGAATCACGTGCGCGTCGCTCACGATGATTTCTAACGGATGGACGAGGTGAAATGCTGCGAAAGCGGCTTGAACCAAGGCCAGATCGACGCCGGCGTGCTCCACGGTCATTTTCCGGCGGTTCGAGAAACGCCTGACTGTGAATAAGCACTGTACCCCGGGTTACCTGAGAGCCAACCTGTTGATCTAGTTCGTGAACTAGATAGACAGCCGGGGTCCCGATCGGCGCCGATCCGGACCCCACCCCGAACGAATTTCCTCGTGCTACGTCAAAACATTGCGGCTATCCGAGTTGGGGTCCCGCCGCTTCGGTGCTTATTCACACTAGTGCCGCGGCATGCGGCCCCAGGCCCCGTCCAAATCGCTTGCGGGGCGCATGGGCTTGACGGCGGACCGGTCAGGGGCCGGAGGCAACTGTCGCGAATGGTTGGACGACTATGAAATACTAGTCACATGGCCGAGACCGGCATTTGATGCTCGCGATATCGTCGGCGGGATAGTCAGTATAGCCCTTGTCGCGGCTCACACGGAGCGCATGCTTATCGGACGGGGAGAGCGCTAACTGTTTGAGTCCGCCGTCGATAGTTTCCGTCTGAATCTTGAAAGTAGTCCAGTTTCTTCATAAAACGGAAGATTGAGTTAGCACTCACTTTGACGCCTTCATTTTCCAGAAGACGCATGATTTCTCTACGCGTTAGCTTCGGGTTCTCTTCGATGATCAAGTGGAGCCTATTGCGGCACCCGTCCAGTTTTGTGTTGCTAGTGATCTGGCCGCTCGCTCGATACTCTTCAAGCCATTTGACAACTAACCTGAGCCTACAGCCCATGTGTCTGCTGACGTAGCCGACAGGAGATCCGGCTAAAACGGCCTCGACAACCTGCTTCTTCTCCTCGATCGAGTAAAATCTTCCTTCTCTGGTAAGCTTTTGCAGCAACGGAGGTTGAAATGGTATCACCCCATCAAATGCCTTGCGATTGAAAATCAGAATTGGCCCATCGAATTGGAATTCCGGCTCCACGCCGTGCGAGCGCAGCCAACGATTTAATTCGTGATAGGCATTGAACACCGTCCTTTCGAGCATCTCTGGGCCGAAGATGTATTTCTTCGCTGCTGCCTCGATCTCCGCGCGCTTATAAATGTGGACGCCGCCTGCGATCCGTGGATTCAGCAGTCCAGCACCAGACATCGGCCCGATCACGGCTAGGTTCGCTACGCCCAGTATCTGCGCAGCTTGCTCCCTACTCACCCACTTCTCCCGCCTCCCCTTCTCTGTGCCTCCGGCATTTTCCACGGCTCTACAGAATTCGTTCAGATCGTCTATGGCGACGTTGCGCCGCCAGTCATTCGATCTGCTGCCCGAGCGCCGGACGACGATATCTCCGGTTAGAATGAGACTGATGATAGTCGCCCAAGAATCATGCGAACCAAAAGTCCGCACGGCGGAGAACATCTGGATACTCGTAGAATTCGCTTTTTTTGGTCGAGCTCGTTTTTTGATGGCAATTAGGACCGCGTTGATCGACGACCGGGTGAAATGAGCTTTGTTACCAAGCATGGCAACGGTAGCGCCAGTTGTACGCTCAATAATTTTCCGTTCTGCGAGTTCCGTCAACACCGCAGACGAGACTTTTAGCATGCCCCGTGCAGTCCTTTCGCTGACTGCCCCCTTGTAACACGCGATGAACGGCGCCACCTCTGTACGTCTCATCTGAATTGGTGCTGTTGCCCCAAATACGCGCTTTGTCGCCACGTGCCCGCTGTCGGCCAAGCGCTTAAGCACAACGTCTCTTAGGCCGAACTCCCCATTGAGTTCGTTAATATTCAGCCATTCATCGCTTACATGGCGTCCTATTTGTGTAGTGCGCCTTCTGACCAGGCTGACGTTTTGCGTCCGCGCGAGATCACGCTCGATAGCTGTCTTTACGTGTGAGCGAACTGCCGGAGCAATACGTCGGTCACCGGCGATCGCGGCGAGCGGCCCCAGCTCCTTGAAGACGCCGTGCGACGCCGGTCGCTGACTCATGAAAACCCTCATGGCGTCAGCGACGTTTCCAAAGTCACTCTCGCCACCGATGAGCGCGCGCACGGCCAAGGCGAGTCGGTCCGGGGTCAGTTCAGCGAACTCGTCGACCGTCTTGGGCCGCCCGACCCTGTGGGTTCGGCGAGCGTTGGCCGGCGACAGGACGCTCGCGATTGAGATAACCGCATCAAATAAATCAGAGCTCGTCGCGGAGCTCAGCTCGTCAGGAACAAGCCGCATCGCCGCCGCTCGTTTTTCAAGGCTAGGATCTACCAAGCCTACGACGAAGTTTACAGCTTCCTCGTCATCGACTTCGATAATCGGCTGAGGAAAGTCGCGGAGATCTGTGGAGAGCCCCTGCTCCTTAGCACATTTGTCGCATCTGAAAGGTCCATACATTGTCGACCATCCCAGCCTGCTTTTACAGATCGGGCATCGATCGAGCAGGCGTTCCCTCGTATCGGGATCGAAGGAAAACGGTCTCAGATCCCAAATCGCCTTGTGATGCGGTGAGATCGACAACGAGCGCGGCGAGACACGGCGGATCTCCGCTTCGAAATATTGCGCGCGAATCTTCGTGCCGAAGAACTCGATGGTCAACTCTTCTGCATGCTCGAACGTTCCCCAGGGATAGAGCCTCGCGCGAAACTGCTCGGGGTCGACTTTAAACAGCCTCGCGAGACCGTCCACATCCTCGGTTGTCAGATTATACGGCCGCGGCCGTTGTTTGGCATGAACCTTTCCTATCAGGTTGAACGCCAAATAGAGGCTGTTGCAGACAGTTCTGCTCAGAGCACGGCTCACGTACCCTAACAGGCTCTCGTCTGGAATAGGACGGGGCATCTCGGCAACGAACGGTCGAATGTTTCCTAATTTAACTTCGGGCAAAGTCGTTTACACCTTAAGTTTCTTCGACATCTCGCGGATGGCAGCGTTTGTCGTCGGCTTCGTGTTCGATTTGAAGGGGTCATAGATGCCCGCTATCGGATTGCCGTCGTCGTCCTTCTGATCCGCCTTCCAGGTCCAGAATCCATGTTTGATGTCGTCCCATCCTATGGAGCGGCGGCCATCGCGTTGTGAGATGCGTAGTGCCAGCATCAAGACCCTGCTAACGACGCCGACGACGCCATCCGCGAGGTCATAGATCTTGGCTCGGCTATCGATATCGTCGATTAGCCCGATCCGTTTGTCGATGATACCAAGGTCGGCCATCTCTCGCTCGACGCGCCCGACAAACTTGAAGAAGTATTCGTAATCTTGCTCATCGCTCAGGCTCGCTGGCTCTAACGAGATTTCGTCAAATTTTCGGCTATTAAGCTCGGCATCAACTTGGAAGAGCAAATGCGCATCCTTGGTACCCATCACTACGATCGAGAAGACGCCGTCGTTGACGAGGCTTTTTATGGCGACAGCCATAGTGGCCGCGTTCGCGCGCTTGTCGCGCCCAAGCATATTATGGACCTCATCCAAGACGACAATATGCGTGCCGGCTCCGCGGGCTACCTTCCGGATCGCGTCCATTGCTGCTTTGTGCGAGAAGTTGGCGACCCGCCTTTGCATAAGTTCCGCCTGAGGATCTCCAAAGGCTTCCAAGATCTGGACCTGCAGTTGCTTGGCTGTCCGCGTGCTTGCCCGACACTTGACCATTAGCACCGGTCGGTTTCCCCGGCGTCTGCGTTTCAGTTTTTCGGCGATACTCTCCATGGAGGTTGTCTTCGTCGAACCGGTCGGGCCGATGATTGGGAGGGCCCACAGCTCCGTGTAGGTGATGCTCTGCCGGAGCTCCTCCGCTTCCTTCTCCCGAAGGAGATCGTCCGCAACCAAGACTTCCGTGTCGGCGAGCATCTCAAGTATGCGTTCCTCGATCAGGTCGAGGCGACGGTTCTTGACCACCAAAGTCTTAAGCTTCGCGCGCAGCTCCGCGTTGCTCTCGCGCGCGTTGTTCTTCATTGCTGTCGTCATCGTTGTCCCACTCAGTCCTTGTCGAGCCACTTATTTATTTCTTCTGTTGACATCTTTTCTCCCTCATCGTTCGCGGCTCCGTCGGTGATCTTCGGGCCACTGTCATTCGCGTCTTGTCTCATCCGTCGCTTCACCGCCTCGGTAAGCTGTTCGGCCCGCTCCTCCGCGGCAATCTCAGCCTTTCCTCGCAGTGTCCGCTTTGTCTTTGCCTTGGCTTTTTGGCTTTTGCCGCGTGCCTTGGGTGCGAAACGATCGTCCTCTCCTCTCTCGAAGGCCGCGACTTGCGCCGGAACGAGCGTGGCCGCACCCATTCCGCTCGTCGACGGATCGGCGGTGGCGAAAAGGATATCGGACGCCTTCATCTCGCCCGGCGGCTGCCTGGAGGGATGATCAAATGTTCCTTGAGATTGCGCCAACCCGCGGATCGCTTCCTTGGTCTCGCGCGGCGGCATCAGGCGGCCGATCCGCTCCCATATGGCTGTAATCTTGCGCCGAGCGATCCATCGCTGTTCGTCGGTCTTAAGCGGGAGATTCTTATCCTTCGCGAAGCGAAGCACCTTTTCTGCATGCCAGAAGGAGATCGGGATCGGCAGTTCGCGGCGCGCGTCCCGCTGTGCGCCATCGATTTGCGGCCCGAACACGAAGCGGCGGTCGCGGTTTTTGAGCGTTTCAAACCTCGGGGGTTTGGCTGCGTCGTTCCATACCTGAATGCAGGAGGCGTCGATCGGGTTATATTTGATCTTCACCCATGAGCGCCCGCTGCCAACTGGCGATTTGGGCTGATCTCGCTTTGGCGCCTTCGCGACCAGCATGTCCATCAGCCGCGACGTTACCGGCTCGTCGTGGAAAGTCATGTTCTTGAAGCGGATCCCGCGGCGGGTGAGCCTCACTTTGGCCGTTTGCCCGAGCAGATGGTCGAGGGAACGGACATCGGAGACGACGTGCCGCTTCTTCAATTTGCGTTTCCATGCTTGGGCGGGCGTCTCACCACCGAGACTGGAGTGCTCGTCGTTGTGGTACGCGATGATGGTGTGGTGCATCAGCTCGTCTAGGTCGCCCAGACTAAGAACCGCGTCCTTCCTGGGATCTATATCGACCAGGCGCATCTCGGTCGGGCCGAACGGAACCGCGCCCGGCAGCTTGTGGAAGAGACGGTCATTTAAAGTCTTGAAAAATCGCTCGCCGATTGCCTTGTATTGAGGCCTTCTGACGGGGGACCAAATAGGCTCCATGCCGACATCACGCAGCGAATCCTGGAACGACGGGCTCTTAAATTCCCACGCAGAGTCGACGAGCAGCGTCTTCGGCAATCCCCAGCCGTCCCAGCCGTCGTTAAAATCGACCTCGGGAAAGACGTGTCGCACATAGTCCTTGGAGCGGACCACGCGCTTCAAGGTCGTAAGCACCGAATAGAGGCTCGGTGGCTCAAAAGATATAAGATAGCCAAGCACCATGCGCGTCGCGACGTCGATGGCGACGGTCAATGTCGGACGTCCCAACGGGAGGCATTGCTCGGTATCAAACACAACCCATGTATCGATGACCGTGTGATCCATGATCACCAGTTCCAGCGGCGAGGTCGCTGTCGGGCTGTCCTTGGTGCCCACGAATTTGAGAGTGGCCTCATGCTGGCCGTATTTCCGCGACCAGTTGTCGTAGTTGACAGTTGCGTTGATGCGACGCCTCAACGTCTCCGGCCGTCGGGGAAAATTGGATTCGCCGAGTGGACGTTCGCCGACGGCCCCCCTGCGATCGTTTTCGTTTTTGATCAGTTCGCGGAAACGGGCGTAAGCGTCAGTGAAGGTCCGCGCTCGAAGGTCCCAATAAAAATCGATGGTTTCTTTGATCGCCTCTTCGACGGACCGAATGAAGCGCTGCCGCGACGATTTTCCTCGACGCGAGCGAAAGACGCGCAGCGGCCTGTTGCCCGGCTCGCCGCAATTGATGATTGCATCGTAAAGTCGTGCTGGCTGAACGTCGTGGGTGAGGACCTTTTTGTAGGCCGCCTCTCTATGCATTGCGATGAATTTCGCGAGCCCTTTCTTTCCAAGACTTGCGCCGCGTGTTTCATCCCAGGTGCGAACATAGAACTGGAGCGTGCGGGCGCGAACGGCGTCCTGCGATAACTCTTCGCCCGGACCGAAGTCACCCATATCGTTGCATGACTTCGGCTTCCCATCAGAACGACGAAAAATGTCGACTCTCCTCGCTTTGCCCTGGTCGAGCATTTCGATGAGTTCGGCTTCGCTGAGAGGCAGCCGCTTGGCCGTCTTGTCCTTGAGGAACCAGAGAGTGTCGTCATCCCATTCCTCGAGAAAGCGGAATCGTCCCTCGGGAAGTTCGAAGATGTCGCCGACATTGATATCGAGTGTCGTCATCAGATTTCCGTTGATCGGAGAGCTGGGGGGGGGGCGCTCAGCGCCGCCCCCGAGCCTTTCATGGTTTCGTCACTGCGCTATCGCGCGTGATCTTCTTCCTGATGTCGATTGCGGCCCTACGCGTACAGACTAGCGCGTGAAGCACTGCCTGTGCTCGTTCGAGAGGGACGTCGGCAGCAGATGCGATGATCTCGATTGCCCTTCCGTAGGGAAGCGCTTCGTTGATCTGGAAAGCCTCCTCGATCGCGAGACGCTCACGCGTTCCGATCAGTGAGAACTTGTCCTCGCAGATCATCTTCGCGTTCGAGTAGATCGGATTGACGTCGATCTCCTCCTCCGCGATTATGATTCGGAATTTCCATCCCAATGCCGCGTAGACGCTTTCGGCCATCGCGATCTTGAAGGCATAGTCGGGATCTGCTTCGATCTCCTTCTCCGTCCTCTTGACCTCGATGATCTCGATCGTGCCGTCCTTAAGGTCCCGCCTGAGATCGGGGAAGTACAACAGCGGCTTATCGCTGTGGTCGACCCTGATCTCGAGCCTGTGAGGTTGCGCGAGGTAACGCACGAACTGGCCATCCGCTTCGGATATCCTCATCAGATGACGCTCGCCGAAACCTTCCCATGTCATGGCGCGTCGTGACTTGCGCGAAACGAAGCGACCTACCGGTTTCGAATGAGCGTACTCAACGAATGTCCGTATCGGTTGCCAGTTCGGCGCTTCCACAATCATCGCCTTCGATGTCGCGAACATATTCGCGCGAGTATGAAGATTTGCACCATTACTCATGGTTGAGACCTCCTTAAGCTCGCGTGGGCTTGCGGAACGACATCGCCCCGATCGGACCGCGACCGTGGCCGTGTGATGCGAGTACGGCGGCGCCATAAGCGTTGCCGCAACCGCAATCGTTCGGACACGCGTCGGATTCGGCGGTCCAACTCCTCAACTTCGATGTCGACGGCAATCGAGGCCAACCGATAGCCACCGCCGATCGAAGCGATGACGTCTGCGGCTGAGATCGTCGGCCGTTCACCGTCGGGCCCACGTGCGATACACGCGCTTCCGATAGTGAATCCGGTGTCCACGTCGGTGCAGATCGCCCGGTAGGGCGAACTCGACTCTCGCGGCTCGGCGACGGTGATCTCGCAAGTCCGGTAGTCGGATCGCGGTCCCCGCAATGTTAAGAAAGAGATGGCCATGCTCTGGCTCCTTCCTGATTTCGGAGAGAGCCCGCAGCCGGTGACCGAGTTCGTTCACCATCTTCGGGCAAAGCTCCGCCGTTCCCGCAGACGCAGCACCTGCGGGTTTGCCTTCGTTTCGGAGCCGGTCTATGAGCCTGCGTGTGGATACGCAGCCGCCCGCGGCCGTTCCCCAGGGTTCGTTCGGATGCCTTGGGCAAAGCTCCGCGCTCGCGGCCGAGGTGATGCAACACCTCGGTCCCGCCCACGTCCGGAGCGTTGCGCTTTCAAGCGTCGCTAGAGGCTTCCGATGCCGCGTACGTCGCGGCGGCCGATTTCCTGCTACATGGCAATGCTCTCCCGAGACCGGCGCACGCTTGCGACGGACTTCTTCAGTTTCGGGAATCTTGCGGAGCGCGCCGGGCCGCTTAAAGCCAGCCGGGACGCAAAAACGCGACTGCCGCTATTCGGCGGCCCTGTCGCTATCCCCTTCGGGATTCATGGAGACTTTCATGGCACTGCTCCTCGCCGGCGCGAAGCCGGTAATCGATAGATCGATCGCTTGAGGAGACGGACCTCTCCGCCGGCGCTGCCGGCAGATCCTTTTCGGATCGTCGGCCGGACTACGCCTGGCGTACGAAGCGCGTCGCCCGCGGGCGCGCGAAAAGGATATGGGTCATTTTGCTCATGATCTCGGTCTAATGCGAAAACATGAAGCAACCTGCCTCGGGTTCGTTAAAGTTCGACGAAGTCCGCCTTCATGATCTCCTCCGAAGCCTTCGCCAATAACGTCCAGACGCTCTGCCTGCGATCGTGCGCCAGCACAGTGCAAGCGGCCTTGCAGGGCGGATTGCCGGTCAGCGGGTTTGCGTCTTCCATGACGTCGACTGAGTAGTCAGATACGTGCGCTAAGTTAGAGACGTTGACGACCCGCATCGAGCCGATGGTGCGGCGGAGCGGTTCGTATCCGCCGGGGACGAGGTCGACTGTGACGACGAGCATTGAGCCCTCCTGCTGTGGTTAATGATCGCTGGTCTAAACTTGGTCGCTCGAAAGAGCCGTCGCGTCGACGGCCCGGTGGAATCGACTGACGCTTGATCAAAGCTTCGATAGGTTCATCTTCACTCTTTTCTCACTGGTATCGGCTTCATCATTACCGCGCGCCAAGCCGATAGACCCGATTCCAGGAGCGTGCCCACTGCCGGTTACGGTCGAGCCAGATCAGTTGTGAAGTATGGATCCTGGTGCCGTCGGGGTGCTGTGGATGGCCGGCAACGCTTCCCACCAGAACCAGGACCATGGCCTGAGGATCCTCCTTGCGGGCAACGTGCACGAAGCTTGCGCGCCAGCTCTCAAGCATCGGCGCGCGCTCCAGTTCGAGCAGAGAGGGCTCCTCTCCCTTCATATAGGACTCGAAGTCGCGCTCTAATTGGACCATCTCATTCTCTTCTTCAATCGACATGTTCGAAATCCCGGTCATGCTACGCAACTTGAGAGGTATCTAGTGTCTCGCTGCGGTAGCATTTCGCGCCGCAACGGTGCCCGCCACAATCCTTTGCAGCTTACGAATACTGAATCCGGCCTTCTCCCAGGCTCGCCCGATTACCTCGATCTCATCGGTCGCAAGTGGCCACGTGAATGCTTCCTCCCCGTTCTCGACCGCGAGCTCCCGGAGCACGTTAGCCGCCAACGCCGGCAGGTCTGCGAGCCGCGGCGTCTCCACCCTGACGATGCGATAGCGGTCCTTCAGCGGCGCCGGCAATTCTTCAATGCTGTTCGCAGTCGCGATGTGTGAAATCCAGGATAGGTCCAACTCAGCATCGAGTGAGACGTCGCGGTAGGCGCGCGCCGTTTCACGCTCCAGAAATGGCAGGAGGGCACTCCACAAACGGCCATTGCGCGACGATGTGCCTGCCTTGTCGATCTCGTCGATAAAAACGACGGGGTTCGATATTCGTGTCTGGTTGACAGCTCGCGCGGGCGCGGACGGAACCGTATTACCCCAAGCCTTCGGGCTGCCACCGAACATGTTGTCGCTCGCACCTCCGCCGTCATAGCGATACACACCTATGCCGAGCAGGTCGCGGAAAAGTCTGCGCACCAACCGTGTCTTGCCGACGCCTGCGGGACCCGTCAGCAAAATCGGCGACAGCCGCACCGGCTCACCTTCATGCAGGTCGCGCAGCAAGAGGTCGATCGCGCCAATGGCATGAGGGTATTCGGCCGTCAGTTTTGCGCGCACGGCGCCGATGTCTCTGGCAACCCGCAGCGGCAGCTTGGCGTCCACCAGGTCCTTGAATTCGGACTGGTAGTCGTTGAGTTTTGTTGCTTTGCCCTTCGGCATGACGACGATGCCCGGTTCCTTCGGCTTGCCTCCCTGACCATCTTCGTTCTGTACGCGCGCCGGCGGTAGACCCTCCGAAGGGTCGTCCTGGTCCAACATCGCGAGCCGGACAATCTGGAACATACTGCTATCATTGTCTGTAAAATCACCCCGCGCGGCCTGCCACCAGACGTCGAGACGCTGAAGAATGTCGTACTTAGTAACCCTTGCCATCGGCCATTCCCAAAAGTGTTCGATGGCCAAGGCAAGCTGCGGCAGCACTATCTCGAAGGTCTGTGGTTCGGTCGGATCGGCCGCCAGCATCAGTGCACTGAGTGCTTCCTTGCCGTGGCCTGCGGCGAACAACAGGTCGGCGAGAGTTTTGCATGCCTCTTTGCAACGCTTCTTGTCCACAGACCAGAAATCCGTAGCGACTTCGTCCCGTGGCACGTCGCCGATTTCTTCTATGCGCGACCAGAAAAGCCCCGCGGCGTGCGGCCAGCTGCGTTGCCACAGGAGCGCTACCGGCAGAGGTACCGATGATAGATTTTTCGATAAGCGGTCGCCGCCAGCCACCCCAGCCTCCCTCAGATCTCGATCACGTAGCTCGGATCGAAGCGCATGTTTTCCCAGCCGCGCTGCTTAGGCGGCCAAGGGCCATAGCCCTTTGAATTGCTGACGATGCGCGTGCGCCCGACTGTGAAGTCGCGACTTTCGTGTGTGTGTCCGTAGATCCAGAGGTCCACGTTCTCCAGGAGGTCAGAGCAGTCGCTGGTATAGGCCGCCGAAAGTATGTCGGTCTCCGTGCCCGCCTTCACAGCTTCTCGTACGCATCCGTGGTGCGTGACGACGACGGTCCGGTCCGCACGGGCCTCGTGCGTAGCGCGCGCGATGAAGTCGCGGGAGTCAAAGTGACGGGCGAGCGTGTCCGTTGGACGTAGACGCTCTACATATCGGCGCTTACGGATCCGATGGTAATCGTTCATTCCCTCGGCCGCGTAACTCATGGCGAGATCGCGGTTCCCGAAGAGTTCGAAATTAGTCCAGAGGGTTGCGCCGACGAATAGCACATTTTCGATCATGACCGCGTTGTTCTGAAGGATGTGAAGAGACGTTCCCGCGGCCGCCAAGCGCGCCTTTTCGACGGTACGATCGATATCGCAGCCCCAAAATTCATGATTGCCTGCAACGTAGATGATTGGCTCGTCGGTCACGCGGCTCAACAACCACTCTACACCGCGCTCCATACGGGTGATCAGGTCGCCGGCGACGACAAGGACATCGAAATCCGGACGAGCCGCGCCCGCAGGCAGGTCCCAACCACGGGTCTGCTCCATGTGGAGGTCACTGATGATCCACAGTCTCATGAACGTTCCTTGATTTCGAGCGAGCCAACGTCGACGTCAACGAGACCGTCGGCGTTCCGATCGGACCATCGGCAGGCCATGACGCGGATGATCGATTGCAGCGGAGGCGTTCTTTCGTCCGCTTGACGGCGCGAGCACCTGCCACTCACTAACCGGAGGTTACTAGCTCTTCGAATCGGGCGCCGGCCCTTCGGGTGCTCCGAGCCGATAGTAGCGGGACCACGTCCGCACCCAACCGTGCTGCGGATCGACGAGGATGACTTGAGACGTGTGCACCCGAGCACGATTACCAAGGATCGGGTGTCCGCGGACTGAACCAACAATGCAGCGCGCCGATACGAGACCGCATGACCACTGATCGATTGTTGGAGCGGCGCTCAAATCCATAGAGCGCGGTATTTCGCCCATCTGAAGATCGTGGAAATCAGAAAGCAAGCTTGTCAGATTGTCCTCGACAGAATTCAGGCTACCGCATTGAGTGATTATAGACATCTTGACGACTCCGCGATTTGCGTCGGCCGCAGTTGCATGGTCACTCGCTGACCAGCGTGAAAGCCGACCGAGCGAAGGCGATTCGATGAAGTCAGAATTTCGCGACTAGCCACAGGTCGCTGAGAAGCCGACAAGATGGGTCGTATTTCGATCGACGCCGTAGTGCGGAGGAGATCAGAATCGCTGATGTTGCATCACCCTCAAGTGCGCAGGCCAGGACAGCCGACAGCGCTAGGTCGACCTCAGCAACCGTGATCGGTCGCGCTTTCATTTGTTCGACCGCGACGCGAATTGCGACTGCCGCATCGCCAAGAATTGCGCGAGACCAATCTGGTTCTTCGTGAATTTCGGTCCCAAGCAAAACTTCGCGGATCCCGCCAATGCCCCTGCATAGAAGAGCACTGGGCCTGCGTGTACGCCACCAAATGAGCGGAGAGAACGGTGCAATATCCGGTGCCAATGAAGATGGCGCGCGATTCCCCGATGCGTGCATGAGACACTCCTGTAATGTCGCAATCATGGATTTACTGATGCGCCGCTGGGCGGCGAAGGACTCGATTTCGATGAACGAGTCCTTGGGTGAAAACTAACTCTCGTCAAAGTTCAGCCGACTTAAATCCTCATCAAGGATTTAGTGATACGAAGTCTAGCGTTCTGCTCTTGAAGCAACTCGGATGCGGAGAATTTGCCTCCGCCGCGATGGTTAATCTTGTCTTAATATTATCACCGAAACTCGTGCGAGTCTCAAAAAGAGCCAGTTATGGTTAACAGCCCTGACATCTCGCCGCCCCAGTTGAGAGCCGCGCGAGCATGGCTCGGGTGGAGCCAAGACAAACTAGCGCTCAGATCAGGTGTCTCAAAGCACTCCATTGCCCGATACGAACAGGGCCGCTCAATAGCCTATGATGGCACACTCGCTAAGCTAAAAAGTGCGTTGGAAGCCGCGGGCATACGCTTCCACTTTGACGGCGCAACAAAGGGCATCAGCGCGAACACAATAACCGACGCTGCGTTCGATCGCGATAATTAGCGGCGCCGAGCGCTTTACGCGATATGATGCCGTCACCAGCGCGTGACACTATCGCCCAACCTTTCTGATTGCGGGGCTATGTCGCACTGTGAAGTAGTGTCACGCCAATAACGAGAGTTGCGCAGGCTCCCACGAGGAACGCGACAGTTTGATGGACGGGAATGCCTGTCGCGTAGATAAAGTAATGAGCGAGACGAGCAGCGCCTGCAGATCCAGTTGCTCCACGGTCTTGGTTGCCACGAACTTCATCGTCGGGCGCTGCACGGCTTCGGCAATCGCTTCGGCATCATTGAAGTCGTTCTTCTGTCCCCTGCTATAGGGGCGGACATATTTGGCCGGCATCAACCTGGCATCGTGACCAAGCGATGCGAGTTTGCGGCTCAGGTGATGTGCGCCGACGCAGGCTTCCATGCCGATCAGGCATGGCGGTATATTGGCGAGCCGCGCTTCCACTTGGCCACGCGACCACTTTTGCCGCAGCACGATGGCGCCGCGCGCATCGTGGCCCACGACGTGGAACGAGTTCTTGCCGATATCGATGCCGATCACGGCCATCGCGGTATTGGGTGTCTGAGACATGGCGTGCTCCTTGTCTGTGGCGCCCCTTGCCAGTTTCGCTTGCTGGCGGGGCAGGAGCACGGCCGGACCATCCCATTAACAGACCTCGCCCAATATCCGTCCGCGCGTGTATTTCTGAGGCCCACTTGATAAATGGATAGGACGGACACATAATGTGCAACAACCTATGGTGAACGTCATCACATATTCTAGCGCCAAAGCACGAATGCGCGGCCCAGCCTCAAGAGAGGGATTGGGTTGATCTGACGCGTCCTGAGAATGCGTGTAGCGATCGGACCGGGCCCTCGTTTTCGGGGCCTTTTTTGTTGCCGATTTTCCACCGCACAAATTCCAGGAGCACGACCATGACTGACATCAAGAAGACGCTGATCACCAGCGCACTTCCCTACATCAACGGCATCAAGCACCTCGGCAACCTGGCCGGATCGCTCTTGCCGGCCGACATCCATGCCCGCTACCGACGTCAAATTGGCGACGACGTGCTGTTCATCTGCGCCACTGACGAACATGGCACGCCGGCGGAACTCGCGGCCGCCGAAGCCGGTCTTCCGGCCGCCGACTACTGCGCGCAACAGCACGAAATCCAGGCTGACATATACCGTCGGCTCGGTCTTTCATTCGACCATTTCGGACGCTCGTCGTCGCCGCAAAACCGGGCATTGACCCAGCACTTCTTCAAACGCCTCGACGACCGTGGCTATATCGAAGAGCGCACTCTGAATCAGGTCTATTCACTCGACGACGGGCGTTTCCTTCCAGACCGCTACATCGTCGGTACCTGTCCGCACTGCGAGTCCGACCGCGCCCGCGGCGACCAATGCGAGAACTGCTCGCGGCTGCTGGAGTCGACCGACTTGATCCGGCCACGGTCTGCGATTTCGGGCAGCACGAACCTGGAAGTGCGTCCGACCAAGCATCTTTTCCTGCGTCAGCAGGCATTGGTCGACAATCTGGAGACATGGCTCGCTTCGCGCACGGGTTGGCCGCATTTGGTGACGTCGATCGCGCGCAAGTGGCTCGATGAGGGCATCCAGGACCGCTGTATCACGCGCGACCTCGCTTGGGGCGTTCCGGTGCCGAAAGAAGGCTTTGAAGGCAAAGTCTTCTACGTCTGGTTTGACGCTCCGATCGAATACATCGCGGCGACGCAGGAATGGGCCAATGCTGATCCTGAGAGCCGCGACTGGAAGAAGTGGTGGTGGCGGGCGGACGACGTCGAATACCTACAGTTCCTTGGCAAGGACAACGTGCCATTTCATACGGTTTCGTTTCCATGCACGCTATTGGGATCGGGCGAGCCCTGGAAGACCGTCGACGTGATCAAGGGTGTTTCATGGCTCACTTATGAGGGACAGAAATTCTCCACCAGCCAGCACCGAGGCGTGTTTCTCGACCAGGCGCTCGATCTGTTGCCGGCGGATTATTGGCGCTGGTGGCTCGCGGCAAACGCACCCGAGGGTAGCGATGCGGCGTTTTCCTTCGAGCGGTTTGCCACCGGCGTGAACAACGATCTCGCCGATACGTTCGGCAATCTCGTCAACCGGGTGCTGACGTTCGTCGTCGCAAAATACGACGGCGTCGTGCCGGCAGCGGGCAAAGCGGGCGAACTTGAGCATTCTCTTGTCTCCGAACTGACGCAACACCTGGCAAATCTGAAATCGCACCAGGAAGAACGGTCGCTTCGCAAGGCAGCGGATGAGGTCCGCGCCATCTGGAGTGTCGCCAACGCCTATCTGGTGTCGGGTGTGCCATGGTCGCACGTCGTTAAGGAACCTGATCGCGCTGCCGTCGTCGTTCGCACCAGCGTGAACCTGTTGGCGTTGGCGGCAACGGTTGCATGGCCGTTCATACCGGCGACCGCTGAACGTGTGCTGGAGGCATTGGGCAGCGCTGCCGAGCCGTCATGGCCGTCGTCAGCAGCCGACGCATTGGCCCTGATCGAAGGAGGGCGAAAGGTCAGCGTACCGCCGATCTTGTTTGAGAAGCTCTCGGCGGAATGGGTCGAAACCAACCGGGTGAAGTTTGCCGGATTGAAACATAAGGAAGCGAGTACACTCGCGACCACGCCAAAGGAGTCGCACTAGATTGTCGAGTCGATTGTCATTTCCGCTTTTGGCACAAATGCGAAGTGGCGACCGACACCGCAGACGTCCGATTATTGGGGTAGACCGGAAGTGCCGGCCGAGGGTCAAATCCTCGCC
Organism: Nitrobacteraceae bacterium AZCC 2146; assembly: GCA_036924855.1. Taxonomy (NCBI): domain Bacteria; kingdom Pseudomonadati; phylum Pseudomonadota; class Alphaproteobacteria; order Hyphomicrobiales; family Nitrobacteraceae; species Nitrobacteraceae bacterium AZCC 2146. The sequence goes on from JBAGRP010000001.1 coordinate 4,469,250, forward strand.
TTTGACCCATTTCGGTCATCGCTAAAGATTATCCTCGTTCGGGAAAAGCGACTTAGAGTTGCTCCTTGTGTAAGCGCGCGGGTGCGACGTACTCGTTTATGCGGTGCCGCCGGCTGGCTAAGCGCAGCGATCTTGTAGCACGGGTACTGTTCGATCGCCTGCGATAGCGTCTTAACCCATTTGTTACCGTACTTGACGCCGATCTTCTGGCGTTCGTCCTCGTTATCGGTGGCACCATGGCCGGTGGTGAACGATTCGACGTCGGGGTGCATGTGAACGTGTCTGGCGACGGACTTGAATCTGTGCCGCCAAGCATGATTCGACACCACGCCATTGATGCGCAAGGACCCGCGTACCCACTCGCCCAGCCTCTCGCCAACTTTCTGCCACTGCGGATTCGCGGCGGTTCCGCCGCGAGCTCGGCTAGGGTGATAGAACAATGGCAGGCCGACCGTTCGGCGTTTCTCTACGTAGTCCAGAAAGTTCTGGTCAATTAAATGCGAGTGGATAGGGATCACGCGTTCGTACGCGCCCTTTGTGATGCGCCGCTTGAACTCCCAAGGCGGCCCGCAATTCCCGGCGGCGACGGCAACGCTGCCCACCTGGTCAACAACGCCGGCATCACCGGGAACACCGCCTGTGCTGGCAGAGATCGTGGCGATCGGACGCCACGTTCGAGCTTGACAGCTTAAATGTAACTGATATGGTTATCGTTATGACAGCGAACAGTCGTATGGCGAGTGCCGTCCATATCATGAGTTTCGTCGCTTACGCCGGCGACGAGGGAACGACTTCGGAGGCAATCGCGAAAAGCCTCCAGACCAACCCGGTCGTGGTGCGGAAGATCCTCAAGCTCCTCGAGAGGGAGGGATTGGTCGCTCTTCGTCAAGGCTGCCACGGCGGCGTGAGTCTCCGGCGTCCGGCATCTCGCATAACGCTAGGTCAGATCTATAAGGCGGTTGAAAGCGAGACCGGCGTTTTTGCCATGCGCAGCCAAGTGCATAAAGGATGTGCGGTGGCCGGCGCGATGAAACGAAGGCTTGGTCCAATCTTCAACGCTGCGAACGACGCTGTTGAGCAGGCTCTCAGCAAAACGAGTCTCGCGGAGCTGGTACACGGCGTCGGCTAAATTTACCTGAAACTGTAACCGATACGGATATGTTTGGTCTAGTTTAACTTCATCACTCACACGAGCCAGAAACGAAGAAGCCGATATGATGCATCCATTCCGTAAACTTCGAGAAGGTGGTCCAATGACTCCGGCACAGGTCGCCGTGGTTCTCAATGAAAACGTTGTGATGCACACTCCGGTTCTGATCAAGCCGATCGTGCTGTGACCAAATTCGACGATCTGACACTCGATGTAACAGCGTCGACGAGGGGACGACTTCGGAGGCAATCGCGAAAAGCCTCCAGAGGAAGATCCTCAAGCTCCTCAAGGATGCGCGGTGGCCTATGCGATGAAACGAAAGCTCGGCCCAATCTTCAACGCTGCGAACGACGCCATTGAGCAGGCTCTCAGCAAAACGAGTCTCCCGAAGCTTGTAAATGGCGTCAGCCAAATTTGCCTGAAATTGTAACCGACACGGACATGTATAATCTGACGGAGTGACGACAATGAGTAGGCTAACGGACAAGAATATCCTTATCACCGGCGGTAACAGCGGGATCGGGCTGGCCGCCGCGCAGGAATTCGACCGAGAGGGCGCGCGCGTCGCCATCTGCGGCTTGAATGAGAGGACGCTGCAGGCGGCTAAGGGGACTCTGGGAGTCGGAAGTCTCGCCGTTCGCGCGGACGTCAGCAAACTCGCCGACCTCGATACGATGTTCGCCACGATCAAGCGGGAGTTCGGGCACCTGGACGGCCTGTTCGTAAATGCAGGTTACAGCGAGTTCCTGCCGTTCGAAGAGGTGACAGAGCAAAGCTTCGACATGGTGATAGGCTCCAATTTTAAAGGGGCTTACTTCACCATTCAAAAGGCCTTGCCGCTGCTCAGGCCGGGCTCGTCTGTCGTCATCAATGCGTCCGTTGGCGCGCGCAAGGGGTGGCCGACGACCTCGACCGTCTCGACCTGCAAGGCCGCGGTCATCCATCTCGCGCGAATCCTCAGCGCCGAACTCGTCGGCCGCGGGATTCGCGTGAATACCCTAAGCCCAGGCCCGACGGACACGGCGATGTTCGGTCGCTTCGCAGGCGAAGAGCAGGGCGACGCGGTCAAGGGCGTCCTTGCAACGAACAATCCCAGCAAGCGGATGGCCGATCCGTCGGAAATCGCGAAGCTGGCGGTTTATCTCGCGTCGGACGATTCCGCGTACGTCGTCGGAGCAGACTTCCTGATTGACGGCGGGGTCTCAGCCATTTCGCCCGTGGGCGCTTGAGCTTCGTTGCAGAGAGTCGGGGCCGTTCCTGTTTCCGCTCAAGCAAGGGACGGCTCGCACCGCCAAGCCCAGCCTCGCCAATAACTCTCGGCCGGGACGTTTTCTGCCGTCTGGGGTCGTGGATTTGAGCCAGAAAATCGTCGGTCACAAGGTTGACGGAACTACGAACACAGCAGGAAAGGAAATCACATGATAGAGTCCGCGGCCGAGCAGAACAAGGCGACTGATACTCAACACGTTAGCAGCTCCCCCTCGCAGGTTGCACTCGATGCCACTCCGACCGCGCGAGGATCTGGTGATCTCTCTTCAGCAACCACTCCGAATCAGGTGCTGGCCATCGTCTCCGTCGGAATGATTCTGGCTAATCTCGATCTCTTCGTTGTGAATGTCGCCCTACCCAACATTGCTCTGGACTTCGCCAATCCCAGCCTTGAGAGTCTTTCTTGGATACTTAACGGGTACACGATAGCGTATGCGGCCCTTTTAGTATTTTTTGGACGCTTGTCAGAGCGCTATCCACGCAATGTAAGCTTCCTCGTCGGGATCGGGGCCTTTACCGCAGCATCAGCCGCGTGCGCCGCTGCCACCGATACTGAGATGCTCGTGGTTTTTCGCGTCGTGCAGGCGGCCGCCGCCGCGCTCATGACGCCGACATCGCTTGGGCTACTGCTATCCGCTTTCCCCCCTGAGGGCCGGAGCGGCGCCGTACGGACGTGGACGGCTGCCGGCGGCGTCGCGGCGGCGCTCGGGCCGCTCATCGGCGGGGTTCTGGTCACGGTGAACTGGCGCTGGATCTTCCTCGTCAATCTCCCGATCGGGCTGATCGCCCTGGTCGTCGGTTGGCGAAAACTCCCGAGAGTTCCTGGCCACAACAGTTCACACCCCCATTTTGGAGCAGCGCTAGTGGTAACCGCCGGTGTGGCGTCCTTGGTTTTTGCGATCGTCAAGATAAACGACTGGGGTTGGCATTCCCCGGGCATCATTGCTGCCTGCGCCGCGACGGTCATTTTCCTCGGGTGGTTCGTTGCGCACTGCCTTCGGTCGTCCGACCCTTTTATCGACCCGGACCTGTTCCGCATCCGTCCGTTCACGGGAGCCACGCTGGCTATCGCTCCGTTTTCGGTGGCCTTTGGCGCGCTTTTGCTGTCGATCGTGTTGTGGGATCAGATGATCTGGGGTTGGTCGGCTCTGAAGATCGGTCTCGCGATGGCGCCGGGCCCGCTGCTGGTGCCCGTCATCTCGCTTCTATTCTCACGCCGGCTCATAGCCCGATTCGGCGCCGCCGCGGTTGCCGCCGCGGGCATCATTTCATTCGCTCTCGGACAGGTCTGGTGGTCCGTTGTGCCCGGTCTTGAGGCGAGCTTTCTCGCCGCGACTTTTGGCATGCTTCCGATCGGCCTCGGTGTCGGATTAGCGCTGCCGACCTTGATGGGGGTTAGTACGTCATCGCTGCCTCCCTCATCGTTCGCGACAGGTTCCGGAGCAATCAACATGATCCGCCAGACTGGAATCGCAATCGGAGTCGCTCTGCTGGTCGCCATCGTCGGCGTGCCTCATGAGGTCGCGGAGTGGGTACAGGCCTTCCGAGTGGCCTGGTAGGTTATGGCGGCGATCACCCTCATTGGCCTCGTTCCGACGTTCCTTTTGATCAGACCCAGGCCCGCACCCGCGCGAGCACAGGCGGCGGTCGGAGTCTCTCGTTCGGATCCAATCAGGGGGCAAGAGTAATAGGTATTCATGGAAATGCCTCGAGAGTCACTCGTCCGATCGCAGGACATTGTCGGAGGTTCATCTCGGCATCGAGCCCAGATCGCAACGAGATAACCTGCTCAACCAGCTGCTAGAAAGTTCCTTGGGGGTTCAGCCATGCTTGCCAAACTGTCCATTCGTCTAAAATTGATTGCCGTCATTTCCTTTCTGTTGGTCGCCCTAGCCGGCATCGGATCGTTCGCCGTGAACAGGATGCAAGAACTCAATAGTCACACCGTCGATCTTGCGACGAACTGGCTGCCAAGCGTACAGATCCTTGGAGAGCTTCAGGTGCTAGTTCAGCGATACCGAAATAACGTGTCGCTCTTCGTGCTGATGACCGACCAGCAGGAAAGAAGGGCGTTGGAAAAGCTTTTGGATAGCATCGCGCAGGAAATGAACCAGGCGTTCAAGACTTATGATCCGCTGGTGACCTCGCCGGAAGAACGTCGTCTGGCGGATGAGATCGCTAGGGACTGGAAGGAGTTTCTTTCTCTGACACAGGAAGCCATGGACGCTGTTCGCAAGGACAACGACGTCGCTACGGCGCGCGACTTGGTCGTAACCAAGATAACATCGCTCAGCCGGAAAATGGCCGCTGCTCCTAAAAAAGGACATCGAACTGAACAACAAGGGGGCTGAAGCTGCTACCCGGAACGCTGCTGACAGCTACGAACTGAACTTCAAGGTGATCGTCGGTATTCTTGCCGCGGCCATTATTCTTGCTATCGCCACCGGCGCTTATTTTGTGCGCGATATCGGTCGCGGCATTGGTTCGATTATTGCGCCGATGCGCGCGCTCGGCGAGGGCGACCTCGCCGCGATCGTGCCGCAGCAGGGCGAGAAGACCGAGATCGGCCAAATGGCCAATGCTCTGCAGATATTCAAGGATTCTTTGATCGCGAAAAAAGCCGCCGACGAAGCTGCGGCCGCGGAAGCGGATGCCAAGATCGCACGCGCGCAGCGCGTCGACGCCATCACCCGCCGGTTCGAGTCCGTGATCGCCGAACTGGTCGGCTCGCTGTCATCGTCCTCGACCGAACTAGAGGCTGCAGCCAATACGCTCACCAAGACCGCCGAGGTTACTCAAGAGCTTTCGAACGTGGTCGCCTCTGCTTCGGAGGAGGCCTCGGCTAATGTTCAGTCGGTCGCGTCCGCCAGCGAAAAGATGAGCACCTCGGTCAGCGAGATCAGCCGTCAGGTGCAGGAAGCTGCTGGGATTGCCGGTGCGGCGGTGGAGCAGGCACAGAAGACCAATGATCGCGTCAATGCGTTGTCACAGGCCGCGACCCGCATCGGCGACGTTGTGGAGTTGATCAACACCATTGCCGGACAGACCAATTTGCTGGCCCTCAACGCTACCATCGAAGCGGCACGGGCTGGGGAAGCGGGCCGTGGCTTTGCGGTGGTCGCATCAGAAGTGAAGGCGCTCGCTGAACAGACCGCCAAAGCGACCGGCGAGATCAGTCACCAGATCGCGGGCATTCAGGCGGCGACCCAGGACTCGGTGATCGCGATCACGGAAATCAGCGGGACGATCGGACGCATATCGGAAATCTCATCGACCATTGCATCCGCGGTCGAAGAGCAGGGGGCGGCCACGCGGGAAATTTCTCGCAACGTCCAGCAGGCGGCGCAGGGGACCATGCAGGTGGCTTCGAATATCACCGATGTGCAACGCGGCGCGAGCGAAACCGGCTCCGCTTCAAGTCAGGTCCTGACTTCAGCACAAATGCTGTCCAACGATAGCGCAAGACTCAAGACGGAGGTCGGAGAGTTTCTGAACACGGTCCGCGTGGCATGACGCCATCAGTGGTCGCCCACCGGGATGCAATTTTCTGCATGGAAATGAAAGGTTAGGCAATGGGAGCCGTAGTCCGACTGTGCCAAAGACCAACTAAGCCCACCCAAAAATCTGCCGACCTCAGTCAAGGAGATGCCGTTCGAATATCGTCAAGAGGAGCCTTGGATGAAATCGTCGTGGTGGCAAGCACGTGCGAAACATTGAGTCAAACCATCGATGTACTCCAGAGAAGTCTCACGAGATTCGATGGCATCGTTGATATGATCGGTGATCAGGAAATACGCCAGAAGCTTCAGCATCAAACGAAATTAATCGAGGCATTACTGTTGCGGGAATTGGCAAGGCTATCCAGCATAAAGCGTACGATACAGGCCACGCTTCATTGTGCAGACCTCACAAATCGATCACTTGGTTCGATCTGAGTCTAACGCGATGGTAGCGCTGATCTGGCACGCTCCTAGCTTCCAAATCAGCGAATCTGTTCGATCACCCAAGAAGAAAAGGATGTTCAACGAGATTCTACGCCCGCGCAGCTTGATCCGGCGACGCCAGCTCAAGAGAAACCGCCCGAAGTCAATATCCAATCAACAGGGTCGCTTGACGGAGACCCACCTCGCTAAACATACGGAGACACTATGCTATCCCATACGACTTCCAGGATTTTCGTTATCGGGGGCACGGGAGCCCAAGGCCTCCCCGTCATTCGAGGTCTGGTCGCGGATAAAAAATACTCCGTTAAAGTTCTCACACGTGACACGACATCTTGGCGAGCCAAATCCCTCCTCGCGCTTGGTAACGTGTCCTTTCTCGAAGGCTCATTCGCCGACGATGCTACGCTGCGCGAAGGATTTCGCGGATGTGACGGAGCATTTGTTAATATCGACGGGTTCAACACCGGCGAAAAAACCGAGACTTATTGGGCGATCCGCAGCTACGAGATCGCCATCGAAGAAGGAATCAAATTCTTCGTTTACGGGAATCTCGACTATGGCCTCAAGAAGTCAGGCTATGTTTCGAAATTCCGCACCGGCCACTATGACGGCAAGGGTCGTATTGGTGAATGGGTGTTAGCTCAGAATCAGGTGAACCGAGACAGGATGGGAGCCGCTCTTTTCACATCCGGTCCCTACATGGAGATGGCAATCACTCCGCGAACACCGATGACTCCCACCGTGGAAGACGGGATTGTTACCTGGAGGGTGCCATTGGGCGATGGCGCTGTACCGCACGTGGCATTGGAGGACTGCGGGTATTATGTTCGTTGGCTATTCGACAATCCGGACCGAGCTAATGGGATGGACCTTGAAGTCGCCATTGAGCATGTGAAGTACGCGGATCTCGCTGCGGCCTTTGAGAAGATCACTGGACATCCCGCACAATATATCGACACCGATCTGGAAACATATTGGCAACAAGGTCCGCGTAAGGCGATCTCGGATTTGCCTGCGGGATACAACGCCGATCCCAACGACAAAAGCACCATGAGTTTCCGCGTTAATGTCACGGGATTTTGGAACCTCTGGAAACATGGAATTGTCAAAAGAAATTATGCGCTGCTGGATGAAATTCATCCCAATAGAATTCGAACATCCGAAGAGTGGCTGAGAAGGCAGGATCAGCTCGGGAGAGAGCTTGGAAAGGGAAGTCTTTGGGACAGGGTTCAGCCTGAAAACCTGCTCAAAGAGACACCGCTCTTAAAGGTTACCGAGGATGGGAGGAAAGGAAAATTATAAAAATCGTTGGTATTGCAGTTGCCTCTAACGTACACATTCCATCCGATTCACTTCCGCAGCCCGCCTGCTAGAGACTTCTTCAACAGCCTGCTAGGTGGAGAGTGGAATGATTGAGTGGTTTGACGACCTTGTCTTGGGAATGCGCTTTAGAAGCGGAGAGGTTCAAGTAACCGAGAGTGACATTAAGCGGTTCGCGGCGGAGTTCGATCCACAGCCTTTCCATTTGGATGAAGTCGCCGCTGCGAAGACCCCGTTAAAAGGACTCGCGGCGTCGGGATGGCACACTGCCGCCTTATCGATGCGCCTCGCTGTTGAGGTGCGGCCATTCGGGCCGCATCCGCTTATGGGGATTGGTGTAGAAGATTTGCATTTTTTGGTGCCGGTACGACCTGGCGATGTACTCCATATCGAGGGTGAAGTGATTGGTCTGACGCCATCGCGGACCAAACCGCAAGGCGTGGTGCGGATTAAGTGGACCGCCTACAATCAAAACGGCGAAGCCGTATATACCTTCACTCCCATCGGCATCGTTCCACGCCGACCGAGTTAACCTATTCGTTATCGAGCTATCGCCGTTTTGGCGGGAACTGACGGAAGAAGCTCTCGATCGTCGAACGCAACCCATCCGAGGGGCGACGCAGTCGGCTCTCGGAGATGCGTGGTGTGCGACCCTAGCCGAGAATCAAGAGGCGCTGTTCTTCGGTCAGCCCCCACAGATCCGCAATGGCAAGGAAAGTCCGCAAAGCTATCCTTGCGCTGCTCCTGCAGATACGCGATCCAGGTCTCGTAACCTTTTATCTTGGCTTGGCGGTTCTCGATCCGTGCGCGAAGTTCGGTGCTCTCGTCGTAGCGTTTTTTGACGGCTGCAAGGTCGGCTCCGAAACGGTTCTGGAGGTCGTCTCGTGTGAGCAGCATTTCGGTCTGGGTAATGACGTCCGAGATGTTCTGATCGGTTTCAGACTGGCCAGTTGCGGGCGATGATGTTCCTTGCGTCGATGCGGCGAGCACTTTCTGCTTCAGCGACCTGACGTCGTCGCTAAGGCGCCTTACAGAGCTATCCTGGTCGGCGGTCAGCACGAAGTTGTTCTGCTTGTCTTTCGCGAGGTTGATCTGATCCTGTGCGATCCCGTCGCGCAATCTCCTGATGTCTTCGGCCCAATTCTTGAAATCGGCTCGAAATTCGTCGACGCGCCAGATCGTCATTGGCGCCCCGTTCAAGCTCAGCTCCGCGACGCGAGACTGGAATTGGGCGGCTGCGAAAAAGATGACTGCCGAAGCTGCGGACGCAATCACGAGGGCAAGGAGAAAAAAGCCAATCAGCGCATGAAGAGGATTGTATGCGCCGAAGCGAAGCCAGGTTTGCAGGTTCGGTTGTCGAGGTTGTGCGACGCCTGCAACCGGCGTCTCCGCAATATCAGTGTTGTCGACCATGATAGACGCCCCCCGCCCCCCCCCCACGTTCTCTTACGCATCACCGTCTGCTCGGTGACACGCTCGTTGTGTAGGTAGAATAGTCTGCGTTGCAGGAGACTCAGACCGGCGAGCCTCTGTCAAGCTTTGGTTGCAACAATCGTGTTGGCAGCCTGACCGGACATAGTAGGTCGCGCCAATTTTGTTGACGTCGAACACCGGTTTCGCGCCCTTCGCATCGAGTTCGAGCTTCACCTTCCGGAAGTGCCGTCCTTGCTCCTTCGCAAGCGCGAACAGCGCCACGTACTTCTTCTCAAACCGCTTCACCTCGGCGGACCTGACGACGGTCTGCGGACAGCGGTTGACCGGTTTGACGGCGGTGACGGTCTTCAGGCGACCGACGCCAGACCTTTGGCTCACACCAAAGAAAGCCCGCGATCGATTCTCCGGATGCCTTATTTTGCGGAGTTGAGACCAGCCCACATCGCGGTGGAGACCGCGGCTTCTCAGCGCATTTTGATGTGGCTTGATTGGCTCGGGAAGGTCCTGGTTTCCAAGTAAAGAAAGCAACTCGCGCTCGACGGTTGCCCCGGAGGCCGACGCCGCATTTGATGGCGCAGCAACTGGCGGAAAGTGCCGGACAGCCTACCGCACCAGATCCAAGCCTAGTCTCCATCGCACGGTCCGACAGCGCGGTCGCAGCGTTGGCTCAATTGCTTCCGTTCGATAAGGAACCAATGGGTTTGGAGCAGGAAGCGCTCGATCCGGTGCTCCCGTGGTAGTCTGACCTACCGCTTCATGAAGCGTTCATAGGTATCCTCGAGAGGCCTACCCTCGTCCCAAGCCTTCGGTTCGGCTCCTCCCAGGTGCAGCAGGGTGTAGGCCGTGTCGTACTTCTCGCTTCTGAATGAAAGTTCTCGAGCGCGCTCGTTGAACCATACTCCCGTCGGATGATCGACGCCGGCGCGGACCTCCGGCGTGAACTGCTCCTGTGCGACGGCGGATCCAGCCGGCAAGGGGGCGGGGCCGCGGCTTGTGCGGATGAACGCACCACTGACTAGGGCAGGTTTACTCGACCATGACCATTTGACAAATCCGTCAACTGAAGTGACAAGCAGCGCTCTTCGTTCGGTGTACCGCAACCATCTTAGAATGGCAGCCACAAGGGAAACTTCGTACCGATCGGCACAGTTTCCCAACACGTCGAAATCAGGTTTGTCCTGCGGCGACACCTGCTTCCTGAAATCGTCCAGAGGCATCAGTAGCCAAGAGGCGAATTCATTGGCCTCGCGTTCGACCTGGATCTTTGTCCGCCCGTCGACGTCAGCCTCGCTCGAGTGGATTCCGTCCGGGTACTTCTTCCTGTGGAGGAGGTAGTGCCCGAACTCGTGAGCTATCGTGAACCTCCGCCGCCCCGGCGATTGTCCGGTGCCGTAAACGATGCCCCATCTGGTTCGCGACTCGGCGGGCACGAGCGCACCGGCGAAGCCATCCAAGTCTTCTTCCTTCACCGCCACGATGGGATCGCCGGGAAAAAGAGATCGCGAGGTCTCCATCGCAAGCTCGCCGATGTCGAATTTGTAGCGATTGGGCGGGTTGGCGATATTCAGCATTTGATTGAAGTGGTTTGCCCACCTCTGAAGACCCCAGCCTTCAAAATCCATGGCTACTTGTCCAATGCCTTGGCCAACCGTCGCAGCTGAGCGCGGGCCTCCGGCGACATGGCTTCGTATTCCCTGAAGAATGCTTTGTCTTCGGCTGCTACCAGGCTCTCCGTCGGATCTCCTCCCAAGAGGTAGTCGACGGTCACATTCAAAGCCTTCGCCACCCCAGCGAGTTTTTCACCGGACGGACGGGGAAGGTCTTTGTTCTCCAATTCCCAAAGATACGATTTGCTCAGCCCAGCCTGCTCGGCGAGCTGGTCCAAGGTAAGTTTCTCCTTTTTTCTCAATGACTTAATTCGATCTCGGATATTTTCAGCCACGCGCTGACCTCTCGCAGAAAATGTTCGGAGTAGCAGTATAGATGGTCCTTGACTTCCGGCAAGTGCTTTTCTATGTTCGGAGTAGCGGTAGTTATCGTAGCGCAAAAGAAAATGTTCGAACTTGAGCTTTCTGTTTCATTTTGGGGTTGAGCATGGGCTGTGCCCAAAACATTGACCGGCAACTCGACCTGTTTCTCGGTGAGCATTGCCCTGATCCGGCATTGATCCGCTGCGCTATCGCCCGTTCCCAACTTGTCACGGTCACCGATTTCTTGTCCGACGAATTGGTCTGTCGGCGTGGCGATCGTGTAACGGGCTGCTGGTTGGTCTTGAGCGGCCAGATCGAAATCAGAGCGGACGAGCAGACCGTAACCTTCAGAGGCGCCGGCGAGTTGGTGGGCGAGCAGGGGCTGCTGCACGTCCTGGCCGGGAAGACCGGCTCCCGAACCGCGGACATCAAGGCATGCGGCTCAGTCCGCTTGTTGTGCATCGACGCCTCCTTTCAACAGGACCTGTCCGACGCAGAAAAGGTCATCTGGATACAGACCTTGGCCGACGTCGTGAACGTGAAGCTGGAGCAAGCCACGTATGGTCGTTCCGAGCTTAGGAGCTCCGCCGCCGAACATGAACTGCTCCTTCGGCGCTTTTCGGACGGTGATGCACTCGGCATCGTTAAGCTGGCTGCCGGCGGTCAGACGGGTCCAATCCAGAATCGTAGGGTGGTCGTCTACTTCAGCGATCTCGCCAACTTCAGCATTTGGGCCGCGAACAAGCAGCCCGCCGAGGTCGCCCATCATCTCCGCATCCTCGCAACGATTCAAATCGACTTGGTCCGGAAGGCGAATGGCCAAATCGACAAGCTAATGGGCGACGGGGTGATGGCCTATTGGTTCATCGATACCGCCGAGCGCGAAATGGTCGAACCGCCCGCGGTCTTGGATTGCGCGAGGAAGATCGTCGAAGAGAGCCTGCGATACTTCGAAGACCATGGGCTTGAACTGGGAATTCGTATCGGCCTTCACGCCGGCAATGTCTCATTCGGCGACTTCGGAGCGGAAAACAGAATCGCCGTCACGATCCTCGGGGCGACGGTGAACCTCGCCGCTCGCTACGAACAGGCAAAATCGCCCGACCTCGGGCCAATTCGCCTAAGTCCCGATTTGCGGGATCTCATCTTGAGGTCTGGCATCGACACCGACGCCTTCCGGGGACCAACGAAGGTGCAAGTGAAGCACGGCGTCGAGTTCGACGTCTATTCCATCTAAGGAGCCGTCAGATGTCTTGGAATGCAGATCGCGCCAAATCTCGAATTCGAGAGCACTTGAAGACCGTCCCCAATGTCGATCGGCATGTCGCTCTCGACAGTGCTATCCTCACCGAGGACATGCGAAAGCGTGGACTGATGGGCCGGCTTCCCCTCAACGAGGCGTTCGTCGTAGAAGGGGCGCATCTGTACGGGCGGCTTCTAGACTTCGAAAATCTGGTTTCGGAAGGTGGTCAAGAAACCGAAGCCTCCCACCGCAAACTTCTTCGCTTCCTCAACATGCACTATCGCATTTGGGACTCCATCGTAGACGGCGACGATGGAGATCGTGTCGACTATCACGGCGCCCGTCTGCACGCCGTCATTAATTCCCCGGCGGGCGATCCCGTGGCACAGATCGCGCGGGCCGTTGCGCTCGCCCGCAAGTTGACGGAAGCCGCTCAAAAAGTCGGCCAGGCTCATGGCTTCCCGTCCCGTATTCGATTCGGCATCGATCATGGGAAATGCCTCGCCATGACCACCGGACGTGGTGCGCATGAGAAGGACACGCTGTTTCTTGGGCGGCCGGCAAACCACGCTGCAAAATTGGTGAGCTCGGGAACCGAGCAAGGCATATTTCTGACTGAGACGGCTCAGAAGCGCGCGGCCGCCGGAGCCGTGCGCAAGTCAGCTGGCACCATGACGCTTGATGAGGCGTACGTCCAAGACGCAGTAAAGAGGTTCGGTTTCGATAGCTTGGAGCGGACGGCTTCGGCAGTTGCCCTCGACTTCTCCGAACCGATGTTCCGCTTCAAACGTCCTTCGTTGCCGCTGTCGAAGGTCAAGTTTAACGAACTCACACCAGCGAATTCGATCCGCATGGGCATGGCGTCTGTCTTTGCAGATATCGATGGGTTCACCAGTTTCGTTGACGGAGCCATCGATGGCGGCTCCGAAAAAATCCGCGAAGCTGTCAAGATCGTTCATGTGATCCGAGAGGAGCTCAATGACGTGCTTAAAGAGGACTTCGGCGGCAAACGCATCCGCTTCATCGGCGACTGCATCCACGGTTGTGTGGCGGAGGGCGAACATGCTGACGATGCTGCAAGGAGTGTGCGGCAGGCGGTGTTGTGCGCCTCGGCTATGCGATCGTCATTCGATCTCTGCCTGGAAGCTGTCCGATCGGAAGCCGCCATCGATCTCGCGGTCGGGATCGAGTACGGCCAGACGCCCATGACGCGTCTCGGGCACCGCGGCGACGACAGCGTTCGTTGCGCTGCAAGTCGGGCAACGATCGAGGCTGAGCGGACGCAGCAGGCCGTCGAGCACGGCGGAATTCGACTCGGCACGGTTGCGTCCAGCGTCGCGGATCCAGCCGTCCGCAAGAACTTCTCTTCTGGTCGCCTGATGTCCTTCGACGCAGCTTCGGACCTGCTCTGGACTGCCCAAGCCCCGGCTGTGCAGATTCTGCGGAACGAACCGGCGGCACGCTCGCACGCAATGCCTCGAGAGCCGCGGGCTTGAGTGCTTCGTGCAATGGCAATTTCAGCGCTCGCAAAATCTTGTCCGACCTGGGCCGAATTTCGTCCAATCCACGCGTTTGAAGCGCAGGTTGACGTCGTTGCGACGCGACGAAGCGGGGTCCTCACGTCGGTTTTTGAGCTAAGGGTCGTCCAGATTTCCGGAGAAATCTGGGTGTTCGAGCGGCCGGTCGGGAACAGGCTGCCTGCTTGCTGCCCGGAGCGCCACATCAATCCAGGCGGATCGTTTTGCATTGGACTGAACGCTGGCAAAGGTATTACTCACGAAACTGCCCCAGCTTGGTGGGTAAAACTTCACGCATTCGTTTTGCTTCAGGAAACTGCGGCGGAGACCGGCCTCTGGCCAAGCCAGGCTCAGCTTTCCCACGGGGAGGCGGGGGAGATCGAACTCAAGGCGGAACGCGCTGCCGAGCAGATCGGTCTGCTCTCCGCCTATCGCGACGCAGTCGTGTTCGACACCGGACCCATTGCTTCGGCCCTCGCCAAGATCGACCCGAAAACGGGGCTGCTTCGAAACGGCCGAAGTGCCTGCATCTGCGGCCGTCTAGATCGGCATCGTTCCGTTCTTCGACGGGATTGTCATCGGAGCGGCCTTGGCTGCCCGATTGTCCTGGAGCACTCGCGGCGTATCAAGTTGGCGGAATATTGGCACGGGCTGCGCGGTCAACCGTGCTGCGGCACGATGCGAGAATGCCCTCTGAAAGTTTCAGGCGAAGGCGGGTAATCTCATTTTTCCTTGCCAAAGAGACCCACAACCGAAGAAGGACGAACCCAGTGAAGCGTCTGGCCATCTATTTCGACGGCACCTGGAATACGCTCAACAACAACACCAACGTCTGGCGACTTAAGAGCCTGACGGCCGAGACATCCGAGCAGCGGGTGTATTACTCGCAGGGCGTCGGCACCCAGCGTGGCGAATCCGCGCGTGGAGGCATCACGGGGTACGGCATCGACGACGAGATCATCGCCGCGTACACTTGGCTTATCCAAAATTTCGACGACGGAGATGAAATCTTCATCTTCGGTTTCAGTCGCGGCGCCTATACGGCCCGCAGCTTGTCCGGGCTCGTCTGCAAGTGCGGAATCCTCCGGCTCGGCGCGCCGCTGTCGATCGAGCAGCTCTACGCTCGTTACCGTATCTACGATGCGCCGACCATAAGAACGCTGCTGTCGAAGCCTTTGTCGGCGGACGCTTCCATCGAGGAGAAATGGGTCATGAAGTATTCCCGCCCGACCAAGGTCAAGTTCATCGGCGTATGGGACACCGTAGGTTCGTTAGGGCTGCCTATCGTAAGCGCCGGGGGCAAGGTCAAACGATATCGTTTTCTCGACACCCATCTGCGCCTCGACAATGAAAATGCCTTCCACGCGCTGGCATTGGACGAACACAGGAAGAATTTCGAGCCGACGTTCTGGACCAGAACCGCAAAGACCGGGCAGGGCGCGGCGGCACCGCGCTCGATCGAGCACGTCGAGCAGCGCTGGTTCGTAGGCGCGCATGCTAACGTCGGCGGCGGCTACGCGAGCGATCCGCTGGCCCAGCGGCCATTGAAGTGGCTGATGAATAAGGCAGGCGGCCTCGGGCTCGTCTTTAGAGAACAGGTCTCAATCGACATATCGCAGGTAAATCCCCAAGTGACCGACTCCTATAGATCGTTCGCCTACGGCCTCTACCGCTGGATCTCGCGGCCATTCTACCGGCCAATCGGTCTGGAGCCGGAGGTTGGCTCCGAGGCAACGACGGAACGGATCAACGAAACCATCGACGCCTCGGTGTTCGACCGGTGGCGGGTCGACGAAAAATACCGTCCGGCCAATCTCGCGGCTTGGGGAAGCAGAAAAGCTGTCGACCCAGGGAAAGTGGCCGGATCCGTTCGGGCAACTAACCCCGCCGCCATTGTCTAGGAAGAGTGCATCGTCTTTGCTGCCAGCTTCGGGCCATGTGGACTTAGAATCAAGCCTTCCCGTCGAACGACAGGATGTCATAGGTCTGACCTGAAGCACCGATCGGACCGATACTGAACGCCACATCCGTCTCGGAGAGGTCCGCCTCCACGATGGCGACAGGACCCTCGTCCCAGACGACAAGGCCCTCGGTGATCTGGCAGCCTCTCTGGATGAACTCGACTTCGTAGGGAATGGCGACGGTGACGACATGGACCACGGGTCTCGCTCCTCCAGAAGGAAGCTTCGAGCAAATTGTCACACGCGACCCATCAGAGCCCTATCCTACCGGCGTCGAGAATTGTAACGGTCGCGTTAAGCGTTCAAGCCGGGGGGGGGGGGGGCGGTTTGGTGCTATCTGAGATCCGTGAGCTCAGAGCGACGGTGGTTCAAGCCTCTTCTGCCAAGTCGCCGTCCAAATAGAGTTTCAGCCGTTCGATCTCCTTATCAAGCGCCGAGCCCGACAGCGAGAATTCCAGACGGTCGACCATGTCTCGGGCGACGCCAGCGATCGCAGCAGCGTTCGGCATATCGAGTCCGACCGTCTCGCCGTCGAGATGCCGGCTGAAGCTCCGGAGTTCGACAAGCTCGGCATGCTCTTTCGCCTTCAGACGCACGAAGGCCTCGCGCTTGGCGATACGGTCCTGGCGGTCGCGCTCCCGTTCCCGGCGATCCATTTCCTCCTGATGGAGCCGCTGGCGCTCCTCGAGCTTGGCGCGGTTGTGCTTGAGGAGGGCGACGCCGGCGTACATCGCGACGACGACCTCGTTGAGCTGCTGCTCGACCGTCGCGGCCTTGCGGTCATGCCATCGTCCCAGGATTCGATCGGATGACCAACTGGTCCAGACCGGCGAGACCAAGGTCAGCGAGAGGCGTCCGGAGGGCGAGTAGTCCCAGGACCGCCAATGCCTCCGGTCGGCATTGTACAGGGTCGGCCATTGCTTCCGGCGCTCTTCCCACTTCGCCTGCTCGGCAAGTTCGGCGGCCGTCGGGTGGTGCTCCGACTTGTCCTTCGTCTCATGAAACAGAAGCCGCAGGCTCTCGCCGTCGATGATGAGGTCGGCCCCGTCCTTGGCGTCAGCCGTGGCGTGGCCAAGGCGCTCGAGCGTCCGTGCGATGGTGTCGACGATGAGCACCACGCGCTGGGCACTCGGCTTGCCGACCTGCGCGCTGACGACGCCTGGACCTAGCTCCGTCTTCAGGAATTGCTCGTGGTCGGCCTTGGCCGCCTTCAGCGCCTGCCTGGTCGCCGATGCGACTTGATGGAGGCGGCTGGGTAGTTCGGCCGGAACGACGATGGCGTCCGACATCTTCTCCTCGGCCGCCAGCTGGGCAGTGACGACGGCTTCGGGCAATTCAACGACCGCATGGACCGACACGACGACGCGGTCGCTGACGCCGGCCGCCGCCGCGAGCAGCGGGATCGTGCTGACCTTCTTGCCGAACTCGAGCTTCGCCCAATACCCAGCCGGCGGGGTCGGGATCCCATGCTTGACGCAGATCTTCCGCAGGCCGACGTCGGACATGCCGAACCGCTTGGCGAGCTTCGTCATCGCGGTCGACCAGACGAGGTCGTAGAATTCCTGTCGGGTGAATGCCTCGCGCTCTACCATCGGTGCCCCTGTCAGAGAGCGCCTTTGATGCGAGTCGGTTCAGCGGCGCAAGGTCGCCGTCAGATCACCTGTGGTCTGGAGCAGCCACATCCGCAGGACATGTTCACGCGATCGATCGGCCTTCCGGACTGGCTCCCCGCAGAAGATGCAATTCGACCAACCGGGTCCAGCTTCGATTTCGCTCCATCCAGGGATTCGGGTTGGAATTCGTTATGAATCTTGCGGATGTTTCTCGCATCTCGGGATTACGGAGCGCAGTAAGAGCGATAAGGGATATCAGGTATGCGCGGTCTTCCGCATTATCGAGCGATCTGGCCTAGATGAAACTTCGCGGAAACTCGGCCGTGCCGGCAAGACCATGCTGATGATGATCGGCGCGGCGACGAGCAGCAGCACTATGATGACGAATGGCATCGACATGTTGGTCATCATCGTCATGCTGCTGCTGCTGCTGCTGCTGCTGCTGCTGGTGCTGGTGAGGATGATGTTGGTGCCGCGCCTGGCGCACCGCTCCTGCCGATATCGACATGTCGTCGAGCGGCAGGAGCGTCATGTGCCTTGCTTGACCGTTTGCGGCCCCTTAGTCGGCTGATGTTGGGCAGGCGACCGATTTTTACTGTGGCTGCTTTAAGTAGGCGTTTGCGACGGTTTTCCGTGCTATGTCGTCTCAGGCGACAAAGCGCGCAGAATCCGACCGTTATGTCATTTCAGACGCACTTGCCTACTATGATACCGCTTTTAATTATGTTGCCTTTTGCGACAAAATACGCTACTAAGTCACGTAATACGACATATTCGACTTCCCAGCACGGCTTATGTTGCCATGTCCGACGACATCCAATTCATCTCCGGAGACCGCGCCCGCGACAGGGCGATCCAACGCCAGGCAGAAGTCGGTCGCCTGAGCAAGATCGCCGATGGTATTTACGGAAAACTCGAGGGTCGCAACGTCGAGGAATTTGCGTATGCTCATTGGGCCCCCATTCTAGCAAGTAAAGTCCATGCCGCCGTCCTCACCGGACGAACGGGACTTTCGGTCAACCCGTGGCGCGAACGGGGCAAGGACGGGCGCCCGCTCTTTCCCGGCTGGATCTTCTGCACGCACAGCGACGGCAAGGCACGCAAGAGATTTTCCATTCCCGGTCTTGAAGTCCGCTCGTTTCCCGGTCCCGGACCGCTCGAGGGCGACGTCGCATATCTGGGCACGTACATCCCGAGCCCTTCCCGCAACCTGCTCGAAAACCTGAAGCCCTCGCGCGAGCGCGACGGGCCGAGTCGTAACGTCGGCCGCGAAGGCGTCGAGGCGGAAATTGAGAGGCTTCTGAAGACCGAACACGAAGACGGATTGAAGGCCATCCGCCAGCGCGCCCACCGCATCGCCGACGCGCTCGATGCGTCCGACGAACTCAAGGTCCTGGACGACCTGATCGGTACGTTCCTGGGAACGCGACAAGCCAAGCTCGCTCACGAAAAGGTCGCCGCGCGGCAGAGGCGCGACGCGCCGTTCGATCCGGACTGCATGGAGCGGCTCAAAGCGCTCGCCGTCGTCCTCAACAGAGGAGCGCTGCCAGATAGGCCCGATCCTCACGCCGGGCCCGACGAACGCGCGTGCACGTCGTTCATCGAGGCGTACTTCACCAACTACATCGAAGGGACGCGATTTTCCGTCGACAAGGCCCGTCGCATCGTCTTCGAAAACGAGGAGCCCGACGGAAGGCCGGCGGACGGCCGCGATATCGTCCAGACGTACAGGCAGGTCTCGACGATGGCGAAGGGAATGTCCATGGCGGGCACGTTTGCCGAGTTCATCGACGAGATCAGGGAGCGCAACCGCATCCTACTCGACGGCCGGCCAGAAAAGGATCCTGGAAACTTCAAGACTGAGCCGAACTACGCGGGCGAAACCGAGTTCGTCGCGCCGAACCTGGTGGACGGCACGCTGAAGGAAGGGTTCGAGACGCTGCAAAGCCTGACCAGTCCGCTCGCGCGGGGCATCTTTGCCCATACACTTCTGGTTCTGGTCCATCCTTTCAACGACGGCAACGGCCGCACGTCGCGGATCATGATGACCAAGGAACTCGTCGGCGCCGGACAGTCACGGCTCATCGTTCCGACGATCTACCGCGATGACTACATCGGCGGCCTGAAGGCGCTCGTCCGCGCGTCCAGCTTCGCGGCGCCGCCGTTGGCCCGCGCGTTGCTGGAGTGCCAGCGCATCACGAACGCAATTGTCTCTCCCGACCTAGACAGGACGATCGAGCTCTGGGCCTCCACGCAGGCTTTCCTCGAAGACATCAAGACCGCCCGGCTGACGTTTCCGAATCCTGATCTCAAAATCGAAAAGCGAAATGGCGTGCCAGCGCCGGCGACCTATTGGGAGTCTCTCGATCTGGAAAGAAGCCTGGCGGAGGACGATCCGTCGAGCGGTCTGTCGCTGTAGGGGCGATGATCGGGATAGGCGCAGAGCGTCGGCACTGCCACGACTAATGAAAGCTTCAACAAATATCTAAACTGCTGCGCGTTTCGCAAACCTCCTGGCCCTCAATCGCCGGGCACCCCGCGCTGTACTTTTTTGAACAGCCACCAGTTGTAAAAATTTGAGTTAGGGTTATGGGGCCCTGAGTCAGGGTTATGTGTTACCCGAACCGCTACATCGGCTTTTCTAATCTTCCGGCTTGGAAGGTCTCGGAAGCGCAGGCCATTGCGCATTTCCGGGGCTGGGCACCGATCATTGCCGTGCAGCTGGAATATTCGCTGCTGGAGCGCACTGCTGAGGGCGAGTTGTTCCCGATGGCGCAGGAGATGGGCATCGGCATCATGCCCTGGTCGCCGCTCAAGCACGGCTTCCTGTCGGGCAAATTCCGCCGCGAGAACGCCGGTTCAGTCGATACCAAGCGCACCGCGATGGGCGTTCCAAGGGAGACGGATTATCTCGTCATTGACGCGCTCTGCGCCGTGGCCGAGGAGGTTGGCGCAACAGCTGCCGCCGTCGCGCTGGCATGGGTGTGGAGCCGCCCAGGCGTCGAATCGACGTTGATCGGCGCGCGCCGACCGGACCAGCTTCAGGCGAACCTAGCTGCGCTCGACCTGATCCTGACGGATGCGCAAATGGCTCAGCTCAACGAGGTGTCGAAACCAGTGCTCAATTTCCCGGCCGACATCAACAACGATGTGGCGCCCATGTTTGGCTTCCCGGGCACCACGGTCGACGGGTACACCGCGCCCGCGTCACCCATGCTGTCGGCGAGCGCAAATCGCTACTGAGCCACACGAGGCGGAGTTGCCGGCTGCAATTGGCGCAGTCTCATGAACCGTCGCGCGGCTAAATTGATGCCGGCCACTCCGCAAAAGATGAAGAAGTCCGCCAGGGGTGGGCTTCTTCACTGATATGGCTATCAACGCTTAGTTGACACGCAACATCCGATTCTTGCGATTGGTTGAGCCGCCTAGCATGCGCCTATTCAGCAGGGATTGAATGAAGTTTTTCCTTTCGAGCGAACATCTGTCCCGACCGCTCGCGCAATCTCTGCCAGGTAACATACAGCATCGGAATCAGGAAAACTCCGATGCTGCTCGCGGCAATCATACCAACGAAGACCGGCGTGATCACGTCATGTCGTGCAATTTCGGACGCGCCTTTCCTCATTTTCCTGGCATGCTTGCCGAAGCAGCGGTTCGAGCGTGACGGGCGAGAGCTTCGCTTCCTTGGAATGCTCGTAGAGGCGAACAGCGCCCAGCAGTTGATCGAGTTGCCCATTGAGGCGATCGATTGCCTGTTGGCCCGTCTGCAGCAGAATTTGCTCGAATTTGGTTCGGATGCCGATGCCGAGAAGTTCGTGGGAGCTTTGGATAATTTGCAAAGGCTGTCGAAGATCGTGGCCGGCCATGGCGAGGAGCACGGCCTGAAAGTCGGTGGCGCGCTGTGGATCTGCGCTGCCTGCCATTCCCAAAGGTTACTGGCTGCTCGGTCTCGCGCATGGTGCTGATACCCGCGACTCGTTTACGATCGCAAGCGGATTGTTCGTGTCGGTCATGATGCCCTCTCTTCCGCTAAGGGACCTGGTTGGATGCCTCGGTTGCTGGGACGAGAGTTGCGCAGCATCCCCGCGGAGGCCGGTTCAGCGCTTGCATGGCCTTGAAGCTGATCGGTATCTTCCGTCCTTTGCCCAAACGGCTGTCGCAGGTGGGCATCTGCAATCGGAAAATCAGGTCGCCTGCCGAGTCGGTCCGGTTGAGGCTCGCCAATTGCAGGGTAGGCCTCAAATCTCTTGGATCGATAAAATCCCGGGAGTGACCGCCCATCGCTTGCTCCGTCGCTTTAGGCCGCTTGATCTCGGCTGAGTAGCTCGTATACGTGCATCGCTCGTCGGTTATCTTAGTTTCGAGAGCTAACGATGCCCCTCGCCTCGACACACGACAACGCTGGGCACAATTTATCTTCCGTGATCTGGCGTACTATTTCGAATTTGAACGGCAAATTGTGCAGGAAGGGCCTTTCTTTGAGTGCCCGCTGATGGAGAGTTGATCCCACGTCCGCTATCGATCGATGGGAGACACGACGCTTTGGATATCGTCGGACGAACCTTCTTCGTTCCGGCTAGACTGCGGTTTAGATAGGTTAAGCATCGTCCGGCGCGTTGAGTTCGACGGTCATTGACGTGCGGACGCCGCGATCACACGGCTCGGCGTGTAACTGGAATAGCTCTCGGTACCCAGCACGTCGCGCGAGCATTCAGCGTTGAGACCTGAAGCGGTTGCGTTACATTGAGCGAGGCTTGTAAATCCGCAATCCGTGCCTCCTTGGGCATATGATAGACAATAGGTGAGGTGACGCGGAGCTGGAGCCGCGGTTGCCGCAAACCGATCCGTCACGACGAGCGTCGCGAAAAGACTTGCCGCGGTCGCAACGACCTTGGAATTCGCGTTCATAATTCTCTCCATTCTTTCTGGCAACGTCAGCTTGCCACCGAAGAACCATGCGCTCTTTCAAAGGCGAATGATTTTAGTCGAAACACCCAATGCGCTACCATTAGACGTGCATTTGGAAATGCCGTGAGGCGTTTTTGTAAGACGTGAAGTCGGCTCTCTAAATAGGCTTAGGCCTTCAACGGACGCTTGGGCAACCTGTTAGATCTCAAGCTGCTGCGCGCTACTCAGCGCGCAGGCCAAGAGAGAGTGAATGAACCTGACTGAAATAGGCGCGAACCAGCGAGGCGAACCCGGTCATTCGAACAACGAAAGTCGTGGAAACGTAAGAGCCCGCGCAGATATCAGGAGCAATCGTCTCGTGCATCGACCTTGGAGGCCAATTGTACAGACGTGTGTCGTTGCGGCCGTCGCAGCAGTTCTGAATTGCGGTCCGGCAGTCGCGCAGACGAACGGGTATGGTGGCTCATCGGCCGGTATGGGCGCGACGTCGCCGCTGAGCTTGGGGTCGGGCTCAACCGTCCAACCGGCGGGAGTTCCGTTGGGTTCGACCGAAATTGCGGCGCCGGGCATCAGTCCCGCTGCGCCTCCATCGGGCGCCGGTCTCAACCCCGAAAATACAAACTGTTCCAATTCCATCAATTCGGGGGTGCAATCTTCGGGAGCGTCGTTCGATGGCGGCGGCATCTCGGGGAGCGCATCGAGCTCCTGCGTCACAACGGCCACAACGAATTCCACGGGTGCGTCGAATCCTAGCGCGGCGACATCGTCAGCAGGGCGCGCCGGGATTCCCTTGGGATCGACAGAACTCGGCGGCGCCGGCCTCAGTTCAGTGGCTCCGGTACCTGCCGCGACCGTATCCCCTATCGTTTCGTCTCCATCGAGCGGCGGCATCCCATGCACGGCCGCTCACGCGTCTACAACAATGGCCGCCGGCGGTTGCTGAAAAATTGTCACAAATAGGAAACGGCCGTGAAACAAAAGATCATTGTCACCACCGCAATTCTGACTGTCGTGTTGGCGGGCGGCGGCTTTTTGTATTTCAAACGCTCGCAACACTCCCCACAGGCTACCGCGGTGGAGCCATCACCGGCAGTGCCGGTGATTGCCGCTGCCGTCACCAGCAAGAACGTGCCAATCTACCTGCGCGGCATCGGCACAGTCATTGCGTACAACACTGATATCGTGCGGAGCCAGATTCAGGGCCAACTCACCCAAATCACCTTTACCGAGGGGCAGACGGTCAAGGCGGGCGATCTGCTCGCGCAGATCGATCCGCGTCCTTATCAGGCCCAGATCGAGCAGCTGACCGCAAACCGCGATCGCGATCAAGCCCAGCTCGTAAATGCGGAGGCCAATCTCTCTCGCTATAACCAACTGGGCGACAAGGGCTATGCCACTCCACAATTGGTCGAGACCCAGAAGGCACAAGTGGCACAGTTGCAGAACGCCGTCAAAGCAGACCAAGCGCTCATCGATCAGGCAAACGTCCAGCTCAGTTATACAAGGCTGACTTCGGCGATCCCGGGGGTAACCGGCGTACGACAGATCGACGTTGGCAACATCATTCACCCGATTGATCCAAATGGGCTTGTGGTCGTCACCCAGGTCGAGCCGATTTCACTGATCTTCACACTTCCGCAGTCGGAGCTGCCACAAATTCAGGAGCAGA
Source organism: Nitrobacteraceae bacterium AZCC 2146 (assembly GCA_036924855.1). Lineage (NCBI taxonomy): Bacteria > Pseudomonadati > Pseudomonadota > Alphaproteobacteria > Hyphomicrobiales > Nitrobacteraceae > Nitrobacteraceae bacterium AZCC 2146. The sequence continues at coordinate 4,493,248 of JBAGRP010000001.1, forward strand.
TGGCCAAAGGACCGCTGACGGTCGTCGCCTACAGCCAGGACGACAAGATCAAGCTGGACGAAGGCAAACTCCTCCTTGTTAACAATCAGATTGCCCAGACCACGGGAACCGTTCAGCTCAAAGCCGAATTTCCAAACACCGCGCACCGATTATGGCCAGGCCAACTCGTCAACGTAAATTTGCTCCTGGATACCCGAAAAGGCGGGCTGACTATCGCAGCCTCGGCCGTGCAGCAGGGTCAGAAGGGATCGTACGTCTACGTGATTTTGCCAAACGGAACCGCACAGTTACGTCCCGTCACCGTCGCGCAGATTAGTCAGGGACAAGCGCTGATCGATAAAGGCCTCGAGGCAAATGAGAACGTCGTGGTCGATGGCCAGTACAGGCTCCAGCAAGGGAGCCGTGTTCAGGAGCTGCACGGCAAGGCCGCGCAGGAGGCCGACCTGCAGAGCTCGGTGCAGGAGGCAATTCCATGAATCTGTCAGCGCCGTTCATTGTTCGGCCAATCGCAACGGTTCTGCTTATGGCCGGATTGTTGCTGTGCGGACTCGCCACCTATCCGCTGTTGCCGGTCGGCGCGCTTCCGAATGTCAACTACCCGACGATCCAGATTTCAGCCCAGTTGCCGGGCGCCGATCCGCAAACCATCGCATCTTCGGTCGCAACTCCGCTGGAACAGCAGTTGAGCCAGATTCCCGGGGTCACCCAGCTTACGTCCTCGAGCGCTCTCGGTGTTGCCCAAATCAGCGTCCAGTTCGAACTCTCACGGACCGTTGACAGTGCGGCGGTGGACGTATTGTCGGCAATCAACGCGGCAAGCCCGTTTTTGCCGCAAAATATTCCGTATCCGCCGACGATCAAGAAGGTGAACCCCGCCGAGACGCCGGTCATGCTGATCGCGCTGACTTCAGATTCATTGCCGCTGACCACGATCGATGCCTATGCGGAGAACATTCTTCTCCCGAAGATTTCGCAGATCCCCGGTGTGGGCCTCGTTGGTATCGGCGGCCAGCAGAAGCCCGCCATTCGCATCCAGGTCAATCCGCAGGCGTTGGCCGCGCGCGGGATCGGTCTTGAGGATGTCCGCAACGTGATTGCGGGCGCGAACGTCGATCTGCCAAAAGGCACACTCAACAGCCCACGCGTGAGCTACACTCTAAACACCAATGATCAATTGCTGAGGCCGGATGCCTACGAGGCGTTGATCATCGCTTACCGCAATGGTTCGCCGGTGCGAATTCGCGATATCGGAAAGGCAATCGAAGGGCCGGAAAACGATTTGCTCGCGGGATGGTATGGCAAACAACCGGCCATCGTACTCGCTGTACAGCGCGTTCCAGGGGCTAACGTCATTGAGACCGTGGATCGTATCAAGGCTTTGTTGCCCCGGCTTCAGGCCTCAATCCCTCCTGCGATCAAGGTGTCGATTGCGGCCGACCGCACGCTTACCATCCGGGCTGCCGTCGCCGATGTCCAGTTCACCCTGATGCTGACCGTCGCGCTGGTGGTAATGGTCATCTTCCTGTTCTTGAGGAATTTCTGGGCGACGATCATTCCGGCGGTGACGGTGCCGCTGTCGCTCGTCGGTACCTTCGCGGTGCTGTATGTGCTCGGCTATAGCCTGGATAATTTGTCGCTCATGGCGCTGTCGATCGCCGTCGGCTTCGTCGTCGATGACGCCGTGGTCGTGATTGAGAACATCGTGCGATATCTTGAGCAGGGCCTTAGCCCCATGGAAGCAGCGCTCAAGGGCTCCGGCGAGATCGGATTTACAATCATTTCCATCACGCTGTCGCTGATTGCAGTCTTCATCCCGCTGTTCCTTATGGGAGGATATGTCGGAAAATTGTTCCAGGAATTCGCCATCACGATCACTGTCTCGCTGATTCTCTCCCTCATCATCTCGCTGACGCTGACGCCGATGATGTGTTCGCGCCTCCTTAAGGATGAAGCCCACAGGCAGCACGGACGGCTGTACCGGATCTTCGAACATGGCTTTGAAGCTTTGCTCTCGCTCTACGCTCGCGGACTAAAGATTGTATTGCGCCACCGCTTCGTCACGCTGATGGTGATGCTCGGCACCATTGCGCTGACGGGCTATCTTTATACCGTCATTCCAAAAGGCTTCTTTCCGCAGCAAGACACCGGACAGATCGTCGGCATCACGGAGGCGTCACAAGACATTTCGTTTCCTGCGATGTCCCAACGCCAACAGGCGCTGGTCGACACGTTGCTGAAGGATCCGGCCATCGACTCGGTCGCGAGCTATATCGGCCCCGGCGGTCCGACAGCAACTCTTAATCAAGGGCGCATATTCATCGTCCTGAAGCCAAAAGATCAACGCGGGGTTAGCGCAGATCAGATCATCAACCGGCTAAAGCCGCAGCTTGCCAAGACTCAGGGCATTGTCCTCTACATGCAAGCCGCGCAGGACATCACCATCGGCGCGCGCCTTTCAAAGACCCAATATCAATACACCCTGACCGATGCCGACTCGAGCGAGCTTGCTCACTGGTCGGCAATTTATCTCGAAAAACTAAAGGACGTCCGAGGCGTTACAGACATTGCAAGCGATCAGGCCAATGCCGGGCCATTGCTTAACATAACGGTCAACCGTGACGTCGCGTCGAGCTTTGGAATTTTACCCTCAACCATCGACAATACGCTGGACGACGCCTTCGGTCAGCGCATCGTCTCCACCATGTTTACCTCGCTCAATCAATATCACGTCGTGCTCGAGGTTGACCCGCGTTTCCAGTACGGCCCCGATGCCCTCAGGGACATTTACCTGAACTCTTCGAGCGGCCAGCAGGTACCGTTGAGCACACTGGTGAGCAGCCACGTCCAAGCCGCCCCGATTGTCATCAATCATCAGAGTCTGTTCCCGTCCGTCACGATCTCCTTCAACCTCCAGCCTGAAGTAGCGCTCGGGGATGTGGTTTCCGCGATCCAGCAAATCGAGAAGCAGACCGGTAAGCCCGCGTCGCTCGCAACATCGTTCCAGGGCAACGCCCAAGCCTTTCAGTCGTCCCTGGCCGGGACACCCCTGCTGATCGGCGTGGCCCTGATCGTTATATACATCATTCTTGGCGTGCTTTATGAGAGCTTGATCCATCCGATCACAATTCTTTCGACTCTTCCCTCCGCCGGGATTGGAGCGTTGCTGCTGCTGATGGCCGTGCATATGGATCTGAGCGTAATCGCCATAATCGGGATCATCTTGTTGATCGGCATCGTCAAGAAGAACGGTATCATGCTGGTCGACTTCGCGCTCGAGGTCGAACGAAGCGAGGGGCTGGATCCCGAAGAATCGATCTATCGTGCATGCACCCTGCGTTTTCGGCCGATCCTGATGACCACCATGGCGGCCTTGCTTGGCGGTGTGCCTCTGATGCTCGGCAGCGGCGTGGGCTCGGAACTCCGCCAACCGCTCGGCTACACAATCGTCGGCGGCCTGCTGCTGTCCCAAATCCTGACGCTCTATACAACGCCCGTCGTCTATCTCTATCTCGACCGGCTGGGCGCTTGGTTCGCAGGACGCGACGGTGCCGGCGGCCGAATAGCACCCACCGCTCAGGATCGAAAACGGAAAAATTCTACGGTGGTACGGGAAAAATACCGACATTGAGGATCGCCGGCACGCTGAGGATTCACCGAACAAGGAGCGCCGCGCCAATGACGGCGCGGCGCCCGGCGGTCAGCCCTTGAGGAAGGCAAGGAGGTCGGCGTTCACCTCATCCTTTAGCGTGGTGCACATGCCGTGCGGCGCGCCCTTGTAGACCTTCAACGTCGCGCCCTTCACCAGCTTCGAAGACAGCATCGCCGAGTCGCCGACCGGCACGATCTGGTCGTCGTCGCCGTGCAGGATAAGGGTCGGCTTGTCGATCCTTTTGAGGTCTTCGGTCTGGTCGGTTTCTGAAAACGCCCTGATGCAGAAATAGCTGGCGGGCATGCCGGCCATCATGCCCTGCAGCCAGAAGGATTCGCGTACGCCCTCCGAAACCTTCGCGCCCGGCCGGTTATAGCCGTAGAAGGGCATGGTAAGGTCCTTGAAGAACTGCGAACGGTCGCTCAGCACACCTTTGCGGATACCGTCGAAGACGTCGATCGGCAAACCGCCGGGATTGGCTGCCGTCCTCACCATCAGGGGCGGCACGGCGCCAATCAGGACCGCCTTCGCCACCCGCTTCGTGCCATGGCGACCGATGTAACGGGCAACTTCGCCGCCGCCAGTGGAATGGCCGACATGAACAGCGTCTTTCAGATCGAGCTTCTGCACAAGCTCCGCGAGGTCATCGGCATAGGTGTCCATGTCGTTGCCATGCCAGGGCTGGCTCGAACGGCCGTGGCCGCGACGGTCATGGGCGATGACACGATAGCCATGTGAAGCCAGAAAGAACATCTGGTCCTCGAAGGCGTCGGCGCTCAGCGGCCATCCATGGCTGAAGACGACCGGCTGACCAGACCCCCAATCCTTGTAATAGATCTCGGTTCCGTCCTTGGTCGTGATCGTGCTCATGGTTCTGGCTCCCTGTCGATGAGGTGGTACGGAAGGTTGACTGCTGGCCCCGCCGGCTGTGGCGGTAATCAACGGCAGCGCGGCGATACCCGCGCCGGCGAGAAGGACGCGTCGGCGGGACGTTGAGTTTTTGCTCTCAGATTGATCGGACTGTTCGATGCCCATGTCTTACTCCTCGGAGCCGATTTTGATTCGAGTCATTTTCGGAGAGGTCACGACGGGCGGCTCGTCATATCCTTAGACGTCCTTAGACGCGCGCCCCCCTTACAAAACGTCGCGCGACTCGCGCGAGAGTGTCTCAGGAGAGAGGTCATGGTCTTTTGAAAAGGCTCGCTAATTTTCGAGTTTGAACTCTTTGCTGGAGGTGACCCTGGTGCCGACGTCGCGCTCGGCCCGCTGTAGAAGCAACCGCCGATCCTTGGCCTTCTTGAAACACCGCCTGTCTTGGCTATGCGATCCTCTGTTCTTCCCTTCGAGACTTCATCGCACGATCGAGGACAATGAAGCTCAATTCTTGGAAGATCAGATCAAAGGCCAGCAAGGCCCCGAGCAGCCAACAGGCTGCTCGCTGGCCATACGCCAGTCATTTTTCAAGGACAACGGTTTCCGTTGGCTGCGCAGCTGACCAGTTCGTCAATTATAGTTATGTACGCCCCTGCGATCTATTTCTGCCCGGCGGACGTAAATCCGTCGGTCAATGTCTGCATGAAGCTCACGACTGCGTCCTCGTCTGCGTCCGAGAGGCCAAGATGTCCGATTCGGCTCTTATTCATGTTGGTGGTCTCTTCGGGTGCCGGCCAGCAGCCGGTGCCCTCGCGAGGGTCGTCCGGCGCACAGCGCGGCAGCACGTCGCGGGTATTGTAGAAGTGCACGATCTCTTTGAGGCTCTTGAAATAGCCATTGTGGCCGAATGCCTTGACGAAGCCGTCGTTGGGCCGCTTGTCGACGTTGCGCAGCGTCGGCACCTGAAAACGACCGCGGGTCTGCGGCACGAGGTGCTGCCACCGTGCATCGACCGCCGAAGGCTGGCTCAGCGGGTGGCCATTGGCCAGAAAGCCACCGACGCCGAAGTCGACGAACGACGCGCCGTTGCGGTTCGCCACATAGCCGCGCTGATCCGGCGCGCCTTCGGCGTAGTAGGGAAGCAATGGATTGGCGGGCGTTCCGATGTTGCTGGCGGTGAAATCGGTGAACAGCGGGTCTTCGCCGGGGCCGCCATCGCGATGACAGGCGTTGCAGTTTGCCTTGCCGCGGAACAGGTCGTAGCCGGCCTGCTCCTGCGGCGTGAACTTTGCCTTTCCGGCCTGCACCGCGTCGTACTTCGAGGAGAACGCCGTCACCTCGTGCGAGGCCTCATAACCCGCGATGGATTGCGCCATCTGATCGAATGTGGTGGCGGCGCGGCCGCGATCGAGCGGGCCGAGATGGACCGGTGCCAGATCGTCGGGCGCTGGTGGTCCGGGCTGATTGCAGACCGCCTCGGCATTGTCCGGCCACGCAATCGCAAAAGCCTGCGGACCCCACACGCTTTCGAACAAAGCGCGGTAAGGCCGCTGCGACGCGCGATAGACCGCGCAGGCGATATCCGGCAGACCCATCTCGACCGGGTTGGTCGGCGGACCCTCGGCCTGCTCGGCCGCGGGATTGCCGAGCCGGCGGCCGGTGGCGCGCATGTCCCAGAAATTGCCGCCGACCAGATCGTCCTGGCCGGCATTGTAGTGCAGCACTGGAGACAGCGGCGCATAACTGTGGGTTTGCGGCTTGCGCTCGCTGAATCGCGTCCGAACCGATCCAGGGTAGGAACCGGTGGTGCGGTTGAGTTCCGACACCGGCCCGGTAAAGCCGGTCGACGGCATGTGGCAGAACGCGCAGGCTTCGTTGCGATTCACCGAGAGCTGCTTGTCATACAGCATCGCTTTGCCGAGCAGCTCAATCTGCTGCACCTGGTTATCAGGAGGCGTCGCGAAGCGCTCGAGTGTGGCCGCTTCGATCCGATCGATCTCGCTCTCGACTTCGGCGATTTCGCGCAACACCGCCGCCGATAGAGGCGAAACGGTTTCCTCGCCGTGCAACAAGACCGCCCCCGACAAGGTAACAGCAACGATGGCGAGCAAGGACAACAGCGCGTTTGGTAGCTTCATACTCGATCACCTTCGATAAACCGTGCGACTTCTGTTCCGACAGCATGTGGCCAGTCCCGTCCCACCGATTTCAGTTGACGACGCGACCCAGCCATGCTCGCGCACCCTGCAGCGTCCTGAAGTCTTCCAAGCTGCGAGCGGGAATGTCGGGGTAGGCGCTCGTGGCCATTTCACTCAGCGACGGGCCAGGGCCGAGTTCGAGAAAGGCGCTCGCTCCAGCTTCCACGCAGCCTTCCAGGCAGGCCGCCCACAGGACCGTGTGGGAGATCTGTTTGGCGAGTTTGTCCATACCCGCAGCGACGTTGACAACAGGAGAGCCATCGATCCCGCTGAAGAGGCGCACACCCACATCCGGCATATCCTTCATCGGAATTTGGTCTAGCACTTTGCGGAATTCTACTGAAGCGCCAGCCAGGCGGAAGGTGTGAGAGGCCACGTTCACCGCAACGCGGACAACGCGAGCAGCGCCCAACTTTTTTGCCTGATCGGCCATGATGCCCAGCGCCTCGCCCGGTCCGCCGAGAACGTAGGCGTCACCGGGATTGATGATGGCGATCGCTGCATCGTGGCGTTTGCACAGATCTTCGACAGCGCCGCGAGACAAGCCGCGGACGAACAACAAGCCATCTCCGGACATGCTGGCCGCGTCCATAGCTTCGGCGCGGCGCGCCACAAGGTCGAGAGCGATCCTGGCGTCCATTAAGCCCGCAACACTCCAGGCTGCCACTTCGCCCACGCTGTAACCTGCAACGATCAGCCTGGGAGGTAACCCGTTGCGCAGCGTCGCCGTCGCAGCCAGCGCCTGCAAAGTACAAAGAATTTGTCCGACACGATTCTGGTGAATAGCTTCATCGGGATCGGTCTGCACAATCGCGCGCGGATCGTGTCCGCCGAGCAGTGTCGCGGCGTGAGCAAAGAGGTTCGCGGCTTCCGGCGCGTCGCCGGTCAATGCGAACATATTGGGGTGCTGCGGCCCCTGTCCGGAGCACAAGATGGCAAGAGTCATCGAGCGCGCCTCATTGGGGGTAGAGAATGCCGATGGTGATTGCCAGCGTCGCAATGCTGAACACGGTGCTTGCGATCACCATGGAGCCCACTTCCGGCGAGCGCACTCGATAGTTCTCGGCGAACAGGATGCCGAAGAAACCCGACGGCGCGGCCGCGAGCAGAATGGACACCTTGGCAATCTCTGAGGGGACCGGAAAGACGTGAACGATCGCGGCTGCCAACAGCGGCCGGATCACGTCGGCCGTCCCGGTCGCGCCTACGACCTTCCAGTCCAAGCGGAACGACTGGGCCGACAGGATCAGGCCCGTCAGGAACAGGGCCATGCCAGCAGCCGACTGCCCGATCAGCATGAGAGAGGCTACGGTTACAGCGCCGAGACTCAACCCGGACAGCGAGAACAGGATTCCCAGCACGGGGGCCATGACGACGGGCTTGGTCAGCGCGTGCCGTAGCGCGTGGCGCACCCGTACGGTTGAAGTCTCGGCATTGGTCTGCTCCTTGCCGCCGGATAGTTCGAGCAGCAGCAGAGTGAGCGGACTCACCAGGATCGCGCCCGCCGCAAGGGCGACCGCGACGGGCACTGTCTTGGTCGGGCCGAGGATCGCAGACACGATCGGCAGGCCGACGCCCGCAAGGTTCGGAAAGGCCACCGTCAGAGCTTGTAAAGACGCCTCGGCTTTGGATGATTTCGAAACGTGGCGCTGGAAAAGGTACCAGATCAGGTACAGTAACAGCATGACGACGCTGAGGATTGCGAAGAGCGGCCCCTGCCTAATCATCTCGCCGCGTGGGGCAGAGGCGGTTGCCACGAACAGAGACGCCGGCAGCGCAAAATTCATGACGAGGGCGTTGAGTTCGACGACATGATGGTTGTCGATGGCGCGCGTACGTCCGGCGACGAAACCAAGAGCCATGACGAAGAAAATGGGCGCCAGCGCCATCAAGATCACGTGTGGCATCGGAGAGACACCGTTTCGTAAGCCTGGACGAAGAGGCTCATGGCAAGAAGGTCTGCAGACCCGCCCGGGCTGAGCTGGCGGGTGACGAACGACTGGTGGACGATATTGGGCCCGCGCGCGCCAGTCGCGTTGGCCCACGCCGCCGTCATCAAGAAAACCGCGCGCGGCGCGTTGGGCGAAGCAAAGGCCGGCCAGACCGGCCCGGTGTAGAAGGTTCGTATCCTCAAGTGCCGCGATCAACGCGAAACAGGCCTGCACGCGCGCCGCTTCGACGTCGCCCGGTGCGATTAGGGCACTCATCTGTAGAGCGGGTAGGCCGATCTCGTAGATGCTCGGAAAACCCTGAGCGGCCTCCAACCGGGCACCGCCCGCTCCGTAGCGCCGGCGTGCCCCACCTCCATGGCTGTGCAGCAGCACAGGCCCGTCGAGGATATCTCTACCCCACAGCTGCGCCACTACAGCTCCGAGTGGGTTTGCAGGATCTGCCTGTCCGCCGGACTTGGCGCCCGCAGCGGCGCAAAGCAAGCCTAACCCGAAGATGGCGCCCCGGTGCGTGTTGACGCCCGCCGTAGCAGCAAACATGGCAGCTTCGGCATCAAGACCGATGACCCTGAGGCGTCCCATGCCACAGCCTTGGGCGCCGGCTTCTGCCAGGGCATGGAAATAGGGATGGATCGCGGCGGCGCTGCGGCGGAATGTACCGGCATCCATATCCGAATGGCTACCGGAGTCGACAGGGCTGACAAGTCCGGGCTTGGGCCAGGTTTCCAACTCGCGCAGAAGACAACGAACAGCGACGGCGGCGATGGCCTCTGCCTCGTGAACGTTCGCAAACTTCGCCTCAGACGGGCGGTTCTGTTGCGAGCGTAGCGCCAAAGCGGTTGTCATGACTGAATCTCACCGCTGAGGAAAAGGTTTGTGTCGAGCAAGGCGACACCGTCGGTGGTCTTGACCAGCACCGTGCGCGCGCCAGTGTGGAGTTCGCGCCAGTTCACACCAACACCATCGTCGCGCACCAATTCGCCGTCCAAGCGCATGGGCGCCGCAGCTTCGAGCGCAGCAAGGTCGGTGGTCAGCTGGGCAAGATCGCTACTGCGACGGATCGGCAGGAGAAGATCCAGATCAGAGCTCGCGGTCAGATAGGTCAGTCCTGTGAGCATCTGCCACGCCAGACTGCCGAAGACTCGCGCCTCCACGCCATGCCGCGAAGCCAGGCCCGCCACTTGATCCAAAGTGTGCCGCCAGGACTCCGGTGCTATATTGATGGCAGCGCTCAACTCAAGCGGCGGTGCTGTCGAGACGATGTCGTCTGTTTGCATAAGGAAAGAGAGTCGCCGTTTGCCGGCAAACGGCGGCAGAGGCATACCCAACGCTACTCCGACCGTGTCGCCGGGCATGGCGCGACGGGCGACAAGAGGCCAGCCCCGACCGGCCCAGTCGACCACCAACGGTTCTCCGAAAAGATCGTCACGCGTCTTAAGCAGGGAGTGCCACGCCACCGGCGACACGAAGATCAGATCGTGGCGGCGCACCCTCTGATTATTCTGATAGGAGTGCGAGATCATGTACGCGCTCCGCGATATCGGCCGCCTTCGGGCGCCCATTTCGAATTTTGCCGAGGCGATCGCGCTGATCTCCCCTGTTTTGAGCTTGATTCAGCAATGCCTCTAGCCGTTTAGCCAATGAGCCTTTCTCGTCCCAGATTGCGAGCACCCCGCCGGTCTGAGCCAGGTTGTCCAACCCGGGAGCGAAAACTGGCGTGGACTTGGCTTTTTCCTTTAGGACGTCGATGGAGAGCTTGGTCACCTTGGACATAGAGGGTAGATCCATCACCGCCGGCTCGGCGCCCGGCAGCGCCACGAGTGTGCGAGTTGCCAACGCCGTCGCGAGGAAGGCGCCGGCGGCGCTGCGACCGTAGAGCAACCCCACGGTTTGGCGGCCTTGCATGTCAGCGTAGATCAGGCATTTAGCGAGGTGAGCAAGAAACTCGTTCAGCCCCAGAAGCTCGTCGCGCTTGCTCATTCGCTGGCTATCGCTGTCCACCAGCACCAAAATAGGGCCGGTACCGCCGCGCTCCATCGCATCCAGGACGTGGCGCGACAGGCGAATCGCCTCGTCCACACCGAGCGCGGTCCGACCGGCAACGCCGACCACCACCGCGCGGCCACCGGCCCTCAACGACCCCGACCCCAGCAGCAAACCATCATCGTGCTTGACGTCATGGCCTTCTGGAAACAGCGAGGCGAGAATGTCATCGAGCGTCATGGCGCGGCCTCCAGACCTTGTCGGCGAGAGCGATGAATTGTTCGGCGGGCAAGGCAGGGACGGCTTGAGCGTCAGAGACACCCTCAGCACTCCAGATATCGATGGCGTCGGCGCAGGCGCCGAAGCGTTGTAACCGCTCCTCCAGCCGAGCTTGCTCCGCTTTCAGCACGCCTGCCCCGAAGGCTGGCGCGGATTCGATCAATTGCAGGGCTGTGTCACGGAAGCTCTGTATCGTATCGTCCGAGAAAGCGTCGGCGCCGCCGAGCAGCCGCCGGTGCTTGCCGCCCATCGTGCGCCATACCAGCGCGCGATCCCTGGAATCGAATTCTTCCACTCCGCGATTGGTCTCGATGACCTCCGGACCGGAGACGCCGATGCGGCCTTGCTCGGACACGGCCAGCGCTGAGCAACAGCCGGCGATCAGTCCGCCGCCGCCGTAACAGCCGGCGCGGCCACCGATCAGACCGATAACCTTTGCACCTGCCATCCGCGCCTCCATGAGCGCGCGCATGATCTCTGCGATAGCTAATTCGCCGGCATTGGCTTCCTGCAGGCGCACCCCGCCAGTGTCAAAAAGAATCAGCGTCGGAATCGACTTGATGTCGCGCGCGGCGCGCAAAAGGCCCGTGAGCTTGGCGCCATGAACCTCGCCAAAGGCGCCGCCCATGAAGCGGCCCTCTTGGGCGGCGATGAACACTGGCGCACCTGCAATGCTGCCGCGTCCCACGATGATGCCGTCGTCGAATTGCTCTGGGAGATTGAACACCGGCAAGTGCGGGCTGATCTCGCGCTGTTCGGGGCCGATGAATTCTTGAAAGCTGCCTGTGTCGAGCAGTAAACGAACCCGTTGGCGCGCTGACGCCTCGTACCAACTCGCCGACCGGTCCTGCGGCTTACTCGCAGTCTGCAGCTGCAAAGCACTCATCGCTCTTCCTCCTCGATCAGGCGGACGGCCTGTGCCAGGCGCAGGGCGACCGTGTCCGGACGCGCGCCGCCGTCGTTAATGGAGAGCCTCAAGCCGCCGGGCGAGCGCCGCTCGACGAAATCGGCCACCACCGCCTCCCACACCGCTCCGAATCCTTCAGCCGCTGTGTTGATGTCCACCTGACACTCGGTATCGAGCAACACCCGCTCGACCAGGATTTCCAGATTGCCGGAGGCCACCACACCGATGATGGCCAGCGATTTGGAGCCAGCAGCACGCTCCTGCGCCTTGTGGCGATAGCTCAAGGTTTCCATCGCGGCTTCCCTCTCACCAGTTGCGGAATTTGGAGGGCGGCGCATAGAGGCCACCCGACCAGCGGACGAGATCCTTGACCGAACGCGCCGCCAGCAGACTCCTGTCCGCATCGAGCGGATCAATCTCAAGATCTTCCAGCCGACGGATGACGCCCCGCGCTCGCAGACGCTGGACCATCTTCGCGTCCCGGCCGCGGCCGACGTCGGTATAGCCCGCCACGCCGCGGATTGCCTGCTCCCGCTCGTCTTTGTCGCGGCAAAGCAGGAGATTGGCGATTCCCTCTTCGGTGACGATGTGGGTGACGTCGTCGCCGTAGATCATCACCGGCGCGAGTTCGAGCTTGAGCTTCTCGGCCAAGGTCAGGGCGTCGAGCTTCTCGACGAATAGTGGGACGTTCTTGTCGCCGAAGGTCTCGCCGATCTGGACGACGAGCTTGCGGCCGCGCCGCAGAAGCGCCGGTCCGTCGGGGTCAGCCTCCTTGCCGGCTTGCAGCCAGGGCTCGCTCGGATGGCGCCGTCCACCAGCGTCTGAGCCCATGTTCGGCGCGCCACCGAAACCAGCAATCCGCGAGGCGGTGACGGTGGAAGAGTTCCCTTGCAGATCGATCTGCAAGGTGGAACCGATAAACATGTCGCAGGCATAGAGCCCGGCGACCTGGCAGAAGGCGCGATTGGAGCGCAATGAGCCATCGGCCCCGGTGAAGTAAATGTCTGAGCGGGCGCGGATATAGTCGTCCATCCCGACTTCCGATCCGAAGGAGTGGATCTGCTCCACCCAGCCGGACTCGATCGCCGGAATCAGCGCCGGGTGCGGATTGAGCGCAAAGCGGGTAGCCACCTTGCCCTTCAGTCCCAACCGCTCGCCATATGTTGGCAACAGAAGTTCGATCGCAGCCGTGTTGAACCCGATGCCGTGGTTCAGCCGCTTGACGCCATAGGGTGCGTAAATGCCTTTGATCGCCAGCATGGCGGTGAGAATTTGGCCTTCGGTAATCGCGCCCGGGTCGCGCGTGAACAGAGGTTCGACAAAGAACGGCTTGTCCGCCTTCACCACGAAGTGCACGCGATCGCCGGGAATGTCGACCCGTGGCACCTTGTCCACGATCTCGTTGACCTGCGCGATGACCACGCCATTTTTGAAGGCGGTTGCCTCAACGACCGTCGGGGTATCTTCCGTGTTGGGCCCGGTATAGAGATTGCCGTCCCGGTCCGCGCTGACCGCCGCGATCAGAGCGACATGCGGCGTCAGGTCGATGAAGTAACGGGCGAACAGCTCCAGATAGGTGTGAACCGCCCCCAGCTCGATCTTGCCGCCGAACAACATCTTGGCGATGCGCGCCGACTGCGGGCCGGAGTAAGAGTAGTCCAGCCGTTTCGCTACGCCGCACTCGAATACATCAAGGTGTTCGGGGAGGACTACACCGGATTGTACCATATGCAGGTCGTGCACCTTGCTGACATCGACCGCCGCAAGCGCGCTGGCCAATAAATCTGCCTGCTTCTGGTTGTCCCCTTCCAGGCAAACGCGGTCACCGGGCCGCAACACCGCTTCCAGGAACGCTTGTAGATCCGCCAGCGCGACCATCTTGCCCGACGCATGCGGATGCCCGGCGGCGAGGCGGTCTGCCAAGGCAGTCTTTTGTGCGTTCCAATCCGTCATTTCCAATCTCTCATATTCTGGTGGCGTTCTTCGCGGAGGTGGCCAGGCTCACCTGATCGCGACAGCGATCGCCACATCGACATTGCCCTGGATCACATTCGAGTACGGGCAGCATGCGCACCTTGATAGCGTTCCGCTGTTCTTCAAGGGAAGGCGACCCGATGGCGGCCTCTCCATGAAGAGATTGGTCGGCTTTGCTCAAAGTCGACCAATCCGATGTTGCTCTCAAGCTGTGGGTGACTCCAGCTCGATCCCACCTGGCACGAGTTCGCGCGCCCACTACTTTTTGTGGCCAGCCGCCGCTAGGATCAGATCCGCGATCTGTTTGGGGTGAGACACCAGGGACAGATGACCTGCTTCCACTTCTATTGTGGTCGCGTTCATGCGTTTTGCCAGGAATCGCTCCAGGTCGGGATTGATCGTCTGATCGAGCTTCGACACCGCATAGAATGTCTGTTTGGAGTGCCAGGCGGCTTCCGTGGTTCGTTCGGCGAACAGAGAAGCGGCCGTGGGCCACTGCACCGCATAAAGCACTTTTGCCTTTTTAGGTTCGACGCCATTGGCGAAGGATTTCAGAAACGCATCCTCCGAAATTGTGGTGAAACCATCGTGTGCCTGGATGCCCGCGCGTACCGGCCCGGCGGGAAACTTCCCGGAAAGCGCGACGAAATCTTCGCCGGCATCCGGCGCCCGTGCGGCAACATAGACCAGCGCGGTAACCTTCGGATCGGTCCCTGCTTCGCTGAGGACGGTGCCGCCCCAAGAATGAGCGACCAGCACGGTCGGGCCATCCTGCAGCGCCAGCGCGCGGCGTGTCGCAGCGACCGAATCCGCGAGCGTGGTCAGCGGATTTTGTACGGCGGTGACCTTCAGGCCCGCCGCCTGAAGGCGCGGGATAACCTCGGCCCAGCTGGAGCCGTCCGCCCAAGCTCCGTGTATCAGCACAACGTTGCGCGCCTCGACGGGCGCGGTCGGCTGGGCGTGCGCCTTAAATCCGCCGAGCGTTGCTGTGAGTACGCCAACGGCCATCGCCGCAACTATCCGAAATTTCATCATCGATCGAACTCCGTGGTTGATTCTTCTGCGTTAAACTTAGTGCTTGCCGGGATATGCAACTCACACATTCATCCAGTGACAGATGTTCCGGTTCGCGCCTTTCTGCTTTCTGCAACTAGCCCTTCTCGATTTGGAATATTTTCGTGCGAAGATTGGAGATATCCTCCACCAATCTGAAAGCATGAGAACGGGCCTGCTGGATGACATTACCGGGCTCCGCACGTTCGTCCGCATTGTCAGAACAAGGAGCCTGTCCGCGGCAGGACGAGAAATGGGGCTGGTGCTCAACGTGGTCATCAAGCGTCTCGCGACACTGGAGCGGCCGACCGAGGCGCGCCTCGTGGCCTTCGCCCGCTTAGTACCAACTGTGCGGCGAATATCGGGTGAGGGGCAAACAAAAGGGCTACGATAAGTCGCGTCACGGAAAATTCGTCGCCAGCGGTTGGCATCGCCAACGTCGCGCACTGCCAAATTTGTCCGTCCACAACCCAGGTCGCTTGGTCCGCCGCCGGCATCTGGGCCGCGGTGGCTCGGACGCACACACGGCGTAATTGGCCCCGGCTAGGTTGGGGGAGCGCCGACAGCCGATGACCGCGATGGTCGCCACCACAAAGCGTGCTTAGCGCCGCGCCCCACTTCGGGAACACGAAATCGGCCCCGTGATCAAGCGGGATTGCTTCGGCGAGATTGGGCTCGAACGCCCCAAACTCCGCGAGTTCGACGCGGCCAACCGCGCGACCGTCACTACATGAAAACTGTTCGAACCACTTTGCTGCGACCCACATTGAAGCCTCTCGAAGCTCGAAACTGTTGAGCCTCCGCAACGCGGGCTGACGGTGATTGTATGAACTCATTTCGTCACTCCGAGCGTTTCGAGACACCTTCCTTCGCATTCCGTTAAATAGCGAAGCCGTCGAAATGTATTTCACGTCTGACCCGCTCGCTTTCATGAACGAACGCTTGTCAGCGGGCTCGGCACGATCCGCCGAGCGGGCAATCAGAGGGAAGCCAAACTCGAGGGCTAACAGGACGGGCGAATTACGCCGAAAGTGATCTCTAAGTCTGTGGCCATGCTCGAAGCTGCCCTGGCCATCGCAGCACGCGAGCTTTGAGCCTCGACTCCGATTGCAGCAACGCGTGTCCGATAATGACCTCGGACTCCGCGCCGCTGATGTTTAGCGCCTTGAGTGTTTCTTTCGCCATTGCGCCGGCGTTTCCACCGCGAAACGCTTAAATACAGTCGAGAAATGTGCTTGCCCGGAAAACCCCGTCCTCAGCGCCACTTCGACCAGTTGCGCGTCGCTTTCTAACATCAAGGTCTTGGCGCGTTCAATGCGTCGGAATAAAACATATTCATGCGGCCGATATCCAGTCGCGGCTTTGAATTGCGCTGCGAAGTACATTCGAGAAAGTCCGGCGGAGGCGGCCAAGTCTCCCAGACTCACAACCTTGGCCATATGTGCGTCGATATAGCCCTTCACTCTCTTGAGTCGCCAATTGGGCAGCGCGTTGGATTTCGATTGAGGCACCTTCAAACGTAAGAGCCGCATCACCACTGATTTACCCAAGGCCTCCACGTACGAACTTTGCTCTGTAGTGGAATCCTCTGCGAGCGCCCTGCTTAGCGCCTCTATGAGAGGATCGTGGACGATGATGCCATTCAGGTTTTGGGTCCGCGCTGACCCGGCGATCGCCGAATTACTCTCTTGCTCACGAAGAAATGCATGTGACACGTGGAGGTGAATGAAGTCAGTTGGAGCGCTACACTCTGCAGCCAGACCTTGTGAGGGAGTGCTGACACGCAGCGCCCCTGAGCGAATGACTCCGTCGAATAAGATGCGAGACTCGTTCGAGATTTTGAGCCGCGTTGTTTTCAAGGCGATGCTAATAGCACAGCGATACAAAAGTGTTGCTGCTTCATCCGGATCAGCATTCGCTGAATCGATCGATCTCGCAATAATTACGTCCGGAATTTTTCGATCGCGGTGGTCAGAAATGTTTTTGCGCTCCCAATTCGGGCGATCTGGAAACGGTTGCGTTTGGCTCTCTGCCGAAATAGCGGAGGTTTCCGGTGGAGCGTTTGTTTCGGAATCCGGATGTTGGTCTGAGTTCAACATCTGTGTCATGGCGACATTCCCGATGTATGGATCACATGCCAAGATCGCAAGAGATCCAAGGGTTGATCGATGCCGCACTCAACTCCGGATGAGAGCGTTGCTCTCACGCCGCGTGCGGCACTCGTAAAACACTAGCCAAATCCAATTCGAGACGCGTGTTATTGAGCGCAAAAAACCGTTACTTGTTGTGAACTTCAGGCATCTGCAGCAGATCTGATACGCGAGCGCGATTGCACGTCGATGGGACGATCACCGCAGAGACCGCCGTCAAGTGCGCCGATCACAACCCCCTCCTGATCGACCAGGCCGCCAGGACTCTCGAAAACACACTGAACAGGGAAGGCATGCTTGATTAGCAGCCAGTATCCCCGCGGCGCTCTTCAGTGCTGCATCTGCAGATTCATCAGCTCTGCCGCAGGCATCATGTTGTCGTTCAGATCTGCCATGATCAAAAGCGATCCGACGACGACCAGGACAACGATCAGCACACCGAACGCCAGCGCCATCACGTTGTTGGTGTTGTCCGGCCCCGTGGTGACATGCAGGAAAAACACCAGGTGGATGCCCATTTGCGCGATCGCAAGCACCGTCAGGCCGAGAGAGACACCGCCGGCCCAGAGCAGTGATGTGTTGGCGACCCAGAACGACATGGCCGTGAGGACCACCGCGAGAGCCAATCCGATCGTGTAGACGAGCACGCCGGACGATGTTCCCTGTTCCACGTCGGGAAGCGCTGACGCGTCTCCGGGAGCGCGATCGTAATGCATGTCGGTCATGAAAGGACTCCTATTAGATAGACCACCGTGAACAGCCATACCCAGACAATGTCGAGCGCATGCCAGAACAGTGAAAAGCAGAGCAGACGCCGCTCGACGGTCGCGCGAAAGCCTTTGATTGCGACCTGAGCCATCATCACCACCAGCCAGATCAGGCCCGCCGTGACATGCAGCCCGTGGCAGCCGACCAGGGTAAAAAAGGCAGAGAGGAACGCGCTGCGTTGCGGACCGGCCCCAATCGCGATCATGCCGGCAAACTCCCGTAGTTCCAGCGCGAGGAAGGCGGCCCCTAGCGCGAAAGTAACGAGAGCAGCCAAATAAGTAGCGGCGTAGCGCCGCGAACTAATGGCCATCGACATCAATCCGCAGGTGAAGCTCGACGCGAGAAGGCATCCGGTTTCGATCGCAACGCTGCGTTGGTTGAACAGCTGGATGCCACTCGGACCGCCAGCCGTCGCGTGCGCGAGCACCGCGTAAGCGGCAAAGATCGCCGAAAACATCACGATGTCGCTCAAGAGGAATATCCAGAAGCCGTAGCCAACCACGACCCGCTTTGTAGCCGGCCCGGCCTCGCTTGCACTCGGCCGCGCCTCGTGCCGAATCTCGTCAGCAACTGCAACAGCGATGTTCATACTGCAATCTCCGCCTGGTTCGCCTGCTCGAATCGCGCAATCTGATCGGCCGGGATGTCGATTTCCTCTTCGTTGCGGAACGCGAAGGCAAGCATGGTCAGAAAGATTCCGATCGCCCCCGCACCGGCCATCCACCAGATGTGCCAGATCAGTGCAAAGCCGGTAACGACTGCAAAAAATGCCGTAATGAAACCGGTCGCGCTGTTTTTCGGCATCTCGATCGGCTCGAATTTGCGCTCTTTCAGTGGCTGGGCTTGTTGCGTGCGTTCACGCTGCTTCTTGTTCCAAAGAGCGTCGAGGTCTGTGACCTGCGGAAGCACGGTGAAATTCCAGGCCGGCGGCGGCGAAGCGGTCGCCCATTCAAGCGTGCGGCCGTTCCACGGGTCCGCGGTCACCTTCAGTTGTTCGCGGTCGCGGATCGAGACCACAAGCTGGATGACCTGGCAGACAATCCCCGCGAGAATGACGACGACGCCGATCGCCGCGACCATCAACCACGGTTGCCAACTGACAACGTCGTAATGCTGCATGCGGCGGGTCATGCCCATGAGACCCAGCGCGTAAAGCGGCATGAAAGCGATATAGAAGCCGATCAGCCAGCACCAGAACGAAGCTCTGCCCCAGCGTTCGTCGAGCCTGAAGCCGAATGCTTTCGGGAACCAGTAGTTGTAACCCGCCATTAGGCCGAACACCGTGCCACCGATGATGACATTATGGAAATGCGCGATCAGAAATAGGCTGTTGTGCAGCTGAAAGTCGGCGGGAGGCACGGCCATCAACACGCCGGTCATGCCGCCGATCACGAACGTCACCATGAAGCCGATCGACCACAGGATCGGAACGGTGAACCGGATGCGGCCGCCGTACATCGTGAATAGCCAGTTGAAGACTTTGACGCCCGTCGGCACCGCGATGATCATGGTCATGACCCCGAAGAAGCCGTTGACGTTCGCGCTGGCTCCCATGGTGAAGAAGTGGTGCAGCCAGACGACGAATGACAGCACGCAAATCGCCATCGTCGCCGCGACCATGGAGCGATAGCCAAACAGCGGCTTACCGGAGAAGGTCGACACAACCTCGGAAAAGATGCCGAACGCTGGCAATACCAGGATGTAGACCTCCGGGTGACCCCAGACCCAGAACAGGTTGACGTACATCATCGCGTTGCCCTGACCATCGATCGTGAAGAAATGAAAACCGAGGTAACGATCGAGCAGCAGCATTGACAAGGTCGCAGTCAGAACCGGGAACGCCGCGACGATGAGAAGATTCGCGGCGAGCGACGTCCAGCAGAAGACGGGCATGCGCATATAACCCATCCCCGGCGCCCGCGTTTTCAGAATGGTCGCGACGAAGTTTATGCCGGTCATCAACGTGCCGACGCCGGAGATTTGCAGCGCCCAGAGATAGTAGTCGACGCCGACGCCGGGCGAGAATTGCAGCTCGCTCAGCGGCGGATAGGCGACCCAGCCGGCTTTTGAGAACTCGCCGACCGCGAGCGAGATGTTCGTCAAGAGGATACCCGACGCGGTCAGCCCCAGGGCTACCGAGTTCAAGGTCGGAAACGCCATGTCGCGGATGCCTAGTTGCAGCGGCACCACGAAATTCATCATTCCGATCACGAATGGCATCGCCATGAAGAAGATCATGATCGTGCCATGTGCCGAGAAGATCTGGTCAAAGTGCTCAGGCGGCAGGTATCCCTGTGCGCCGCCTGCTGCGACCGCTTGCTGCGCCCGCATCATGATGGCGTCGGCAAAGCCGCGCAGCAGCATGATCAGCGCCAGTATGATGTACATGATGCCGATGCGCTTGTGGTCGACAGAGGTGAGCCACTCTCGCCACAGGTAAGGCACGTAACCCTTTAGTGTCACCCACGAAAGGATGGACACGATAACCAGGACCATGACGCCCGACGCACCCATGATGATCGGCTGGTCGAAGGGAATCGCACTCCAATTCAGCTTGCCAAGTAGATTCATTTTTCCGCCCTCATTGACGTCGGATTTCTGCGGCACATCGCGTCGTCGGATTGCATTTCGGAGACCAGGATGCTGTCGAACAGACCGGGCGCGACCGCACGATAGGTGAATGGCGCCACCGCAGCACTCGGCTTCACCAGCTCCGCGTAGGTTTTCGCATCGAGCTCCGGACCAGCACTGCGTGCTGCGTTAAGCCACTGTGCGAACTTTTCGTCCGGCACGGCATCGGCGTCGAAATGCATGTCGGAAAAGCCCTCGCCGCTGTACTGAGCGGAAAACCCGCGGTACGTTCCAGAATGGTCGGCTTGCAGGTGAAGACGGGTGATCATTCCCGCCATAGTGTAGATCTGGCTGCCAAGCTGCGGCACAAAGAAGCTGTTCATCACGCCTGAGGAGGTCAATTCCAGACTGACCGGCGCGCCGACGGGAATGATCAGTCGATTGACGCTTGCGACGCCCTGATCGGGATAGATGAAGAGCCATTTCCAGTCGAGCGAGGCGACCTGGACTCGTAGCGGCTTCACGGTGGATAGGATCGGTTTGCGCGGGCTCAAATCATGTGAGCCCACCCACGCCACGCCGCCAACCAGGAACACGGTCATCGCGGGGATCGACCAGACGAGCATCTCGAGGCGGCCTGAATACGCGAAATTTGGCCGATACCGCGCTCGCTCATTCGATGCACGAAACCAGAAAGCAACGCCCAGCGTGGCAAGGATCACTGGGATCACGATCGCCAGCATGATGCCAAGCGCGTTGAGCAGAATTTGTCGCTCGGCGACGGCAATCGGCCCTTTCGGATCGAGCACGCCTTCCGTGCAGCCGCTGAGCGTCGCGGCGGCGATCAGGACCACAGCAGGAAAACCATATCGCATGTTAGACCTCGCTGAAGTTGACGGTGCAGTATGCGCTGCCGACGGCGCCTGACAGGAGTTCGGCATGCACCGGGATGCCGCCACCATGCGAGGACCACACGGGCGAAAATGATCCAAATGGCAATCCGCAGTCGTGGGCTTATCTTATCGGGGAGAGTCTCGATAAATAATCGATCTCCAGCTCGCCTTCATAAGTTTCGGCGCCGGCCTTCAATGCTTCCGTCACGCGCGCTTGCGTCACCTCGCTGGCGACACTCAAATCGGACTCATGGGCCTCCACCAGAAGCCCCTGTGCCAAGGAACTAAATGCTCCAGTATCCACGGCCGCCTTGGCGTGAGCGATGGTATGCGCAGGAAATGAGGCGATGCGGTGAGCCAGTTTCTCGACAAAAGGCGTCAGCTCGTCCGCCGGCAACGCTCGATTGATATAGCCGTAACGTTCTGCCAGCTCCGCCGAGAGATCATTGCAACCCAGGAGCACCTCCAAGGCGCGTCCGCGCCCGATAAGCCGTGGCAATCTTTGCGTAGCGCCGCCGCCCGGAACGAGCCCAACCGCCACCTCTGGATGGCCAAAGATCGCCTTGCCAACGGCAGCAAAACACATGTCCACGGCCAGCGCGATCTCACTCCCCCCGCCCCGGGCCCGTCCCTCGATTTTGGCGATGGTTACCTTAGGCATGTTCCTGAACCGCTCGCCGATCGTCTGCGTAAGACGAAAGCTGCGCGTATGGGATACTATTTTGGAAGCGGCTCCAACCCGGCCCAAACCAGAGTGGGCTATAAAGAAATCAGGAAGCGCGCTCTGCAAGACCACAACCCGGACACTCTCATCGGCCTCGAGTTCCCTGCCGAGTTTGTCGAATTCCTGCGACAGAACTTCGTCAAGAAGATTTATCGGCGGGTTATCGATGCTGACGAATGCGACTCCGGAATCAAACCTGAACTGGAAACATTTGTAATCAGAATATCGCATGGGAGTGACTCCATTTTGGCGACCGTTCCAGACGGCTGATCTGTTGGCGAGAGAACTTCTCGATAAGCATGGGGTCATCCGTTAGCCCGCCTCCAGACGACTCAGTTCCTCGAGCAGGAAAATAAACGACTCATACGGTCGCCCGGTCGCGTGTCGAAGGCCCATCTCACAGGTTCGGTTCGCCGAGATGTAGGCCTCGGCCGGGCGAGCATCCAGAACGGCTTTGACCTCGCGGGTCGCTGAGACGACGAGTTCGGGATGCAGGAGACCTCTATCTCCGGCCGTACCGCAGCAGGTCGTACCGATTGGCACCTCGACCTCATCGGCCAAATGCGTCGCGATCTGCTTGAGCGTCCCAGCCAATTCCAAGTGCGTGATGGAGCAGGTTGGGTGCACGGCGATCCGCCCGAGCTTTCTCCGGATTGTCAACTTCGGAAGCAAGTCGCGACACCACGCGATCGAGTCGATGATGGTCAGACTCTCGTACTTGGCCCTAGTCTCGACGTCGAGTAGTGACGCAATATCTTGGCTGAGACCGAGAGTGCACGATGCCGCATCAACGACGATCGGGATCTTACCGCCGTCGCTCCACCGCAGCATGGCGTCGGCGATGGATTTGGCCATGAACTCGTGGCCTTGGGGATAGCCTTTCGACTTCCAAGGGGTGGAGCAACAAAGACCGGCGACGTCAGGCGGGATCCACAACGGCTTTCCGGCTCGTTCGGATAGTGCGACGAACGCCTCCGGCAAGGACGGCGAAGCCGGGCGGTCCGGATCGCGGCCAAACATCCGGTTGATGCAAGCGGGAAAGTAGACGGCCGCGGCACCGTTCTTTTGGGTCGACCGCAGAGCCCGAGCTGCCCGAGGCATCGGACCCGGCACGCTGGGTATCAGATCGGGATTCGCGACCGCTCGCGCGACCCCGGTCAAGGCCGTCAGCGGCCTGACTCCGAATAGAGCGGAGAAGGCATGCGTGGCGGACAGGCTCGCTCGGGAGATCTTCTCGACCGCGCTCCAGTTCTTGGCTAATCGTAGCGCGACCTTGTCGGCCGTCGGAGTGGTCTCGACCGCACGGAATTCGCGGATCAGAGCACCGGTGTTGATTCCGATCGGACAGGCAATCGCGCATGTGCCATCGCCGGCGCAGGTCTCGATTCCGTCGTACTGGTACTCCTCCTGCAGCCGTGCAAGCATCGGTGATCCCGGCGATTGGCGAGCCATTTCACGCCTGAGCACGATCCGTTGCCTTGGCGTCATAGTGACGTTGCGGCTGGGACAAACTGGTTCGCAGAATCCGCACTCGATGCATTGCGAAGAATCCGTGACGCTCTCGATCTGCGGCACCGACTTCAAATTCTCCAGGTGGAGTTTTGCGTTGCGGGTCAGGATCACGTTCGGTCCCAGAATGCCTTTGGGGTCGGCGAGCTCTTTGAGCCGCCACATCATGGCAGTGGCCTTTGCGCCCCATTCCGACTCGACGAAAGGCGCCATATTGAGACCGGTACCGTGCTCGGCCTTTAGCGAGCCGTCGTGCTTGCGGACGACGAGATCGACGAGTTCTTCCATGAAGGCCGCGTACCGTTTGTGGCCCTCTGGATCGCCAAAGTCCGCGACCAGCGTGAAGTGAAGATTTCCGTGGGCTGCGTGGCCGGCGACCCCGGGGATGAAGCCGTGCTTGCCGAGCAGTTCCTGGATGTCCTTAGCTCCTTGCGCCAAGCGTTCTGGCGGAAAGCACACGTCCTCGGTTATGAGCGTCGAGCCCTGGGGACGCTGTTTGCCGATCAGTCCGAGCAGTCCTTCGCGTACGTGCCACGCCAGTTCGACAGCTTCCGCCACGCTCGTGAAATCTACCGGATGGATCAGATTGGCTTTGGAGGTAAACTCGATGACCTTGTTCTGCAAAACCTCGAGCGCTCGCATGTCTTCCGCGCCGAACTCCACGAGAAGGGCCGCAGCCTGCGGATCGAGAGTTTTCCAATAGGAAGGGGTGTGCGCGAAGGCCTGGCTGGCGGCGGCGAGAGCTGGGGCGACCATCAGCTCGACCGCGGAGGCTCCGAGACCGACGAGGCCGGAGACAAGGCCGACCGCTTCGTCGATGGTTGGGACCGGTATCCAAGCGACGCTGGTCACGCCAGGAACAGGAACGGTGTCGATCACGGCCTCGGCGACGAACCCAAGCGTTCCCTCGGATCCCACGAGAAGACGACGAAAGATTTCGAGTGGCGTCTCGCCGTCGAGCAGAGCGCAGAGCCGGTAGCCATGGGTGTTCCGTATCGAATACTTTCGTCGCACGCGGTCGGCCAGCTCCCGATCGGCGAGCAGCTGTCCGCGAAGTTCCAGCAGCCCGATCGCAAGATCAGGTTCGGCTCGTTCGAATGCCGCCTCCGCGTCGGGAGTCGAGGTGTCGATTACGGCGCCGGATGGCGTTACGAACGTCATCGCCGAGACGGTCTGGTAAGCGTCGTTTCTGACGGTGCAGCGCATGCCGCCGGAGTTGTTGGCTATCACGCCACCGATGGTGCATGCGTGCGAACTTGCCGGATCCGGTCCGACCCGTCGGCCGTATCGCCCGAGCATTGCGTTGACGTGGCCCAGGATCATTCCTGGACGCGCGCGCACTCGGCGGCCATCCTCCTCCACTTTGGCGCCGTACCAATGACGGCGCACGTCGATGAGTATATCGTCCGATTGGGATTGACCGTTCAGGCTGGTTCCCGCCGCGCGGAACGTCGCGTGCCTTCCGTTCTCTCGGCAATAGCGGAAGAGCTTGGCGATGTCATCGGTCGTTCGAGGCAGCACGACAACTTGAGGGATGAGCCGATACGGGCTCGCATCGGAGGCATACCGTACGAGATCGATTGCTCTGTGGAGGACGTTCGCTTTTCCCAGGAGGGCGATGAGATCGGCCTTCAGGTCACCTGGGGTCCCGTCGAGCAGGGAGGCGGAGACTGCATCGCACGTCGGTGGCCCGTCGAACCGTCCTATGCGCGCAGGGTTCGCGGAAAATAGCTTTCTGATCAACGCAGCGTCTCCTCTTTCACTCGTCCTGGACGGGGTTGCTCAAGACACCGATCCCCTCGATCTCCACTTCGAAGACATCGCCCGGCTGCATGAAAACAGGTGGCTTGCGCGCCGCCCCAACGCCACCGGGTGTTCCGGTGATGATCACATCACCTGGCTCCAGACTCATCGCGACGCTGATCATTTCGATCAGCGCGGGGACGCTGAAGATGAGCTGGTCGGTACGCGCATCCTGCATCACCCGACCGTTCAAGCGGCCCTGAATGCGCAACCCGTGGGCCCCCGGCGGCACGGCATCGGGCGTCACCAGCCAGGGGCCGAATGCCCCTGTGGCATCGAAATTCTTGCCCATCGTCCACTGCGGCGTGCGCAATTGAAAATCGCGAATCGACGCATCGTTGAACAGGGAGTAGCCCGCAACGTGATCGAGGGCTCTGTCGCGGTGGATGCGGCGTCCTCTCCGGCCGATCACCACGGCGAGCTCCGCCTCATAGTCGAGCGCGGACGATTCGCGTGGCCGCAGGATCGGTTCGCGGTGAGCGATCAGACTCGTCGCGAAGCGTGCGAAAATTTCGGGATACGCCGGCTTTTTGAGTCCGCTTTCCTCGAGGTGATCATCGTAGTTGAGACCGACACAGAGGATTTTCGGCGGCTTGGGCACCGGAGGCAGTATCCGAACTGCGTTCAGGTCGATTGCATGCATGGGCAGAAGGTCTCTGCCTGTGCGCAACAGATCTGTACCTTTCGCAATCAATTCGGGCAAAGTACCTGGAAAGCCGCTTTCGCGCTCCGTAAGGCCATGCCAGCCCGAGCCGTCATCCGCCGCAATTCCGGGGACACCCCCCTTCTCGAAATGGACAATGCGCATGGGTTTCCTCCAGTGGCCTGCGGACACGTGCCTCAGCGCCATAGATTCGTTCTGGCCAGGTCAATGACCTCGTCAGCTTCGCGGGACGGTGCTGGCGGCGTGGAGCTTTTCGATCTGGGCAGCGTCGAAGCCGAGCTCCCTGAGAATTTCGTGATTGTGCTCGCCGAGGCCGGGCGCGCGGCGTGCGGGTTCCTTTGCAACGCCGTGCACCTGCATAGGGCTGCTGACTGTAAGCGTCAGCTTGCCTCCCGCGCCCTCGAGCGGAACGACCATGTCGTTCGCGCGCAATTGCGGGTCGTTGATGACTTCGCTCGGCTCCACAATCGCTCCGTACGTGATGTGCGCTTTGTCAAAGACCTCGCGCCAGTGCTGCATCGGCTGCTTGAAGAACACGTCATCCAGGATTGTCCTGAGCTGTATCGCGTTCACCGCTTGTTTTTTTGCATCACTGAAGCGCAGATCGGTCATCAAGTCCGGCCGGTCAATGGCGGTCGCCAGCGCCTGGAATTTATCCGGCGTGACCACGAGCATGAACCAGCTACCCTCAGACGCCTTGTAGGGATTGAAGAACGCGTTCGACGGGCTCTGCCGATCGTGCAGCGGATAGAAGGTAGCCCCGGCCAATGCCCCGGCAATGTGGGCGCCAGCGGCCCAGACGCCCTCGGCGAGTAGCGATGTCGTGACATAGGAGCCTTTGCCCGTGCGCTCACGCCGGTACAGGCCCATGACGATCGCAGAGAACAGGCCAACCGCCGTCGCATGATCGCCGCTGGTCACCATGGGCGTTGTGGGCGGCGCCCCCGCATCGCGTGTCTCCGACAGCAGGCCGCTGCGCGACCAGTAGGCCGTTACATCGAAGCCTGGAAGGTTGGCGTCGGGGCCGTTGTCGCCGAAGCCCGAGATGTCAGCGTAGATCAGCCGGGGGTTCCATTGCACGACGTCCTTGTATTCGAGCTTGAGCCGCTCGCGCGCCGGATGTGGCGTGTTGACGATGAGGACGTCGGCCCACTTGACCAACCGTTCGAGCACTTCTGCGGCGTTCGGCGATTTCAGGTCGAGTGCCAGCCCACGTTTATTGCGGTTGTCCAGATGCCACGTGTAATTGTCGCTGGCGCGCGGCTGCGGCGGAAGCTTGAAGACGATTCGATACATGTCGCCGGAGGGCGGTTCGACCTTGATCACGTCCGCGCCGAAATCGGACAGGATCACCGCAGCGCCTGGGCCCGCAACGAAGCTGGCGAGGTCCACCACTTTCAATCCCGAGAAGATGTTATCGCTTGCCATTGGTCTCTCCTGAATTGTCATGCTCGGCGAGTAAGGTTCAACGCCCGTGGAACTGGGGCGCGCGCTTTTCAAGGAAGGCGGTCAGATCCTTCCACGTCGGCCTATTCAGGGCGTTGAGCACCCTTGGCCGATTGACCGTCACGTAAGCGATCGCCCCCTTTTCTCGTACAAGACATTCGCGAGCGTCAGTGCTGCCGCTGCCGAAGTGGTGGGCACCACCGCCGGTGGAGGCGTGAGCGTTGCTGTGGCGGCCATGTTGGTATCTCCTGTCTGGGAAATAAGCGGGCGAGCCAGTGGGGAGGTGGTGGCCGCCGGCTCGCCCTCGCTCATACGAACGCACTGAACCCGGTGATCGCTTTGCCGACCATCAGGTTCTGCATCTGGTACGTACCCTCGTAGTTGTAGATCACCTCGGCATCGGCGAAGAAGCGGGCTACGTTATAGTCGGTGCTGATGCCGTTGCCGCCGAGGATCTCGCGGGCCCACGCGACCGTCTCGCGCATTCTGTAGGTGCAGAACGCCTTGGCCAGTGCCGCATGATGGTCCCCCAGCTTGCCTTCCGCGGACAGTTGCGCCGTGCGCACCACCATGCACTGAGAAGCTGTGACGTTCGCGAGCATTCTGGCGAGAAGGTCCTGAATCAGCTGGAACGAGGCGATCGGCCTGCCGAACTGCAAACGCTCCTGAGCGTACTTGAGCGCATGCTCGTAGGCTCCCATCTGGCATCCCGTCGCCTGCCACGCGACGAGATACCGCAGAGTGCGCAGCACCCGCGCGGTGTCGCGGAACGAGTTGCCGGACTGAAGGTGGTTCTCTGCAGGCACGCGGCAGTCCTTCATCGTGATGAGGCCGTTCTGCACCACCTTGAACGCGATCTTGTTATGGATCTTCTCGACGCTGAAACCCGGCGTCGTCTTGTTCTCGACGATAAAGCCCTTTTCCTCGTTGTCGGCGACGTCGCGCGCCCAGATGATCGAGATGTCGCACCAAGGCGAGTTGCCGATCCACTTCTTCTGGCCGTTGAGGACCCAGGTGTCCCCCTCCTTCTTCGCCGTCGTCATCAGGCCGCGGCTCGCCCCGGAGCCCACGAGCGGCTCGGTCAGGCCGTAGCAGCCGATCTTTTCGAGGCGGGCCATCGGCGGCAGCCACTTCTGCTTCTGCTCCTCCGAGCCCGCGGCGTAGATTGAGCCAATCGCCATGCCGTTGTGGATGCCGAAGAAGCCCGCGAACGAACAATCCACACGCGCCAGCTCCATCGCGGTCAGGCCCGACAGCAGGAGGCTTCCTCCTCGGCACCCGTATCCCTGCATACCCAGTCCGCCGATGTTCAGCTCCTTGAACGCCGGCAGCACCTCGAACGGGAAGGAATCCTCGATCCAATACTTATTGATAATCGGCGCGACCTTGGTCTCCATGAACGCTCGCACTTGTTTTAAAACCGCCAGTTCCTCCGCGTTTAAGGTCTCTGCGAATTCGTAGAAGTCGCTGTTCGGCGGGGGCAGCTGTTTTGGAGCTTTCTTCGCCGGTGCTGCTGCGCCCGCGATCGGCGTTGGTGTCGTTACCATGTCGGGACTCCTTCAATTCGACAACGGCTCTGCCGCCGTCGCTTCCGTGTGCATAGAAGTCGCACAAGCTTGTGCATCAGGACTAGGTGAAGGTGACAAAGGGCGCTTTGACAATCATGACTCATTTGGAATGTTTAGGCCCAGCGGCGCGCCAGGCACTGTGACAGCGACGTTGCCGACCGAGCTTGCGCTCACCTGGTAGGCTGGCGTGAACTCTTCGGTGGGTTAGCTGCGGTGACTGCCGGCTGCGCAGTCACGATCTATCTCGTCGTGCCCGAGGCAGCACCGGTCGCAACGGGGCGGCGTCGGTGCGCTTGAGGAATGTTTATGCTGATCCGCGTTTTTGGCGTCTCGCGGCCCCTCTCGGCGACCTCTATCGGAACGGCCTGGCCGGACTCTGGGCGGCGCAGTGGCTCGACTTTGTGCTTTGTATTGGGTTCATATGCCGGCAAAGGTAAGCAACGGTTGTTCATCAAGCGCAATGATCGCGCGACAATGTCGGCGGCATCAACCCGAAGTATTCATTATTCCAAATGATTAAAGGCGGCCGGGCTTTTGCCGATGCGATCAGCTTTCTTGAACTTGCGGCGGATTCCATCGATCCAGCCCGCGACGAGTTCGCGTGTCCGTTTAGTTTCGCCGACCTGCAACGGCTAAGATCAGGTGGCGATTTCCTTGGGATGAGACACCAGAGACAGGTGGCCTGCGTCCATGCGTTTTGCCAGAAATCGCTCCCCTTGGCTTCACGCAGGCCGCCGCTTCAGATGGCAGATCCAAAGCGCTTTATGGCTTCTTGCTCCTTTCGTACTGTGCAGCGCTGGGTTCGTCAGGTTTGCTGTCCCGCGGCTTCGAGGATCAGCCGCGTGATTTCGTCGGGATGGGAGATCAGCGAGAGATGGCTGGCCTTCACCTCGATGGTCTTGGCGCCCATCCGCTTGGCCATGAAGCGCTCAAGGTCCGGATTGATCGTGCGGTCATCCGTTGAAACCGCGTAGTAGCTCGGCTTTGATCGCCAGGCCGCGTGCGTGGTCTTGCCGGTGAGCAGAGCCTTGTGGAACGGCTCCTGCACGGCGTAGAGCACCCTGGCCTTCGCTTCCGGCAGGTCGCCAGCAAAATCGCGAAGGAAAGCCTTCTCGGAAAGGCGTCCTTCATCGCCGTCGAACACGATCCCGGCCGTCGCCGGCGGCGTCGGATACGTCTTCGCCAGAGACGCGTAGTCCTCGCCCGCATCTGGCGCGCGCGCCGCCACATAGACGAGCGCGGAGACGTTTGGATGTACACCGGCTTCCGTAACGATCATCCCGGAAAAGGAATGACCCACTAGCACCGTCGGGCCATCCTGCCGCGCCAGCACCCGCTGGGCCGAAGCCACCGCCTCAGGCAGCGTCGTCAGCGGATTTTGCACGGCCGTGGCGTTGAGCCCCGCCGCCTGCAATCGCGCTATCACTTCGGACCAGCACGAGCCGTCGGCGAACAGCCCGTGCACAAGCACGACGTTGCTCGCCTTCGCTGGAGTTGAATTTGCGGCCATGCCACGTGTGGAGATCAGCGAAGCTGCAGCTCCGGTCACGAGGGCGGCGGAAAAAGCGCGTCTGTTCATCATCATGATATCTCTTCCTTCAAGGTTGGGTTGGAATGTCTGGTTGCATGGCGTGGGCGGCGCAGAGCGGCGCCGGACGCCTGAGATTTCGATGTCGCGTCGCCGTTCACCGCCTTTCTGTCGCCCTGGTGCGAGCGCCCCGCATGGGCTCAAGCTTCGAGCAGTGTGTCGACATCGGGCGAACGCACGATGGTCCCGTCGCGCACGAAGGCTTCATGGTTGTCCTCGATGCTGTCATGGTCGTAGAGATAGTTGACCATGATGCCGAAGGACTCGTGGATCGCACGACGCGCGGCGTTGCCGAGCCAATTGATCCGTTCGAGCCGCGCGCCATTGCCGAGGTGAAAGCGCGCTACCGGGTCGACGCGGCTTCCGGGCGACGGCTGCCGCGTCAAATACAGCGCACATAGCCGCATCAGGGCCGGGCGCAGCCTCTCGCTTTGCGCTAAGTCATGCCACCAGCCGTCGTGTTCAAGTTCGGACAACAACGCGGCATCGGGATCGCTTCCTTCCGCGAGCCGCTGCGTGAGCCAGCGCCGGAAGCCCGGCACCGGCGACAGGGTCGAGAAGCGCTTCAGCTGCGGAAATTCCGCCTGCAGCTCCTCGACCACCTGCTTGATCAGGAAATTGCCGAACGATATGCCGCGCAGGCCGTCCTGGCAGTTGGATATCGAATAGAAAATCGCGGTGTCGGCGCGCGCAGCTTGCGCCCGTGCGGCCTCTTCATTCGTCTCCCGTGCGAGCAGCGGCGGCATGGCGGTGGCCAACCCTTGCACCAGCGCGACCTCGACGAAGATCAGCGGCTCGCCGGGAAGCGCGGGATGGAAGAATGCGAAGCAGCGGCGATCGGGCGCAAGGCGTCGCCGCAAATCGTCCCAGCCCTTGATCTCATGCACCGCCTCATAGGCGATCAGCTTCTCCAGCACCGCCGCCGGTGACTGCCAGTCGATCTGCCGCAGCTTGAGAAAGCCGCGGTTGAACCAGGAGGCGAAGAGATGCTTGAGGTCGGCGTCGAGCAGCCTCAATTCCGGCTCGTCGTGCAGATGCGCGGTGATTTCACTGCGCATCGCGATCAGCGCGCCGGTGCCGCCGGGCGCCATGTTCATGCGGCGCAGCAGCTCCTGCCGGGGCGGATCGGCGGCCTGCGCGAGCGCGGCGGCGGCTTCCGCCGTGGTGTCGGCGAGATAACCCTCCGCTGCCGTGCGCAGGGCCGCTTTGTCGGGCTGAAACTTCGTCGCAAGATGGCGCCGGAAGCTGTGCCGGTCGTCCGCATCGAGGGCGCCCAGCGCGTGGTGCAGTTCACGCGCGACCTGCGCGCCTGACGCCTCGCCGCGTTCCGACAACAATGCCGTCGCGAGCTGTTTCGCGCGATCGATCGGCGCGGGCTTCAAATTGGACAGGCTACTTGAGGTTTGCGTGTTCGGGGTCATAGTTGCCTCCTATCCTCAACCGTGGGGGACCGTGGTCGGGCGGAATTTCGCCGGCGGCACGTAAAGTCCGCCTGACGCCGTCACGAGGTCGTCGATGGTTTGGGCCGCGAGCCAGTCGCGGGTTGCGGTGTTGACATCGATGCCGAGGTCAGAGGGGAACATCACGATGCCGCGGCGGCGCAGGCCGTCGCTAGTTTCGGACGGCTGTCGCCTGCCGAACTCAGTATCGCCGGCGACGGCGCGCAATGCTGCTTCGCGTTCCTGCCGCGACCGGCAACGCAAAAGGTTGGCCACGCCACGTTCGGTAACGACATGGCTGACGTCGTCGCCATAGATCATCACTGGCGGCAGCGCGAAACCGGCCGAGGCTGCGAGGTCGAAAGCGTCCAGCCGTTCGACAAAGCTCGGTGCGCCATTCGGCTGATGGGTCTGCACCATCTGCACCACAAGCTTGCGTCCGCGCAGGCTCTCGCCGGCTTCCTGACCGGCCCGCAGCCAGGAGGGACTGTCGTGGCGGCGGCCACGCGCGTCGGCGCCCATATTCGGCGCGCCGCCGAAGCTCGTGATCCGGCCCTTCGTTGCCGTCGAGCTGTTGCCCTGTGCGTCGATCTGCAACGTGCCGCCGATGAAGAGGTCGCAGGCATACTGTCCGGCGACCTGCGCGAGCGCGCGGTTGGAGCGCAAATTACCGTCGGCGCCGATTGGGAAGATGTCAGCGCGGTTCGAGACGTAGCGTTCCATCCCCAACTCGGAGCCGAAGCAATAGACGCTGTCGACGAAGCCGGCTTCGATCGCAGGGATCAGGGTCGGGTGTGGGTTCAGCACAAAATGACTGGCGATCTTGCCCTTCAGTCCGCGCTGGGCCGCGTAGGTTGGCAGGATCAGTTCGATCGCCGCGGTCGCATAGCCGATGCCGTGATTGAGCCGCTGCACCTGGTAGGGTTCGTAGACCGCCGCGATCGCCATCATCGCCATCAGCACGTTCTCGTTCCTGATCTTCGCGGGATCGCGCGTGAACAGTGGATCGATCAGATAGGGCTTCGGGCTCGGCACCACGACATCGACCCAGTCGCCGGGCACGTCGACGCGAGGCAGCCGATCGACGATCTCGTTGACCTGCGCGACAACGATGCCGCCGCGGAAAGCCGCGGCCTCGGCGATGGTCGGTGTGTCTTCGGTATTGGGGCCAGTGTAGAGGTTGCCGTTGCGATCCGCCTTGTCAGCGACGATCAGCGCCACGCGCGGCGTC
The DNA here is from genome assembly GCA_036924855.1 of Nitrobacteraceae bacterium AZCC 2146. NCBI lineage: Bacteria > Pseudomonadati > Pseudomonadota > Alphaproteobacteria > Hyphomicrobiales > Nitrobacteraceae > Nitrobacteraceae bacterium AZCC 2146. Next base: position 4,526,467 of record JBAGRP010000001.1, read on the forward strand.
AGGTCGACTAGCATGCGAGCATAGAGTTCGAGATAGGTATGGATCGCCCCGATCTTCACCGTCCCGTTCGCGACCAGTTCGGCGAGCTTGCGGCTTTGCGGCCCCGCGAAGGCGAAATCCAGCCGGTTCGCGATACCGCGCTCGAACACGGCGAGATGATCGGGCAGCGCCAGCACGGACTGCACCATGTGCAAATCGTGCACCCGCGCGGGATCCACCTTGGCCAAGGCTGAGGCGAGAAAATCCCCCTGCTTCTGATTGTCGCCCTCGATCGTCACGCGGTCACCCGGCCCGATGATTGTTTCGAGCAACAGCGTCGCGCGGTGACTTTTCCGCTCGTGCCGCTGAGCGCAGCAGCCCGCGCGAACGGGGGCGCGATCTGCTCCAAGTCGTGAAGTGTTTGACATGATGGACCTCCGCTCAATGCTGTGCTCGAAGCGAAAGGTAGGAGGCCATCATTGCCGCACGTGTCCGTAATTTCATCATCGATCTAACTCCGTGGCTGAATTGTCTGCGTTAAACGTGGCACCCGCCGTCCTGCTACTTCGCCGCTCATCGACCCAGAGTTACTGGAGATCATAACGTTTTAGCCACCTCCATCTCGAGAACCTGCATTCGTTGCGCGACTTTGACAAATCGTAGGGACCTCCTCCGTCCATCGTGAGCTAAAGACGCTCTCCCGAAGATACGAACCGACAGGGCTTGGTAGAGGCCGGACGGCAGAAACCAGCCCGCCGTCATTGCCCACAAGACTGTTCTGCGATGCGGTCGTTAAGTAACTGAATTTCTAAATCGAGCTTTTCGAGACCGCGTTGACGCCCCACGCCGTCCCGGCAGGTTGCCGCAGCTTGGCGGGCTGTCACTGCCTCGACGAATTGTTTGAAGTAGGAGCGGCAATTCTCGCCGTTAGCCGCATGGTCCATACTGTTCTGCGACGCGCGTGCGAGTTCAAGGCGAGACGTGACGGTTATAGACGCTTGATCACACTGCGACGCGCCGCGCGTAGCCGTCGCAGGAAGCAACATGAGAGAAGGCACGACCAATATTGCTATTCGCATCTGTCGCATACACCTCTTGACGACGATGCTCTGCGCGCAGACACGCTACCTTCTTGATGAGCGCGCATTATCCGAGAGAGTTCCAAGAGCATCGTTTGCGCGGAGCACACTCGCTATCGGTTAGGGTGCCCGCCTGGATGGTTTCGCCCGTCATTGACCTTCAGCGCCGAACCATTGAGATTGACACTTGCCGGATGTCGCCTTGGGAAACAATGGAGACCGCTTGGTGTTGGCCCGCCGTCGTCACGCTGATATTTGCCGAAAACCCAGCGCCCTCGACGGATGCCGTTATACGGCCCCCGCCCACCCGACCTTCCAGGCTGCCGCTAATTCCGCGGCTCGACTCGCTCCACGTTCCGGAGATCCGGCTGCCCTGGCTAACAAGGTCACTGCTGAGATCGAATTTATAGCTATCACTCGCGCATCGCAGGCTTTGCTGCAGTCCCGTCCCTGAACCATCAACCCGGTAGGTCGCGCGGCACCGCAGCCGTTCGGTCGACCCGTCCGAGAGCGCGATACTGCCTGAGCCTGTCCAGGCACCGGCGAGCGAGGACAATTCTGCAGATTGTGCCGAAGAAGCTACGCACACCAATCCCAAACTGAAAATCGAGATCGCTGCTACGATGCGGGGGACAAGCTCGAACTTGGCGTACATTGAAAGACTCCTGAGTGCGGGGACTTTATCTTCTTCAAAGGCACACCATGCCGGTCGACCTCAATAGTGCGAGCGCTGTAGCCACCTGGTATAGAAGCGGCTGGAAAATGTGGTGATTTCGCCGATCAATCAGAACGATCTCCGCTTCGCACTTTTTAAGTGCACGAGCCGCAGCCATTCCTGCAAATCCGGCACCAATGATCGGGACGCGCTTCAGCTTGCCTTGGGGCGCGTCTGCGACAGGCATTTTCTTTTGTTCTAGAGTAATCTCCAGCACTTCGTTCATGAATAGCCTCGGTTACGCGGAACACAATCACCGCCGGTTAGGATGACCGCGTGGATGGTCTCACCCGTCTTAGCTGGCTTGGGCGGCTCTATTGGGCACCAAAGATGCTGCCTCAGCGTTGGCGCGTAGCTCAAGAAGCCCCAACAAGACCTCATCGCGCTGTGCCGCCAACTCGTCGATCGAGCGGGATCCCACTTCGGCGTGGAGACCATCGATGAGCGTTTGTTGGAGTTCAGGCGTCAGCACCGGCGACCCGAGTACCTTCCACCATGCAGTCATGGGACCCGTAAACTGAGCGAAAAAGTGGTCGATGCCACCCTCGCCGCCGCCGAGGTGATTGAGAAGGACTTGCCCCATAATGCCCCATCGCAGTCCAGGTCCCCAGCACAACGCCGTGTCGACATCGGCGACACTGACGACCCCTTCTGCAACGAGATGATAAACCTCCCGCCCCAAGGCTGCCTGCAGCCGGTTGGCGACATGCCCAGGTACTTCCTTGTGAAGGCGAACTGCCCGCTTCCCGATCGACGTGTAGAATTCAAAGGCGCGCTGAATCGTCTCCTCTGAAGTCTTGGCTCCGCCGACGATCTCGACGAGCGGGACTAAGTGAGGTGGATTGAAAGGATGCCCGATGACACATCGCTCCGGGTGAGAGGGGCAATCGGATTGAATCGCGCTCATGGTAAGGCCGGACGAACTGGACGCGATGATCACGTCCGCCGACAGCAAATCATCGAGTTGCCGATAGAGCTTTCTCTTGAAATCAATGCGCTCGGGACCATTTTCCTGGACAAAATCTGCATTCTTCACGGCGGTCGCCAAATCGGCCGCAAACTTCAGATTTGATTGTGATGCACCAGGCGCGAGGCCCAATCTCTTGAGCGCCGGCCAAGCCGCCTCGACGAAATGTCTCAGCGACGCATCCGCATCCGGCGCAACATCCGTCGCTACGACTTCCAAGCCTTTCGCCAGAAAAAGCGCTGCCCAGCTCGCGCCAACCACACCGGTGCCGATAATTGCTACAGTATTGATCGATTTTGCCATTGACTTCGTCCTCTCTGATTGGTTCGAGCTTCAGATTTCGGCGTACGCAACGCCGGTGAGGTTGCCTTGTGTCTGAAGGAAAGGCCGCTTGTCCGATCCGTCTAGATTCGCGGAATAGATGGAGCCGGCAAGATCGGTCACGAACATCCGGTTGCCCGGGACATCCAGCGCGATTCCGATCCCTTCCATGAGATGACTGAGCACGATTTCTGACGAGCGAAGGTCCTCCGGCGCCCCGTCTATCGGCGCGCGATTGACGGTGTTTCCGCGCGGAGGATCACCGCGGTCGGTCCAGTAGAGAATGCGATTCTCAAGATCGAGCTCAAGATCGATCGGCTCCGGAAGGCAATCAAAGATGACTTTGATGTCAGTGCGATTGGCGGCCGTCTGCCCCTTCGGGATTTCGATGCTGGCGCGAAAGATACGGCCCAGTTCTGCATTGTCTGGCCCCTTCTGCGTCCAATAGATGTGCCCGCGCTTGGGATCGATGGTAATTCCAACGCACCATCTGGTCTGGTCGCAGCGGTCGACCTCACCCTGGCCCGTTTGCACCAAAATCTCGGCTTGCGAGCCATCAAGACTGGATCGCATGACGCGCATGCCTTCGCGATCTGACCAATAGAGCTTGCCGTTGGCCTTATCCAGATGAATTTGTTTCGGCGTATAGGTCACGCCTTTCGGGATGATGGTTTTGCGATTGGCGCCGTCGAGATCAGAGCGCTCGATGTAACCATCGTCCAGGTTCGGCACGCCCATATTGGTCCAGTAGATATGGCCGGCCTCGGCGTCCACAACGACACCGTCCGGGTGGGGACAGTCCGTCAGGATGACCCTTTTGCCGGAACCGTCCGGATTCATCGCCAGCACGCGGTTGCCGCTGAGATCGAGAACGAACAGCTGGCCGACGCGGTCCGACGGACGGAGCAATTTGGATGCTTTCGGTTTAACCTGGTTCCGCGTTGTCATCTGGTTCTCTCCGATTTGAATGGTGTCTAGACTTGCTGATTAGTTCTAGGCCGCAGTCTTTTGCGCTTTGGGCTTCGCCACCGCGCCGCTCGCATGGAGACCGTCGATTTCGGCCGGATTGAATCCGAGGTCCTTCAGAATCTCATCGTTGTGCTCTCCGATCTCCGGACCGCGCTTGGCGGGCACTTTCTGGACGCCATGAATTTGCATGGGGCTTGAGACCGTCGAGGTCAGCTTCCCGCCGGCGCCTTCGAGTGGCACAACGATTTCATTCTCGACCAATTGCGGATCGTTGATGACTTCCGCCGGCTCCAGAATGGCGCCAAACGTAATGTGGGCCTTGTCGAAAACCTCCCGCCAGTATGACAAGGGCTGCTTGGCAAAAATGTCGTCGAGAATTTGCCTGAGCTGCGCTCCGTTTTCGGATTGCTTTCTCGGATCGCTGAAACGCGGATCCGTCAGCAAGTCCGGCCGGCCGATGCTGTTGGCGAGCGCAGGAACCTTGCTAGGCGTGACGACCAGCAGGAACCATCTGCCCTCAGCGCTCTTGTAAGGATTCATGAACGGGTTTACCGGGCTTAGCCGATCGTGCAGCGGGTAGAACGTTCCGCCAGCGAGAGCGGCCGCAACATGGACCCCTGCAGACCAGACGCCCTCGGCGAGAAGAGACGTGGTTACGTACGAACCCTTCGCTGTCCGCTCACGGCGGTACAAGCCCATCACAATTGCGGAGAACAAACCCACCGCCGTCGCATGATCGCCGCTGCCCGCCACCGGCCAGGTTGGCGGTGTGCCTGCGTCATGCGTCTGCGAGAGCAGGCCACTCCGCGACCAGTAGGCCGTGACATCAAAACCCGGACGGCTGGCGTCAGGTCCCTTCTCGCCAAAGCCCGTGAGGTCGGCATAGATCAAACGGGGATTCCACTTTGCGACATCATCGTATTCAAGATGAAGCTTCTTTCGTGCCGGGTGCGGCGTATTGACGATCAGGACGTCCGCCCATTTGACCAGCCGTTCGAGAACGGCGGCCGCCTGGGGCGACTTCAGATCGAGAGCCATGCCCCGCTTGTTGCGGTTGTTCAGGTGCCAGGGATAATTGTCCTTGGCGCGGGGCTGTGGCGGAACATTGTATGCCATGCGCCACTGATCGCCCGCGGGCGGTTCGACCTTGATCACGTCGGCGCCAAAATCAGACAGGATCACCGCCGCGCCCGGGCCCGCGATGAAGCTGGCAAGGTCCACGACCTTTAATCCCGAAAAGATGTTGTCGTCCGCCATTGTTATCTCCGTTGTTCGGTTGATCGCCGTCGCCACACGACGTTCTGAGGTGGAACTTAGCGGCCGTGGAATTGCGGGACGCGCTTTTCGAGGAACGCGGAGGTACCTTCTTTCTTGTCGTCAGTTGCGGCACAAATGCCAAAGTATGACGCTTCCAACGCGAACCCTTCATTCTGACTTGTGTCCAAGCCCTTATTCGTCGCCTCGAGCGCGAATTTGATCGCTATCGGGGCATTGGCAGAGATTTGCTTCAGGATCGTCTCGGCGCGCGCCATCAGATTTGCAGCGGAAACAACCTCGTTAACGAGCCCGATGCGATAGGCTTCCTGAGCGTCGATCATCTCGCCGGAGAGGATTAGCTGCAGCGCGCGCCCCTTGCCGACCAGGCGAGGTAAACGTTGCGTACCGCCGCCGCCGGGAAGCAAACCCAGCTTAACCTCGGGCTGCCCGAACTTTGCGTTCTCCACCGCGATCCTGATGGTGCAGGCCATCGCGGTTTCGCATCCGGCGCCGAGCGCGAAGCCATTGATGGCAGCAACGACGGGCTTGCCGAGATTTTCGATGAGTTCCAGCACGGCCTGTCCGAATCGGCTGGATTCCTCGGCCTGGAAAGCGCCGGCTTGCGCCAGTTCGCTAATATCCGCACCCGCAATGAAGGCCTTGTCGCCGGCTCCCGTCAGAATGATGCCGCGCACCCTATCGTCGTCTCGTGCGTTCTCGAAGACCGTCCGCAAATCGGCCCAGGTCGGCGTATTCAACGCATTGAGCACCTTGGGGCGGTTAATAATAACGCGCGCAATACCGTTGCTCTTCTCGTAAAGAACGTTCGCAAGCGAGAGCGTGGCCGCAGTCATTAGAGTCTCTCCTGTTTGGAATAAGAGGTGAGCCGTGCGCGGAAGATCTGCATCACGAGATTGCGCCAAGGATGGTGATACGGTCACGGCTCTCTCCTTGAAGTCCGAAAACTTAAATGGCGGTCAGCTTGACCGGGATATTGCCCTTGGTAGCCTTCGAGTAGGGGCAGACCGTATGGGCTTCTTCAACCAGTTGCTGGAGCTTTTCCTTGTCGGCGCCAGGTATGGAAACCTTGAGTTCGACGGCGAGACCGAAGCCGCCGTCCTTCTGATCCAGCGTGACCTCGCAGATCACCCGCGCAGCCTGGCCGTCGAGGCCGTATTTTTTCGAGATCAGCATGATCGCCTGGCCGTAACAGGATGAATAGCCCAGGGCGAACAGCTGCTCGGGATTATGTCCGTCGCCGGCGCCACCAGCTTCCTTGGGCGCGGCCATTGCGAGCGCAAGCGCACCATTGTCCAGCATCGCGCGGCCGTTGCGGCCGCCTTTGGTCGTCGCAGATGTCACATAAGCCATGGTTCGCCTCCTGTTAACTGCGGGCTATCAGATCGCCTCGCCGCCGGGGATGATCTCAACAAGCTCCTTGGCGATCATCCCCTGACGAGTTCGATTGTAAATCAGTGGGGCGTGCGCTTCGGCTCGCCGGTCCGCGTCACACGAAGGCGCTGAGACCCGTGACGGCCTTGCCGACGATCAGGTTCTGCATCTGGTAGGTGCCTTCATAGGAGTAGAGCGCTTCGGCATCCGCAAAGAAGCGCGCCGCATTGTAGTCGACGATGATGCCATTCGCGCCGAATACCTCGCGACCCCAAGCGACCGTTTCGCGCATTCTCGCCGTGGTGAACGCCTTGGCGAGCGATGCATGATGGTCCTGCAGCTTGCCTTCAGTATCGAGTTGCGCCAGCCTTACCATCAGACACTGGGAGGCGGTGACGTTGCTGAGCATCCTCGCTAACAGGTCCTGCACCAATTGGAAGGACGCGATCGGCTTGCCGAATTGCAGGCGTTGCTGAGCGTAAGCAAGCGCGTGCTCATAGGCCCCCATCTGGTTGCCGGTCGCTTCCCAGCCCACGAGATAGCGCGTCATGCGCAGGACGCGCGCGGCTTCCCGGAACGAATGGCCCTCCTGAAGGTGGTTCTCTTCGGGAACGCGAACGTCCTTCAGGGTGATCAAGCCGTTCTGGACGATCTTGAGCGAAATCTTGTTCTGGATCTTCTCTACGCTAAATCCCGGAGTCGTCTTGTTCTCGACCACAAAACCCTTCACTTGGTGGTCAGCAACGTCTTGCGCCCAGATAATCGAAAGGTCGCAAAATGGCGAATTGCCTATCCACTTTTTCTGACCGTTGAGGATCCAGCTGTTGCCGTCCTTCGTTGCGGTTGTCGTCATGCCACCGGCCACGCCAGATCCTACCAACGGCTCGGTCATGCCGAAACAACCGATCTTCTCCCAACGAGCCATCTGCGGCAGCCACCTCTTTTTCTGCTCTTCCGATCCAGCAAAGTAGATGGAGCCCATGGCCAGCCCGTTGTGCACACCAAAGAACGTCGCGATCGATGCGTCGACCCGAGCCATCTCCATCGCGACGAAACCATTGAGCAGCGGGCTTCCGCCACGGCATCCGTAACCCTCTAGTCCGACACCGCCGATGTTCAGCTTGGGGAACTCAGGCAGCAATTCAAACGGAAAGGCGTCTTCAACCCAGTACTTGTTGACGACGGGCGCGACTTTTTCCTTCAGAAACACGCGCAACTGGTTCAACGTTGCGAGCTCCTCAGGATTCAGCAGTTCGGTTACCTCGTAAAAGTCGCCGTTTGGAGCCGGGAGTTGCTTGGGTTGCCGAAGTTCCTTTGCGGACGCTTGCACTGCTGCACTTGCCGTGGCCATGGAACTGCTCCTCGTCCTTGTTCGGTTTGAACTTGTGCATCAGGACTAGAGGAAGGCGGCAAAGGGCCGCTTGCACAATTATGCCTCGCTTGGAATGTTTAGGCCTGCGGCGTGAGGGGCGTGATCTCGCTGTCAGGCGAGGGCGATCAAACCGAAGCAGCGGATCTTTTTCAGAATGCTACGCGGCTTAACACCGAACAACGAGAGCTCTTGCGCGGGCTGCGCCATTGTTTGGCCTGACGGAATAGCCGTCGGTGTTGAACGGGAAGAGATTCTCAAATGTACTCATCGGAGACGTTACCCCCTGCTCCGCGGGCGTGGGGCTCCAATGCGCGAGAAACGGCGGAAATTGTCGTCGAATTGTTGCGGGCCGGCCTGGAGGCGCTCGACACCAATCGCGAGGCGGCAACAAGGCACCTCTCGAAAGCGCGCCTAATTCTCGAAACGGCGGGTCCTTCGATTTTCGGCGGGGCGGCGGTCGGTCTCGTGCCCGGCGGGCTCGCTCCATGGCAGGTGCGGCGCGTGAAGGCTTACATCGAAATGAACATCGACAAGCCCGTGACCGCAAAGCAACTATCTGCCGTCGTCCGTCTGGGTCCGAGGCACTTCCAACGTGCCTTCAAGAAGTGCTTCGGCGTCGGCCCGCATACCTTCGTGCTCGAACGTCGCGTCCAGCGAGCCCAGGAACTCATGCTTGCGACCGACGAGCCGCTGTGCCAGATCGCGCTTGCTGCGGGATTCGCTGACCAGTCCCACCTCACGAAGCGGTTTCAATATGCCGTCGGTATTACCCCCAGCGTCTGGCGTCGGCACAGAAAAGACGACTGCGAAACACAAGATCCGTTCGCTAGAGCCGCATAGCTCGCGCAGCGGCGGTTGATCCTAGGAGGCGCTGTAGCCACGATGTCTGACTCAATGCCAAGGCTGCGGACGTACCATGAATCGTCAGAATGTCGCCGGGCGATAACCGATGGTCGATGCGTTGAGATTAGTCGGATGTCGCCCAGCTTGGAACGGATGCAACGCGAAGCCTCCTGACTTCCAGGATCCAGGCGATACCGCCATAAAATAGCGCCAGCCCCCACAGCATCAAAAACTCGCCCCGCACGTCGGCGAGCGGAGCACCGAGCTGAGCGAGCCTCGTGAATCCATTAATCGCGGAGGTGCTTGGCACCAGCAATGAGGCCACATGGACAGCGGGTGGGATCACTTCGGTCGGCCACGCAAACCCCGCGAGATAGAAAAACGGCAGTCCGATCGCCGCCAGGACAAGTTGAACTGACAGCGGGTTTTTGAAGATCGCCGCAACGACAAGGCCCAGTCCGCTGATGGAAAGGACAAACGGCACGGCGAAGACGAGTATCGGGATGACACCGCCCAGCCGGGGTAGCCCATAAAGATAGGGTAGTGCGATCAAATAGAGCGGCAAGATCGCCGTTTCGAGCAGCAGATAGGCCAGCATCTTTCCCACAATGGTCGCAAAGGCTCCCGGCGCCGGATCGTCCGTCGCATTCTCTGCCGGATCGGCCCCGGGCAACGTGCCGAGCAGTCCGACGCCTATGAGCAAGATCTGGTGCAGGATCAGGATGAACGCACCCGGCAGGACATACGTTGCGTAGCCACCCTGAGGGTTGAACAGCGGCACCGCCGTCAATTGCATCGGGTCGGAAGCGGCGCTGGCGAGAGCCGGATCGACGCCGATGCCGATCAGGCGGGCGGCTTCGACCTCCGCGCCCCAGGTTTGCGCCACCGCCGCGACGCCACCGGCAATGCGCTGATACAGCAGGAAATAGCTGGCGTCCGCATAAAGCGCGATCGGCGACGCGCGGCCATGCAGCAGGTCACGTTCGAAATTCTTCGGGATCGCCAGAATGCCGAAGATCTTGCGCGCAAAAACCTCGCGCTCTGCACTGGCAACGTCGGGTAGTACCATCGTCACTGCGATGTCGGACGTCGCATCGATGCGGCGCGCCAGTTCGCGACTGGCGGACGTCCCGTCGCCATCGACGACGGCAATCGGCACGTTGCGCAAGGCTTCATTGAGGTAGGGCTGCGGATAAAACACCGCATAGAACGCAGAACCAATGACCAGCACCGAGAATACCGGCCGCAGCGCGAAGATGCGCCGGAGTTCATCCCTGAAGACTGTAAGCATTGCCTTCATGGGAGTGCATCCTTAAGCGTCGGCGGAGCGCCGGCAGCATCACGAAGGGCATGCGCGCGCATGCTTTCCAGCCGCAACGCGACAAGTCCCGCGAGACCGACGACAAAAGCGAGCAGAACGAGGATCGGTTTCCACGACAGGTCAAGCGGCGTGCCCCGGATGGTTTGGTCGATCCGCGCCGTCAGGTACCAGGTGCCGGGCAGGATGACGCCAAAGCCATAAGCGAACGCATTCATGCCCAGGCGCGGGAAGCCAATTCCCATGAAGCCGAAGGCCGGCGACGTCAGCAGCGTGCCGATGCTGACGGCGCTCGCCGTCGGCTTGAGAAGCAGCGCTAGTAGAACGCCGAGGAATTGGCACGACAGGACAAAAAGCAATCCGGCCATATCGAGCAGCCAGCCCCGGCCGTGCAGCGGCAACTCAAGAATGCCGAACAGCACAGCATCCGACAAACCGAGCATCATCAGAAACACGATCGTGTAGGGCAGCACCTTGCCCGCCATCGCGGGCCAAAGCCCGCCGCCAAGCCGGCGAAGAATTCGCAATCGGTGGCGCGTTTCGACGTCTATTCCGACGGAATAGGCTGACGCCGTCACGACAACGATTTGCAGCACGCTCGGCAGAATCGCGGCAAGCAGAAAATACACATAGTTCAGCGTCGGATTGAACAAAGCGTGGGTCTGCACCGGGATCGGTGAAATCGCGGCCTGCGCTTCTTCGATCGGCTGACCTTGCGCGGTGCGCAGCGACAGGCGGATGCCTGCGGCAGCGGCCGGCACCGCGACGCTCACGCCGCGCAAGGTAAGATTACCAATGGTTAGCGTCTGGGTGTTGTAAAAGAAGACGACTTCCGGCCGGCGGCCAGCGAACACGTCCCGCTCGAGATTTCGGGGCAGCATCAAGAGCCCGTGGACCTTGCCGGAGAGAATCATGCCGCGTCCCTCCGCCAACTCGCCGACGCGAACCGCGACCGCGGTATCCGGCGTGGCGTCGACCATGCGTATGATCGAGCGGGAAAGATCGGAACTGTCCAGATCGAGAACCGCAATCGGCAACCGTGTTGCAAGACCCGCGCTGAATATCAGGGTGAGTAGCGCCATCAGGCCCATCGGCACGACGGTGATAAAGGCGAGCAGCAAGGGACGGCGGTGAAGCCAGTCGATTTCCCGCCAGAACACCAGCCAGAAGCCAGGGCGCAAATGTCTTCGGGCCAGCATTTCAGCTTCCTCGCTTCGCCCAGGCGACGATTGCGCTCATGCCCGGGCGCAAGCCCTCCACAGGTTGCGTCGGCACCGCGCGGACCTCGAAGGTACGCAAATCGAAATCGCCGGTGGCTCGCGTGGCACGCCAGGTCGCATACTGTCCCTGAACATTGATCATGGTCACGCGCACCGGCATGACCTGAGACTTGAACGCGGGCACGGTGACATCGAAGGTGTCGCCGATCTTCAGCCCGCCGAGCAAATCCTCGCGTAGGTTGAATGTGAACCAGACGTTGCGGGTGTCGATCAGCGAAAACAGCGGCGAGCCGGCGCTGAAATTCTCGCCGAGCGAAGCGACACGCGTCGTGACCTGGGCGGCGATCGGCGCGCGGATCGTCAGCTCTCCAACATCCACGTCGCGCTGGTTCAGCGCGGCCTCCGCCTGCTTAACCTGAGCTGCGGCAAGCGCCTTTTCTTCCGGACTGGCGCCGATGGTCGCCAGTTGCAGCGCGGCCTGAGCCGACTCGCGTTTGCGGATGGCCGATTCCAGATTGTGGGTAACTTCATCGACCATGGCCTGAGGCGCGTTTCCGGTCCGGGCAAGTTGCGCCTTCCGGTCGTAAGTCTCCTGATTGAGCGTAACGTCGGCTTCCGCGGCCGCGAGTTCGGCCTTGCGGGCAGCAATGGTCTCCGGCCGCGTGCTGTTGATGCGATTGAGGTCGGCGTTAGCGACGCTTAGCGCCGCCCGCGCCGCGATCAGCGTCGCGACAAGTTGCGGGCTCTCAAGCTCGGCGATTACTGCACCTCGTTCGACGGTATCACCGACGTCGACCTGAAGCTTGGCGATACGACCCGCAACGCGGGGGCTGATATCGACGCGGTCGCTGGACACCTCGCCTTGCACGGTGAGCGGCGGCGGGCGCGTCGCGAGCCAAAGCACGGATGCGAGCGCCGCGAGCGCAAATGCTCCAACGATCCATCGAAGTCGCTTGAGGCGTCCCATATAGGTTTCTCCTGACATTCGAACACTTGGTTCTGGCGCCTGCGGCGGGTTCATCCGCGAAATGAAGCGCCGTGCCTCTTCCCTTTCAGAACTGAGCGCGGAGTGACTCGAACTCTGCGCGACACGTCTCGCTGAATTTGCGGAGAAGGTCGATCGATCCGCTATTCGTCATCTCCCGAAGCTCGAGGAAGGTCTTGTTCGGTACCAAATACGTATCGATGATCCTTCGCGCGACCGTCTCAGCACTTTCGACGACCTTTGGCGAGGATAGGATGCGCATCCTGCTGATCTTTACGTAAAGCTCGACCAGGGCCGGTATGTCCGGCTCATCGTGCTGGAGCGCGTGGATATTGCATTTCGAAGCAGACTCGATGAATTTCTTGTAGAGTTCTTGTCGGCGAAGCTTGTCCTGCGCGAGCCACTGCGCCTTGGCCTGTGCGTGTTGGCTCAACCACGACGCGAGGACGGATGTGAGTCCGCCGATGGTTACTCCTGCGAGTGCCGCGAGGGCGGAGATTACTGATGCGTTCATTAGGACGATCACCGTTGAGGTCTGCGTGATAGATTGACCTTTGCAAGATCGATAAGCTCGTTGGCCCGGCCGTTTAGGACCGCCTTGATCATGAACAGGCTGAAGTGGCTGATTGGGAAACTTCGCCGCACCTGTCGTCAGCCCTGCCACGGTGCCAGGAAGGCCTCGAGCGCCGCGTTAACCTCTGCTGGCCGCTCCTCGTGCGGGAGGTGTCCAGCCCAGGCGATCGGCGCCGTGGTGAGGTCCTCGGCAATGCCGCGCCAGAGTTCGGCCATGTCGACCATCTTCGCCGCCTCGAACTCACTTCCCCACAGGGCGAGGGTAGGGCAGCGAAGTTTGACGTCCTTGTCTTCTTCATCCTGCGCGATGTCTTCTCGCCAGGCCCGATAGTCCTCGAATGCACCGCGCAGCCCACCCGGTTGCGCATAGGCGTGGACATAGGCGGCGATATCGGCGTCGCTGAGGGCTCCCGGGTCGTAGGTCCAACTCGTCAGGATATAGCGAAGCCAGAGTTCCTCCCGACCCTGGATGAGCGCTTCTGGCAAATCCCGGATGCCCTGGAACAAGAAGAACCAACTTGCCTGTGCAACCCGGGCATTCATCATCCCAAAGAGCAAACGCGTCGGAATGTTATCCAGCGCCGCGAAGCGGGCCACGGCGTCGGGATGATCCTTGGCGAGCCGCAGGCCGACCCGCGCCCCGCGATCGTGGGCGACGATCGCCGCCCGCTCGATGCCGAGGTTGGACATCAGGGCGCGAATGTCATTCGCCATGGTGCGCTTGTCGTAGCCGGTGGGCGCCTTGTCCGTCGCGCCGTATCCACGCAGGTCCGGCACGATCAGCCGGTAGCGCGTCTTCAACGCCTCGATCTGATACCGCCAAGCGTAGGAGGTCTCAGGAAAACCATGCAAGAGGACGACCGGCGGACCCTCACCAGCCTCGGCATAGTGGAACTTGATGCCGTTCGCCACACATCGATGGTGTGTAGTCGATTGTGTTACCATGACCTTCGCTCCTCTCGGAATCCTTGTGCAGGCCGCACAACTGTCCTTGTAGATTTCGGAGCCCGCGCACATCACCCATTATCGGATAGATTTCATTTCAGACGCGAAGCCGAAGTCGCGTAAATCATGTGCATCCGGGCCGCTCCAACCTCGTTTATGCGACAACTTCTCTTAAAAACTCATCGATGGTGGCGTTGACCGGTTGTGGAGCCTCCAGGGCAGCAAGATGCCCGACCTTGGGTAGCACTTTGAACAGACCGCCGGGGATGGCCTCCGCCATGGCGCGGGTTTCGGCGACCGGAAATGTTCGGTCCTCCTCACCAGCCACCACCAGAACTGGTTTTCGAATGGCGCCCAAAAGGGCACGATGCTCGGCGCGGTACGGAACGACGCTATCGATCGCCCAGCAGACAGAGTCCGCACGGGCTGCGGCCACCGTTGAGCGGATGAATTCCACCACTTCAGGCCTCGTCCTTTCGCTCGTCGCACCGGCAAAGGCCTTGACTGCGCGGTTGACGACCGGTTTTGGGACCGTACGCCGTCGGCGCAGCATTGAAGTCATCAGTAAGAACTCCATCTTCTGGCGCCAACCAGCCACCGAAGCCGTGCAGTTCATCAATACGGCGGCGCGTGCCCGGCTCGGATACAGGGCAACGAATACGCCGCCCATCATTCCGCCCCAAGAGTTACCGAGCAGGACGCAGTCCTCAATCTCCAATTGATCCAGGATCTGGGTCAGGCATAGGGCACATTCCTCAAGTGTGAAACGCCGGTTCAAGGGATCGCTTTCGCCGTGACCGGGCGAGTCGATCAGAACCATCGTATGGCTGCTTGCGAAGTGATCGACTTGTCCCCGCCACATCTGCCCCGTCATCAAAAGGCTGGGCCAGCAAACCATGGCCGGACCGTTGCCGACGACGTGAACATTGATTTCCCCCAGCAGAGTGGCAATGCGCTGCTTGCGGAGGAAAGCAACGCGTTGATGTTCGGTCGTCTGCATGACAAGCTCCATTTTCAGGTCGGTAGACGCAGCTATGGCGATTTGCGATCGTCATTGGTTGTGCATGCGCCTTAAGCATTCTAGCGATGAGGTACTTTTGTACTCGGCGAGGCATCCATGATCGAGAAATCTTCGGGTTACCGTGATGCTGCAGCTGACGGAGGTTCGTCGCAATTGCTCGTTGCCTCCAGGCCAGCAAACCTCGCATTCACCCAAGCCTCGATATCGGATCTGGCCACGTCCAACACTCCCTCGTGGCTTGCGTCGGGGTAGATCCGGTAAGATACGGAGTTACCGACCCGGCAAAGATCGCGAGCCACCGCGTCGGTGTTTTTCGGTGGTATCGTTCGGTCGCTAGTTCCTTGTATGAGTAGTGTCGGTGCTACGATGCGAAGCTGTCCCGGCTCGTTGGCAGCTGCGGCCTTTAGCAAAGGACTAAGGTCAGGCTGGGTAACAAACTGGCGGCTGGGAATTGACTTAGCCCAGTAACCGGCAGCGAGCGCGTCATCAATGCATCCATCCAAGGTGTCCGATAGATGCTCCAATGCTCGGGGTTTCAGGATTCGCTCGAGAGCTATCTCAGGATAATAAGCCGCGTAGGATTGAAGCATATAAGTAAGGAAGGGAAGGATTGGAGACGGGTGCGACCCGATCACTGCTTCCTGCACAAGCTCACCGATGTGCGATGCCGGTGCCATTGCGACATTACCGAGAAGGGTAAACTCGGGCGCATAATCTGGTCCGATTGCCGCTGTGAAAAGATCAGCTAGACCCCCTTGTGAGTGACCCATCACCACGTATCGCGTCCCGACAGCCAAATCGACCTTTCGAGCGGCTCGCATGATATCAATCGCGCTTCGCGCCTCGCCCATACCAACGAGGTAGGCTTGTACACCGGCCCCACCCAATCCTTGGCGATCGGTTGCGACGACGACGTAGCCGTGCCTTACGAAGGCGTCGAGCATCGCTTGGGTGGCAGAGAGGTACGTGTGCTCAGGCCCGTCTACGGTATCGCTCGAAGGCGCGCACTGAGGCGCAAGGCCGGTCGTACCATGCGTCCAGGTGATCAGCGGCCAGCCGCCAGCAGGCGGATTCCCCGCCGGGATTGAGACCGTGCCGGAGACCACCAGGTCTGAATCGTCGGGGCTCCTCGAATTATAGAGAACAAGAAAATTTCGCGCTGCGCTTGGTAATGCTGCCGCGGTGTTGAGTGGTTGGGCTGAGATTAGTGCTCCTCGCGCCGCGCCTGGCCTTCGTGAAGACGGTGCATCAAGCGACGGATCTTGGCGGTTCAACCCAGCATCGGCCAAGCACAAGGGCGCCAATCCAATTATCAAACTGCACGATAGTGCGGCGGCTCGAAGTAATGCCAGCAACACCTTCATGCGGGCACGCTTCGGCTTATCTGACATTATAAAGTTCATGTTGTGCTCTTTCTCAGGATCGTCATTCCAATGCTCCTTGCCTCTGCTCGGACGCGATGACATGGCTCCTCTAGTCGGTTTGCGCTGCGAATATGGAAAAGCGGGATCCTCGGGAGGCGACAGAGCTAACATCGATGCGATGGCCGAGCACTTCGATGGCCCGGCGCACGATGAATAACCCGATACCGAGTCCATCACATCGCTTAGAATCAAGTCGAGTGAATGCCTCAAAGATTCTCGATAGCTGCTCACTCGTGATACCGATGCCCGTGTCGCAAACGTCGATGCGCACGTTTCGGCCCGAACGGCGGCAGCCAATGAGAACCCGGCCGTTAGGTTCGCTATATTTGATGGCGTTGCCGACCAGATTTCGAAGGATGCCGCTGAGAAGCAGTGCATTGCTCATAACAGACGCGCCAGTGGGACACACACAGATGTCGATCCCCTTCTGCAATGCGCATTCCTCATTTTCAAAGCATACTTGCCGAAACAGGGGTTCAAGCGCGACGGGCGAGAGCTTCGCGCCCTTGGAATGCTCACAGAGGCGAACAGCATCCAGCAGTTGATCGAGCTGCCCATTGAGGCGATCGATCGCGTGCTGGCCCCTCCGCAGCAGATTTTGCTCAGATTTGGTCCGGACGCCGATGCCGAGAAGTTCGTGGGAGCTTTGGATGATCTGCAGAGGCTGTCGAAGATCATGGCCGGCGATGGCGAGGAGCACGGCCTGAAAGTCGGTGGTCTGTTGTGGGTCTGCCCTGTCTATCATTCTCAAGGCACCTAGCTGCTCGCTCGCCCGCGTGACGCTGGCTCCCCTAGTGACAGTCGCACGCCTTCTGTTTGTGTCGGTCATGATGTCCTCTCTTCCAGCTAAGGGCTCACGTTGGATGACCTGATCGCCGGGAAGAGATTTACGCAGCATCGGCTTGGAAGCGAGTTCAGCGTTGTAAAGAGCTGTAAATTGTCGCCATGGCGCGTAAAATCTTCAGTTGGACCTCCGGGCAGTGGTTGGACCGCTGGACAGTCGGCTCTGTAATCCAGCGGTCTGGATTGCGAAAGCCGATGCGGTTTTTCATATGTCGTACTGATTGCGAAGAATGATAAGCTGAACGATCTGATCGCCGTGGGCTGAGAAGTAGAAGGCGAGTACCAGCGGATCGGGCAACCCTCGTTTGTCGTAGTTGCCATCGACGTTTGCCGTTACGATGAAGTGCCCATAGTGCTCTACTATCTTGACGACATGCATCGTCAGTCTTTCGCCAATGATGTCGCGCTCTGCCCATTCCCTGATGGCCGGCTTTCCCCAATAGTCGTGAAGCTGATCGTTAACGAGCGCATCGTCCGCAAAAGCGGACAGTAGCCCTTCGAGATCGAAGCTGTTGGTCGATTGGACGTAGGCCGACACGAGTGGCGGAAGCGTGGGCAGCGGGACTTGCGGAAGATGGGGATGGGTCATGACGGGCTCTTGAGGTCGTGGCATGCGGATGGCCGCTTTGCTACGATCATGACCGACTGACGGCGCCCTGGCGTGTTGTAACTTGTAAAAAGCTGAAAAGCGGACTGTCGGTACGGGATAAGCCTCCGGATGAGCATCGCGTGAACTTTGGCGAGCCTGTCAGCCGGCGCAGTCGACCTAATCGGTGATAATTCCCCGAGGGACGTCGGTGCCGATCCGCCCGCAGGCGCGCGGCCTTTTCTCTTTCGACTGGGTCGATCAATCGGCCGTCGCAATCGATGCTGCGACCCGCCGCGAGCGCCGGACCTGCAACTGCCAGGTCAAGGATCAGCTGTCTCCGACCAATCGCGGGCGCTCCAACTCTTCAAGGACACTTTTCGCCCGTTTAAGATCGCGACTTTCGAAACCTTCAGTGAATCGGTCGTAGACAGACGACAACGCGCCGTGCGCTTCCCCGGGGCGCTCTCGCTCCACCGGAAGCAAGGCGAGACTTGTCGCAGCTCTCAGCTCCCAAGCCAAAGCCCCTTGTTCGCGTGCTAGTTCGAGTGACCGTCGGAAATAATTCCTGCAGACGTCTACATCCGCGAACGGCGACGACGCCAATACGTTGCCTTTTAGGCGAAGGAGCTCGGGCATCATGAACAGGTCACCGTTGCGCTCGACAAGAGCGACGGTTTCGGTGATCGCGGTCAATGCGTCCTCAAACCGTCCCCTCATAGTGAGACCTTCCACTAGCGCGCTCTTGAACGCCGTGGTCAATAGTTCATAGCGCAGTCCGTGCAACGCCTCCAATGCACAATGCACCAGCGGGATTCCTGTTTCAGTTTCGCCGCGCTTGATCGACAATTCGCCTTTGACGCCGCGGCCCACCGCCTGGTAGGGCGCTAACGAGTATTGGTCGGCTTGTGCGATGAATTTGTTTATGGCCACATCGGCGGCCGCCAAATCGCCGGCCCAGATGTAGACGGGCACTGCACGAATCAGCGCAATACAAAGTGAGATCGGATGGGATAAGGTTTCGGCTTCTTTGAGCGTCTCACCGGCGACCGATACTGCTTGCTCCGGAAAGCCTTGAAGCCACAGGTTGCGTGCAAACGCTATTCGAGCCCGATTGCGATAGTCGAAACCGAAGCGGAATGTGTTGGCACCTTGCGAAGGCAGGACCGGCGCGAGAGCTGCCTTCAGATGGGCATGTGCACGCAGCGTGCTTCCCTCTAGATGACGAGAGATGCCAAGTATCGAATGCGCCTCGGCGATTCCGACCGGATCGGCTGCTTCGGCGGCGATCGCCTCACTGCGCTGTGCGAACGCAAGCGCCGCGTGAAAATCCCCTATTCTTTCGTGGAAGATATGAAGCCTTCCGAGCAATCGTAGTTGGTTGGCTCGATCGTTTAATTGTTCGGCAAGCGCGAGTCCCTTGGTAAGTGCGATGCGGGCTTCCTCGCTGTTGCCTTTGCCAAACATCAGCGACAATCCTAGCGACGAATGAAGCTCCATTTCGCGGCTTGTGCCCCGAGTGTCGTCATCGAGAGCCGCGATCGCACGTTCGGTCCAGCGATGGCATTCAGTGAGCAGGGACAACTCCAAGAACATGCGCGCCGACGCAGCGGCAAGTGCGGTGCCGATCTGAATGTCGCCGCGCTCGAAGAAGCTCCATTCCAAAGCGGCCCGCACATTGCCGAGATGCTCGCGATGCGAAGCAAGAGCTTTTGCCTCGAACGTGACCGGTCTGGAGTTAGCGGCGCGTTCGAGGAATTCAAGAAAATGGATCGCGTGACGCCGCGCTGCATCGTCAACAGCATCGGCGTCGATCAGCTTCGCCAAAGCGTAGGCGCGGGTGGTGTCGAGCAGCCGGTAGCGCAACGTAACGTCAACGGTATCGACAGATACGAGCGACTTCGTCACCAGCCCCACAACAGCCTCAACAACCTGCGCTGCGCTCAGGTCATCCCCCATCGCGACTGATTGGGCGGCATCGAGGGTAAATAATCCGACAAAAACCGACAGCCTCCGTAGAACCACACGTTCGCTTTCGGAGAGGAGGTCATAGCTCCAATCGAGCGTGGCTCTTAAGGTCTGATGACGAGGCTGTGCAGTGCGGCGCCCCCGCCAAAGAAGCCGAAAGCGGCTCTCGAGGAACTCTGCAGTTTCCCACAGACCAAGGGCGTTTACGCATCCCGCCGCGAGCTCGATCGCGAGCGGGATACCGTCCAGCTTACGGCAGATTTCAGCAACGATCGGCGCATCTGCATCTCTAAGTTCAAAGCGGCGGCCCCCAGCCATCACCCGCTCCACAAAAAGCTGTGCCGCGGGAAACGCAAGCACCTGCTCTGCGGTAAGGCTCGCATCGCCGGGAGAGTTGTCCAACGGCGATAGTTGATGGACATACTCTCCTTCAATACGAAGCGATTCCCGGGTGGTGGCCAGAATGTGCACATGCGGAGCGTCTCCAAAAATGCGCTCTGCTAATGCTGCCGCCGACCCGATTACGTGCTCGCAACTGTCGAGGATCAACAGCATCCGCCTGTCGCGGAGAAAGGCAATGAGACCTGGGGTCGGATCGTTGGAATGAATCAGCAGGTCGAGCGTCGACGCGACCGCGCTCGGCACGAAAAGAGGGTCATTGAGTGGCCCAAGATCAAAAAAGCAAACGGCGCCGTCAAAGTAGGTCAACAGCCTGTGCCCCACTGAGACAGCGACTGTCGTTTTACCCATGCCACCGGGCCCGGCAATACTAACGAAGCGTCGGGTCGTGAGCAGCGAGCAAAGATCCACGACTGTCTTCTCGCGACCAACCATCCGGGACAGTGGAACAGGTAACTTATGCGGCGTGGCGGGAATCGGAAGACCCGGCTCTGAGCCCGCTGAGTGTCGGACGGGTGCGACGAAGCAATAACCTCGTCCGGCGACGTTGGTCACGTATCGGGCCCCGTCGCGGCCGTCACCAAGCGCATTGCGCAAATTGGCGACATGCACCCGAAGATTAACTTCCTCCACTATGACGTCGGGCCAGACCCGATCGATCAGTTCCCGCCGGCCCACGACGTCCCCCGCTCGCTCGATAAGAACGATTAGGATGTCCAGGGCACGCGCGCCAACTGATACGGGACGGTCCTCCTTCATGAGCAATCTTTCCGCCGCAATTAGACGAAACGGGCCGAATGACGCAACCCACCTTCTCTGTAACTCGTCGCCCATCACTACAACTCCATGCGCGTTTTTTCCGAGCGTGCTCTAGGTGGTGTGGACTCTAAGGATTCCCTTTTAGGAGCAAATCAGATTCAAGGCTGCTTTTGGGAAGCAGTCTTGGGTGTGAAAGACCGTTTGGTTTTGAGCGATGCGGCGTGGGAGCGGATGGCGCCGCTGATCATAGGTCGACCTGACCAGAAGGGTTCGACCGGGCGCGACAACCGGATGTTCGTGGAAGGCGCGCTTTGGATCGTGCGTACGGGGTCTCCCTGGCGAGATCTTCCGGGGGCGTTTGGGGATTGGAACAGCGTGTTCCGACGCTTCAGCCGATGGAGCATCAAGGGTGTTTGGTGGCGGATCTTCGAGGCGATGTCCGATGATCCGGACTTCGAATATCTGATCGTCGATTCGACCATCGTCCGGGCGCATCAGCACGCCGCCGGGGCGAAGGAGGCGGCTCCGCCTGGCCAAGGGAAACGACGAGCTACGCCAAATCGTGGATGAGACGCTGCGCGACACGAAGATCCTCCGTTTCGAAACCTTCCGTGAACCGGTCATAGACCGGAGCGAGTGTGTCGCGGGCCTGGTCGCGCTGTCCGTTCTCGGACAGCAAGCGGGCCAAAGCCGTTGCCGATCGCAGCTCCCAAGCCAGCGCAGACTGCTCTCGCGCCACGGCGAGCGAATGCATCAAGCAGTCCGCGGCTGACGCCCGGTCCGGTCGCGGCATTGCCGCGAGAATTTGTCCCTTGATCCGCAGCAGTTCTGCCTTGTCGAACGTCGCTCCACAACTGGCCGCGCGTGCGACGGCCCCGTTGATGGTAATCAGCGCTTCGTCGAACTGTCCGGTCTTCCAGAGGCCTCCCGCCAGCGCGCTGGTGAAAACTGTGGCGAGGATGTTGTGCTGTTCAGCATGCAGCGTATCGAGCGCGTCCCGCAACAAAATGAGGCCGGCTGCCGCTTGGTCACGTATCACGGCGAGTTGGCCTCTTAGCGCCATGCCGACGGCGCGATACGGCGCCAGCGAGTATCGTCCGGCATAGGCGCTCAATCGCTCGATGAGGTCCGCGGCTCGTTCCAGGTCGCCGCTCCAGAGAAAGACCGGTGCCGCATAAATCAGCGAGATGCAGACCGAAACCGGATGACCACGACGCTCGGCTTCGTCGATGGCCTGCTGCGCCATTCTGAGCGCCTGCTCTGAAAAGCCGCGCAGCCACAGGGCACGGGCGAGGGCGACAAGCGCGCGGATACGATGATCGTAGCCAAAGAAGTTGGCATTGAGCTGGCCCAGCTCGACGGCCTTGGCCATACCGGCCTCGCAATGGTGTTGTGCCTCAGCCTGATTTCCCACCAGATGATGAGAAACGCCGAGCATCCAGTCCGACATGACAAGGCCAGCCGTGTTTGCAGCTGCCCGAGCGATCACGACTCCCCGTTCTGCAACAATCAATGCGCCACGAAAATCGCCAATTCGCGTGAGGAAAATGTTCAGACCGGCAAGAAGCTGAAGCTGATGGTCTTGGTCCTCGAAGATTTCCGAAAGCGCTATTCCGCGCTCGATTGCGGCGCGAACCTCGTCACCGTTTCCTTTGGTAAACATCGACGATAGCGCCAGGGCCTCCTGGAGAATCATCTCCCGTCTGGTTCCGCGACCGGCATCGTCGAGAGCGGCCAGCGCCTGCTCGCACCAGCTCCTGCATTCGTCGAGCAGCGACAACCCCACGAACAATGGCGCCGCCCACGTGGCGAGTTCGGAACCGACGGCGACGTCGCCGCGATCCGAGAACGCCCATTCGAGGGCCGCTCGCACATTCCCGATATGAGGCGCGTATCCTGACAGATCGTGCCCGCCAAAGGCCGATTGGACGACCTCGTCGTGTTCGAGATAACTGGAGTAGTAAATCGCATGGCGCCTAGCGAGGTTGTCAGCCTCGCCGCGTTCGGCAAGTATGCTCGCGGCGTAGGCCTGTGTGGTGTCGAGCAGCCGATAATATGTCGATTCGCCAATTGTGGTCATCGATACCAGCGACTTCGCAATCAGGCTCGCCACCGCATCGACGACCTCCGGGGCGTTTGCCTCCGTGCTGGCGACCGACAGAACGGCCTTGAGCGTGAAGACCCCGACGAAGACCGACAACCTGCACAGGACCAGCTTGTCGCGCTCCTGCAGCAGGTTATAGCTCCAGTCGAACATCGCGTTCAGTGTCTGGTGGCGCGGCAGCGCAGTGCGCCGGCCCTGCCAGAGCAGCTTGAAACGATTATCGAGCAGTTCTGCCGTTCCGCGAATCCCAAGGGAACTGACGCGACTGGCCGCAAGTTCGATGGCAAGCGCAATTCCGTCGAGCCTGCGGCAGATCCCGGCGACGATCGGCGCATCGGCATCGCTCAACCCGGAGCGATTGCCGCTCGCTGCCGCGCGCTCCATGAAAAGCTGCACAGCCGGAAACGTGAGCGCTTCAGCAGCTGTCAGGCCGACATCATCGAGTGGGCCACCGAGCGGATACAGCAGGTGAACATGTTCGCCTTCGACCCGCAGTGCTTCCCGGCTGGTTGCCAAGATGTGCGTTTGCGGCGCCGCGCTGACAACTGGTTCGGCCAACGCCGCCGCTGCGTCGATCACGTGCTCGCAACTATCGAGCACAATGAGGGCCCGCCTCTCGCTGAGAAAGGCCAACAGATTCCGGAAAGGATCCTGAGCTTGCATTATGAATCCGAGCGCCGATGCAACCGCCGTTGGCAGAAGACCGGGATCGGTCAACGCTCCCAGGTCGACGAAGAAAACCGCGCCCTCGAAATCATCAATCAGTGCGTGGGCAATCGAGACTGCGACGGTTGTTTTGCCCATGCCGCCCGGGCCAACAATGCTGACGAAGCGCTGCGTCATCAGCTGGGCCGACAGCGCGCGGACGGTATCGTCGCGGCCGACCATTCTCGTCAACCGCGCCGGCAGTTTGTGGCGCCGATCGCTGACAAGCGACCGGGCTTGCGGGGCTGATCGTTGTGATGCCGATCGTGTCACCGGAGCGACGAAGCAATAGCCCCGACCGGGGACATTTGCGACGTAACGGGCGCCGTCGTGGCCCTCTCCAAGCGCTTTGCGAAGGTGAGACACATGGACACGGAGGTTGGCCTCATCCACAAAGACATCTGGCCAGACTCGCGAGATCAGTTCCTTGCGGCTGACGACTTCTCCGGCCCGTTCGACCAGAACAATCAGGATATCAAGTGCGCGACCACCAAGCTGAAGCGGCTCGCCCGCTTTCTCAAGCAGCCTTTCGGCCGCAAAAAGACGAAATGGGCCAAATGACGCAACCCAACTTCTCTGTAACTCGTCGCCCATGACTACATCCGTCGCTACGTTGGCTGCAAAATCTCCCTAGCAACAAGCATGCGTGGACCCATTACGCGGTGTCGTTCAAGCTCGCCGAGTCCGGATTCCAGTTGACCGAGTTCGCCCATCACGCGGCGGGACCCGCGTGGTCCGCGTGGGCGGTTCCCGAGCAACATTGCCGCCCACTGCGTGGAACAGAGCTTCTGCTTCGTGATGGTCTGCCATCCGGTAAAAATGATGATCGACCTGAAGGGCCAAGTCTTTGCGCTCGTTGCTGCCGTTCTTGTCATTTGTTGCTGACTGGACACCCGGAAGTCGATCAAGCGACGCCTGTTGCTTGCAAATGTGGACCAATATTCAAAAAGCCGGCGACCAAGTATATCCGTAGCGGCTTTCATCACTTTAGCCCGAAAGTCTTCCGATACTGACCAGGTGTCAGACCGGTCCCCCGGCGAAATGCTCGTGTGAAATTGGCCTGGCATGAAAAATTGAGTGCGAGCGCAATATCAACCAAAGTCCGGTCTCCTCGGATCAACAGCGCTTTCGCACGCGTGAGACGTTTCGCGCTGACGTACCGATGAGGCGGTTGCCCTGTCGCCGCCTTGAATGCTCGCGCGAAATGAAACCGGCTCAGGCGCGCAATCGATGCGAGGTGGTCAAGCGTAAAATCACCTTCCAAATGATCCGCTATGTAATCCAGTACGCGGGAAAGTCTGCGTCGATCGAGCCCTCCCTGTGTGATAAGTTGAAACGCCGGGGCACATGATGGACTGACGTGGTTTTGAACCAGTCTTACAGCGAGAGTTGACGCCAGGGTTTCGGCGAGCAGCCTGCCGGAAGAGGTCTGGGTCTGCAGTTCTGATGCAATGGCGTATGCAATCTGAGCCACTAGAGGGTCTTGGAAACCGCTTTCGTGACGCCGCGATCCGATTACTGACACATCGAGATCGATGCCTACGCTGGCCAGTGAGAAGTGGCTGGTCGAAAGATACATATGCATAATTCCTGGCACCGGATGGGAGACCTCGACCAAAGAAGACTTCCTGCCCGCGGGAGAGAGCCAAATTGTCCCCCGCTCGGCAACGGTTCGGTCGAAGATGCCGCCGCCCTGCCGGTCAACGATTGAGCCATTGCCATAGATATCGACGCAGATTTCGGTAACGGGTTGCGTACCTTTCCATTCGATGACGCCGCTGTGACTTCGAAGTTCAGCCCACAGCCCCGACCAACCTCGGCCGGCTGAGGAAACGAGCGGCCCACCCGAGCCATATTTCTCGACACCGTACCTGCACACCGTCGGCGGTTTCACCCGCGAATTTCTCACGGCGCGCTTCTCCAAACCATGAGCGCACCTGAGCGTTTGCTATTGTAGATGGAGGATCTCCTGCGCCAGCGTCGCTTTCAGGTCGCGTTCGAGGCACATATTGGTCCTGCCGCCCCGCGCGCGTCTTTCCCGCGCGTGCTCTAGTTTTGTCCTCGCCTGCAAGTTGCGGCGGGAGCTTTTCCCGACCACCGCCTAGCCCGTTGGTATTCGCCCGGTGTCACGCCAATTGCCCGGCGGAATGCGCGATTGAAGCTGGCATGCGAGGAGAATTGGCAGCGAAGGGCAATATCGCTCATTTGACGAAGATCTTCGCGGAACTGATCGATGCGCTGGCCCATGACAAGGTCTCGTGACTGCGAGTTGAGTTCGCTGTCAGGATTAAGCGGCTGTTTGATCTGCGAAACGGTTCGGTCCGGCCAAACAACCGGTGACAATCGGCCAATCTTCAGGTGATCAAACTACCACCAAGGTCTTGCCGGAAATGGCCCTGAACTGATGCGGCGCTGTTTTGGTCCAGCGGCGGAAGGCATGTCGGAAATTGGCAGCATCGCTGAAGCCCAATACCTCAGCGATATCTTCAACGGTCAAATCCGTGTCGCGCAGATATTTAATCGCCATCTGCATTCGCAAATCGTCGGCCAATCTGCGGAAGGACGTGTTCTCTTCGCGCAGCTTCCTCCGGAGCGTGCGCGCGCTCATGTTCAGATGGTCCGCGATGTCGCTGAAACCCGTCGGCCGCATCCGATTGGCCAGGAGGATTTGTCGGACCTGGCCAACTAGCCCAATGCGAAGCTCGAATTCCTCCATCAGGCCATCGCACAGCCCGAGCACCATCGAATAGGTGATTTCGTTGCCGAGCTTCGGTGTTCCGTCGAGCCAGGCCGCGTCGAAGATAAACTTGTTCTCGGATTGGTGGAACAGCACCGGACATCCGAAGATGTTCGGATATTGTCGTGAGTCGTCCGTCGGACCGTATGTGACATGAAGTTCCCGCGCGGCAAACGAGGGACCCATGACGTCGCGATGCAGCGACAGGATAGTGCCGAACTGCATTTCAACGAGGAACTTGTAAAGACGCGCATTGACGCGCGAATACGGCAGCGGTGTGAAAGTCCAAATCCCGCAACCGCGCTTTTCCTCAAAGTGGATTTCGGTAAGCGGTGTAGCGAGTTGGTGGTACTTCACTGCGAAATGAATAGTTTGACGATAATTCATGCTGCTGAGGATCGCGAAGCCGTACATCCCATATGCGGATACGTGGCATCGCAGGCCTGCATGATAGGCAAAATGACGGTCGTGTGCGATCCTATCCACGTTACGATAGCATTCGATGACTTGATTGAGCGAAACCCGCGTTGCGGGGGAAGAAATCGCGCCTTTGGACAAGCGCAACCGGGCGAGCGCACCCTCCGTCGAAACGCCCTCGTCGGCGAGAGCATTGAGGACGGTTGCAAGCTTGATGGCCGGATAAATTTTATCGTCCGGTCCGGGCCTGCTCATTGTCACGCCCCCATTCAATTTCGTGGTCGCACCCATTCAATCTCGTTCAAGGCCCGTTCGCGCAGCTCCGCTGGCTGGCTAACGCGGCCGACGAGAAAGGGCCAGACAATAGCATGTCACAAGCCGGAGAATTAGACCCTACTAGGGAGACAGAACGTGCGGAGCAA
The DNA here is from genome assembly GCA_036924855.1 of Nitrobacteraceae bacterium AZCC 2146. Lineage (NCBI taxonomy): Bacteria > Pseudomonadati > Pseudomonadota > Alphaproteobacteria > Hyphomicrobiales > Nitrobacteraceae > Nitrobacteraceae bacterium AZCC 2146. Next base: position 4,553,787 of record JBAGRP010000001.1, read on the forward strand.
CCGCCTCCAGATCTGGTTTTGGCCGATTGTGTTACAAAAGTCTTTTTTTTGGATCACAGCACAAATTTTCCGAGCTTTTTGGCGCGGCGATCGAATGCGGTAAAGCTGCTCGTTCCCGCCAGGCAGGCTTGAGATGTGATGGTCGAATTGAAGGGCTGTTCTTTGCACCGCTTGCTAGGGTTTTGTCATTTATTGCTGAAAATCGAGACACGCAGGGAATCCGTGAGGTGGCGACTAGGCTCGCCTGCAATCAAAGCCGGCGCAACCACCCAAGCCTTGTCAGCTTCGTCACTTTAACCTGAATTCCGCCCGAAACTGACCGGGTGTTTGACCTGTCACCTGACGGAATGCTCGTGTAAAATTAGCTTGGCAAGAAAACTTGAGTGCGAGTGCAACATCAACCAAGGAGTCGTCTCCTCGTATCAACAGAGCTTTGGCACGCTCAAGACGCTTCGCGCTGACGTATTGATGAGGAGATTGACCTATGGTGACTTTGAAAGTCCGCGCGAAATGGAATCGGCTCAGGTTTGCAATCGATGCCAGGTGATCGATCGTAAGATCGCCTTCCAAGTTAGCCTCTATGTGTTCCAACACGCGGGAGATTCTGCGTCGATCAAGTCCTGCCTGTGTGATCCGTCCGGAAGCGCGAGCAGGTGATGGGCTGACATGGTTTTGAAACAGTCTGGCCGCGAGACTGCAAGCCAACGTTTCGACGAGCAGCCCACCTGAAGAGGTTTGGGTCTTTAGCTCCGATACAATTGCAGATGCGATCCCAGCCACAAGAGGGTCTTGGCCGCTTTCGTAACGTAGCGACGCGACCACTGATTCATCGAGGTCGACTCCGAGGCTCTCCGGCGAGAAGTGGCTTGCCGGAAGATAGATATGCACAATTTCCGGCACAGGATCAGAGAGATTGACGAAATCCTCCTGCAAACCGGCGGGGGAGAGCCAGATTGTTCCCCGCTCGGCGACTGTACGTTCGAACACGCCACCGCCCTGCCGCGTGACAACCGAACCGTTGCCTCGGATAGCGTCGAACGTCTTGTCGTCTACGCTCGCGCCAGCGATCACCCGATGTCGCCGATCAATGCCTTGCTTCAGTCAGCCTGCCCCGTCGCGCTTCTCGTCGGCGATCTGACCTTGGCGGAGCGCTACGTAAAGGCGCTCATGGATCTTTCGACCAGGCACGCGCTGGAGAACCTCGGGGGTCGATGTTTCGCAGGCGTGCTGCTCGTCAAGCGCGGCGACATTGGCGCCGGGTTGGAGCTTCTGCGCGCCGCGTTCGCCCGCCTCCCCCTGCACGGGCTTAGCCTCCATCACAATCTATTTCTCGCCGAGTTTGCGGACGCCCTCGGTCGCGATGGTAAAGCTGCCGAAGGGCTCTCGATCATCGACGAGGCGCTCGCACGGTCCGAGCGCGATGAGGAGCGCTGGTGCGTCGCCGAGCTTCTGCGCGTCAAAGGCGAACTCATCCTGCGAGAGAGCGCACTGCAGGCCGCGACAGCGGCCGAGGAGCACTTTTTGCAGTCGCTCGACTGGGCGCGCCGGCAGGGCGCCCTGTCGTGGGAGCTGCGAACGTCCACAAGCCTTGCGCGACTGCAGCATGACCAGGGTCGGATCGCCGAGGCACGCAGCCTTCTGCATTCGGTGTATGATCGCTTCAGCGAGGGCTTTGAAACCGCCGACCTGAAGACCGCGAAGGCGTATCTCAACTCTTTGCAATAACGTACCTCTTTCGGAACGCCGGAGCCCGGATTGGCCGATCGTCCCCGGCGATATTTGAAATATTGCCGTTTTCAGGAGCGGCGACCAAAGACTGGGTTCGATCCACACTGTGGCGCGCGAGTTGCAGTCATACTCTACCCCTTCGCGTCGGCCTGCTTTCGACAATTCTCGGCATAATTCTACAAGCGCTATCCGAGATCACTCGGTATGGAATCTCGAAATTTCATTGGAGGTTCCAACAATAGGAATGACGACATCGAAAAGTCTCGGAATTGCTGCAGGCGCTGAGCTGGATCCTGTTCGAACGGGTGACGTTTGACCGAACCCGCGTCACGTCGGTGGACTAGTCAGCATATCCGATCCTTCGCTTCGGCGATGTGCCGCATTCCATCGAGGTCCACGTCATCGATCGTCCGGGCGATGGCTTCTTCGGTGTTGCGGAAGCCGCCCAAGGGCCGTCCGGTGCGGCTCTCGCCAACGCTATCCGCAACGCGACAGGTTTGCACCTGTACGAACTTCCGTTCACGGCTCAGCGCATCAGGGAAGCGATGGGATTGCAACGATGACTTTCACTTCTGGAGCCCTATGCAACGTCGTGCCCAGTGTGCCGCCTTTGTAGCCACAGGCCTCTCTAACAAGAGCGGCGTTCCCAAGTGAGTGATGTGACGAATGTGTCCGCCAAGATGAATGTTCAAAGCACGCGGATAGCGCGGATCCCCGGTGCCAATTCGAGCGGAGCGTTGAACCTACGTTCGTTCCCTCTTGAGCGGGCGACAGTGCCTATTTCCAGATAAGGAGTGACGAGATATGGCAAGCGTGGCCGATGTGATCATCGAAACGTTGGAACAAGCCGGGGTCGAGCGCATCTACGGCGTGGTCGGCGACAGCCTGAACGGGCTGATCGAGTCCTTACGCACCCGAGAGACGATCAAATGGGTTCACGTCCGCCACGAGGAGGTGGCCGCCTTCGCCGCGTCGGGTGAAGCTCAGCTGACCGGAAAACTCGCCGTGTGTGCGGGGTCCTGTGGGCCCGGAAACCTTCATCTTATCAATGGCCTTTATGACGCACAGCGAAGCCGCACTCCCGTGTTGGCTATAGCGGCTCACATCCCATCCGGAGAGATCGGCGGCGGTTACTTCCAGGAAACGCATCCGCAGAATCTCTTCCGTGAGTGCAGTGTCTACTGCGAACTTGTGTCGGATCCCGCGCAAATGCCCTTCGTGCTCGAGAACGCCATTCGGGCGTCGGTCGGCGAGCGCGGCGTGGCGGTAATTGTCATTCCGGGCGATGTTGCGCTCAAGGCGGCTCCGAAAAGAGCGTTGACGAAAACGCGGGGATTGTTGCCGTCCGCTCCGGTTGTACGGCCGACTGAAGCGGATATCGACGCGCTGGCGGCGCTTCTGAACGGCTCCGAGCGCGTAACTCTGCTCTGTGGACGCGGATGTTCGGGAGCACACGCGCCGTTGATGGAACTTGCCGGGGCGCTCAAGAGCCCGATCGTACATGCTCTCGGTGGCAAGGAGCATGTCGAATACGACAATCCCTACGATGTCGGGCTAACCGGGTTCATCGGCTTTTCGTCGGGCTACGCGGCGATGCACACCTGCGAGGTGCTCCTGCTGCTCGGGACCGACTTCCCGTACAAGCAATTCATTCCGACGGACGTCCGCGTTGCCCAGGTCGACATCAGACCAGGGCAACTCGGGCGTCGCGCAAAGTTGGAGATCGGAATCGTTGGGGACGTTGGAGAGACGATACGGGCCCTGCTTCCAAAACTGCGGGCTAAGTCGGATCGCCGGCATCTGGACGAAAATCTCGCCCGCTATAAATCGGCGCGTAAAGGACTTGATGAACTCGCGGCCGGCACCCCTGGGCGCAAACCGATACACCCGCAATATCTAACGCGACTCGTCAGCGAAGCCGCTTCCGAGGACGCCGTTTTCACCTTCGACGTGGGTACGCCAACGATCTGGGCGGCACGGTACGTCGGAATGAACGGTCGCCGCCGCCTGATCGGATCGCTCGTCCACGGCTCGATGGCGAACGCGATGCCTCAGGCGATCGGTGTTCAGGCGGCGCAAACAGACCGTCAGGTCATCTCGCTGTCTGGCGACGGCGGCTTCTCGATGTTGATGGGAGACCTGATCACGTTGAAACAGATGAACCTGCCGGTGAAAATCGTGATCTTCAACAATGGCGTGCTTGGCTTCGTTGCACTGGAGATGAAGGCGTCGGGGTTCGTCGAGAGCGGCACCGATCTGGATAACCCGGATTTTGCAGCGATGGCCAGGGCTATGGGTATTCACGCGGTTCGCGTCGACGATCCGGGTGATCTCCCCGGTGCCATCGCCGAGGTCCTCTCCCACGATGGGCCCGCGCTTCTCGACGTCGTCACGGCGAAGCATGAATTGTCCATGCCACCTACCATCGAATTGGAGCAGATCAAAGGATTCAGCCTTTGGATGATTCGCGCGGTGATGAGTGGCCGCGGAGACGAAGTCATCGATCTCGCGCGGACGAACTTGCTGCCTCGTTGAACTTCGATCCTGCTTCCTTCGACAGTGCTTCGTCGGATCGACCGACAATCCGCGCGACGCCGCTGTCGAGGATGGGCGGAAGCTTCTCTGTCATGAAGTCAATGAAGCTTTTGAGCATCGGAGGATATTACCCAGCGGGCCAGACCGCCGAGACATGGCGAGAGTTCACTGTTTCTAACTCAAATAGCTCTCTCAGCGCTCCGGCTGCAATGCGCTCTCCCGCTCAGAACTCCGGTAGGAAAGGCGATACCCTGTCCATCGGTGGCGGCTGCCGACCAGCAATGCATTGTGATCCACGATCAGGTGGACGTTGCTGCTTTAGCCAATGTCCTCTGTGGATGGCTCCCGCGTTGCAAGCATAAATTTGATGCATTGGCATTGGTCGGGTGCTGTCTTCTGTCCGGCCTGTTGATGCAGTCGGTTTTGACTGCTGGCCCTGATGGAGTCCGCGAACTGGGGCCCATTCTGCTTATCAGGCTATGACGCCTTGGACATTCGCTGGGTTGTCCCTGTTCCCGGTCTGACCGGTTTGGCGGCCATGCTCACCAAGGTCCTCATAGTGATGCGCTGTGGCAAGGAACTGCAATTTGAAAGCGATCATGAGTGGACGGTACAGCCTCGGGGACCAAAGGAAGCCTTCCCAGGTCGCCTTGGCTTCAACCGAACTGCGTGTCCAGTCGAACAAAGGCAGCATGTGTTTTTCCGTCCAGGAGCGATCTACCCGGAACAACACAATCAGCCGCGATGCCAGCAACACGCGTCCATGTCGAAATCTCTCGATTTCGACATCGCACATTTGCGTGAAAAAGGGCTCAATGTCCTCCGGTAGCAAATCATTGTCATTAGGTTTGCGATTAAGCCAAAGATTCAGCAGCGCCTGCGCGATATGGCCAATAGGATGGTTGATGGCCTCGGTCACCGGTTCGTTGATCGGTTTGCCGTTTTGACGGATGCCGGTGCTCGGTTCTCGGAGCCACGCCAGCACGCGCCTGCAAAGGTCCAGCAGGATCATCTCATGGCGGTCAATCACCTTGGACGCTGCCTCAATCCACCAAGTGATGCTTTGCGCGTTTTCTCGCATAATCGCATCGGGCATGTTCTTCACCAAAGGTGCCGCATAGCGCCATGACCGCAGAACTAGGCGCTCCTCGCTCCAAGCTTGCAGGGCATCTCTCCACCGCTCTGCCGGCCAGAGCTTTTCTCGGGTCAAGTCACACAGGGCCAAGAAACTATGGAAAAAGCGAGTGCGACAGGTCTCCCGCCAAGTGTCTTCATGATGAGGTTGCCACTCACGCGGCGACTGTTTGAGCCATAGGACCAGGTCCGCTCGCTTCCGGGGTGCGATATCGACATCGCGACTAGCTTCATAGTCCGGGTCGCCGGTACCGCTCATCCAATGAGAGAACTCGTCCTGTTCGTTGTCCGCCAATCGCCATTTGGGATTTGCTATTGTAAGGTTGTCGATGCGCTTTGAGGCAGCCTCGCCGAGCTGACCGCCCCCTTCGCGCAATTTGGCAAGATGCAGCCAGACTGAGTGATCAACCAGCGGTTGCCAACTCTCGGATTCGAGGTCGTCCCGATACATGGGCCGTGGCGGACCGGAAAGAATCATCGTTTCCAGTGTGGTACGGGCCTCCGGCGAGAGCTTTGCCCCTTGCTGCACTAGCAAACGCATCGTTTCCCGCTTTGTGCCCACAGACCACAGCCACCACGCGTCGTCCAATACCAGCCACTCGACCCACTGCGCGGGATCGATGCAATCGGCTCGACTGGCGGCAAACAAGGCCAGTCGCTTGAACGTCGGATACGGCACATCGAACCATCCCAACGCTATCCGGCGGGCGCGCTCCGGGTCGCTGTCTCTCGTTGCCAGCCACGCGTCACGCAGTAGTTCGATCAACGTCACCCAGTCGCGGAATCCCCGGTTTTGCCAATGCGGACTGATCGACGGCAAATCCCAATGCGAACGATCGTCTCGATCATCTGCCTCACCCAATTCGCGCAGCAAATCTAGTGCGTCGCGCAGCAGTTGCTGAAAGTCATCGAGCAGTGCCGGCAACATTGCTCGCCAGCGCTCGTCGGCTAGATCGCGAAGAGAGGAATGCACATGGTCGGCGGCCAGCACCAGTTCCCAGCCCACCAATTGCTTGATGCGCGTGGGCTCTTCTGTGCCTTCTTCCGCTGTGCCCCAACGAAACGGCTTTTTCAACGCCACCTTGGGCGACAGTAACTCGCGCAATTCCAACCGCAGCGTAGCCGTGAGCCCATCGCGTTTCAGCCGATCCTTCCAAAGGTAAAGGTCCGGCTCGCGCCATGATGATTTCACCCGCCCGGTGAGCAGCAAGCGCCATAGCGTTTGCATCAGACGCCCAGGAATGGCGTTGGGCGCTTGGGTGCGGATAGCTCCTGAAAGCATTGGAGAGCTGCGACTTCACGCTGACCAGGCGTTCCCGCACGGTCATCAACATGCAAGCCGCTTGCCGTTCCTTCGATTTCACCGGTACGAACCGCATGCTGGGCCGGGTGACAGCCTCGCACAGCGCCTCGGCGTCGGCCGCGTCGTTCTTGCCGCGCTTCACGTAGGCCTTCACATATTGAGGCGGGATTAGCTTTACCTCGTGTCCAAACGACTGCAGGAGGCGCCCCCAATGGTGCGAACGCGCATCCTCGCACCCACGTCGATGCGTGGACCCTGGCTCGGAGCACGCGCGGTTGTGCCTGCTGCCGCAAGGGGCCAGGCCGTCTTTTCGAACAGACCGAGCAGGCGATCGGGAATGAACCTTGTTCTTGAGGCGTAGACGTGACGATCGCCCTGCGCGCTCTGGCCGTGCGTGAAGAAGCGCTGCGGAACGACGAGGTGGAGATCGTCCTTGGCGCGGGTCATGGCGACATAGAGCAGACGGCGCTCTTCCTCGATTTCGGCGGATGTTCCGGCACCCAGATCCGACGGCATGCAGCCGTCCACGACATTGAGCACGAACACCGACTTCCACTCCTGGCCCTTGGCGGAATGGATCGTCGACAGGATCAGGTAGTCCTCATCGAGCAGCGGCACGCCAGCCTGGTCGCTGGTGGCGTCCGGCGGATCGAGTGTCAGTTCGGTCAGGAAGCGCTCGCGCGAAGGATAGCCACTCGCGATCTGCTCAAGCTGGATGAGATCGGCGCGGCGTGTCTCGGCGTCTTCGTGAATGCGGTCGAGGTGCGGTTCGTACCAGAGACGGGCCCGCTCGAGATCCGAGGCACCCGTTACCGCCTCGACGAATGATGCTGACCGCCGAGCGACCGTGCGTGTTCCGATCAACTCTTGTCTTTCGGCAATTTGCCGCATATATCTGCGGCATATTGCCGGGCCATTCAAGGAGACTTCGATGACTATTGCGATTGTCCAGGAGATAGCGCGCAAGCTTGGCGGCCAACCGGTGCTTGGAAGCGTCGTGCGGTCCCAGGCCGATCTCGCACTCGCGGTTCGCAACCGACTGCCGCTTGCCGCGCTCAAGGGACTGACCCGATCTGGCCTCAGCGAACAGGAAATCGAGAAATACGTCATCCCCCAACGCACCCGCCGCCATCGCGCCGATAAAAATCAGCCCTTGACGGTTGAGGAATCCGATCGCGCGGTGCGCCTCCTGCGCGTTCAGACCCTTGCCGAGGATAGCTTTGCCGACAAGGAAAAAGCCAGCCGGTGGCTGCGCCGGGCGTTGAATGAACTCGGGGGTGAGACGCCACTCACGGTGGCGCAGACCGAAGCGGGCGCGCGCGTGATCGAAACGATCCTCGGCAAGATCGCCTGGGGCGCTGCCGCCTGATGCTACTCTGGCGTTTGTCCGGCCGCCAGCACGCTGCCGTCTTCGATGGTGGTTACGGCCTGTTGTTTGACGGCCGGTGGAATACTGCTGGGCACGCCGTCACGTATTGCGCGACGTCACCCTCACTTTGTCTGCTTGAGAAGCTGGTCCACATCGAAGATCCAGCGTTGCTGCCTGATCTCATCATGGTTACCTATGACGTGCCGGATTCGCTTGCAATCGAGATAATCGCGCTCGCCGATCTCCCGTCCGACTGGCGGCACCAGGAAGCGCTGACACAACAGCGTGGCGATGCTTGGCATCGCGCACGCTCAACCCCGCTTTTGCAGGTACCGTCGGCGATCATGCCCTTGGCCGAGTGCCCGGATCGCAATGTGCTGATCAATCATGCGCACCAGGACGCTATCACAATCAAGCTTGCCGCCTCGGTGCCGTTCTCGTTCGACCGCCGACTGATCTGACAGTCTCCATGCAGTCGGCGGCTCTGCTCGCGTCCAAGGGCGGGGCCCTCGGCTTCACAGTTGCTTCAAGTTCAATCGATCCTGTTTCACATAATTGAGCTTGAGCAAGCGCTCTCATGGTTGAGCACATGTCCGGAGTTGCGCCAGAAGCGCTACGCTGGACGTCGAAATCCTGAGCGGGCAAATTCAGGACCGTTCGAGGAGACGTTTCCGCAATTCGCTGAATACGCGGAGAAGCACTCCGTGCTGACCTAGCGGACTTCTCCGATCAGGCTGCCCGGGCTGCTGGGTCTTCTCGCCATAGCAAGAGGACCTTCAAGACGCATGTGATCTGTGCGGAGGAAGCGCGTGGACACATACAGCGATGACGACCGGCCCGTTCTGGTCCCCGCCCGCGCGGATGGCGAACGCGTCGCGATCACGGGTTTGAGCGAAGGCTCGCGCGATCAGCTGTTCCTGGCGCTGCGCCTGGCCGCTGCTGGAGCGGCGGACCAATCAGCCGCTGCCTTTCATCGGCGATGATCTCCTCACCAGCTTCGATGAAGCGCGGACCGCAGCCACCCTCGGACTGCTGGCCGCCGCCGGCCGCGAGCGGCAGATGATTGTCTTCACGCATCACCAGCACGTCGGTGATCTCGCGGCAGCGATGCGGGGGCACGCTGTCGAGGTCATTCAGCTCTGAGGAAATGGATCTGAACGGCGTACCACCTAGAGCAGATTCCTCTTAATCCAAGCCGTATCCGGCGTGAGCGAAGAAGTTTATGCATTCGTCAGGTTTGAACTGTTGCAACGCATTGGCGGCGGCTCGCTCGAGAGCGTCGAGGGTTCGCGCGGCGGACTTGCGCACATGTGCCTTGAGCTTGGCGAAGGCATTTTCGATCGGATTGAGGTCGGGACTGTAGGGCGGCAGATAGTGGAGTTCGGCGCTGCAGGCTTCAATGGCTTGCCTGACGCCCGCGACCTTGTGAGCGGCCAGATTGTCCATAATGACGATATCGCCTGAGCGCTGGGGACCAACATCTGCTCGACCCAGGCCAAGAAGCACTCTCCGTCCATCGGACCATCGAGAAGCATCGGCGCAACGAAGCCCGCAAGCGTGAGACCGCCGACAAAGGTGACTGTCTTCCAATGACCGTGCGGAATTGCGGCGCGGCAACGCTCGCCTTTGGGCGCCCAGCCACGAAGGCGCGCCATCTTCGTCGAAAGGCCGCTCTCATCGATGAAGATCAGGCGTTCGGGGTCAAGATCGTCTTGGCCATCGAACCAAATCTCGCGCGCGGCCTTTACATCCGCGCGCTCTTGCTCGCTGGCGTGGGCGGTCTTTTTTTATGCGTCTGGCCGTGCCGATCGAGAAACTTCCACACAGCGGTCCTCACAACGGTCACGCCGCGTTCCTCCCGCAACCGCTCGACCATCTCGTCAAGCGTTGTGTCGGGCGCCTCGGCAAGCGCGCGCAGAATGAAATCCGCATGCCCATCAAGCACGGACCCCTTCGGCTTGCCCTGTTTGGCAGGGCGAACTTCCCCCGTTGCCCGCTTCAGCCGCGCCCATGTCCCGGCCGTCGCAATCCCGATCGCAAAGCGCTCCGCCGCCTGACGCGTCGATACCCCGCCTTCGATCGCCGAAACTACCCGCTCGCGTAAATCCATGCTGTACGGCTTGCCCATCCCATCCTCCCGACTCAGTCGCAAAGATGGAATCAGCATTCCCACCTCTAGAGAATCCCCTCCGACTCACTTTTTGGGGAATGTGCTCTAGCGTAGCGCGCCATTAAGTCTCCGGTTCAATGACCGTCACTTAACGCCCTTCGTGCAGATCCACGCGGGTTTCCGCGCTCTACGCTTGAAAGCACGCTCGGTTCGAAACGATCGCAGCACGAAACGGCGGCGCTCTTATGGGGTGTTTGACGCCCTTCTGAGGGGAAGGACAACAATCTGCGAAGTTAGGAACTGTGGCGTGCTCCAAATTTCGCGGCGATTTTTGTGGCGCGCGCCAACAATCTTGCAGTTTCCGTCACGTTCCACAAATCCAGGAGCTTCTCTGGCGAATAAAGCCGTCGCTGGCCATGCCCACCGCGAAAAGCCGGAGTTCGCGCGGATTTCCGCGGCATTGTTGATCTAAGGTTGCAATTTTCCGGACCCGGCAGCGCTCAGCGGCGCCACAAAACGTGACACTCTTATGTGTCCTTTGACACTCTTATGAGTCCCACGACAAGTAGCTCAAGGCGCTGAGGATCGGCTTCCATATCCCAATAGAGGTAGTCCAGTCAGCTGCCGTGCAGATACTTCGGCGGGAACAGCCGGCAATCGCGATTGCAACCGGTGTACTGTCGGCACGAAGGGACTGGTTTGCCGATCCGCAGCATGCGACGCTTCGCGCCGCACCCCCGTGCGAACACCCAGCATGGATATTAGCCCCGACGCTGTTACGCGAGGCCAATATCCGTGCGATTCATACTAATGCCAAGTTGCATCCGCCTTTCCCGACCAACCGACTCGTTCTTATGTCGTGATCGACTCGGTCTTAGTGTGTCGGCATAGCTATCGAACGCTCAGATCCCCGCCATCATCACGTATTTGATCTCGACATATTCCTCCATGCCGTGATGCGAGCCTTCGCGGCCGAGGCCGGATTCCTTGACGCCGCCGAACGGCGCCACTTCGGTGGTGATCAGGCCGGTGTTGACGCCAACCATGCCGGACTCCAAAGCCTCCGCCACCCGCCAGACCCGGCCGAGATCGCGCGAGTAGAAATACGACGCCAGGCCGAACGGCGAGGCGTTGCACATCGCAATCACGTCGGCTTCGTCCTTGAAGCGGAACACCGGTGCCAGCGGACCGAAGGTCTCTTCCTGCGACACCAGCGCGTCGGACTTCACGTTGGAGAGTACGGTCGGCTCGAAGAAGGTGCCGCCGAGCGTGTGGCGCTTGCCGCCGGTGACGATCTTGGCGCCGCCCTTCACTGCGTCCGCAATGTGCCGCTCGATCTTCTCGATCGCTTCCATGTTGATCAGCGGCCCCTGGGTCACGCCGGCCTCGGTGCCGTCGCCGATCTTCATCGCCGCGACCTTTTTCGACAGTTTCTCGACGAACTGGTCGTAGATGCCGTCCTGCGCGTAGAGCCGGTTGGCGCAGACGCAGGTCTGGCCCATGTTGCGATATTTCGAGACCATGGCGCCTTCGACGGCGGCATCGACATCGGCATCGTCGAACACCACGAACGGCGCATTGCCGCCGAGTTCGAGGCCGAGCTTCTTCACACCGACCGACGCCTGCCGATACAGGATCTTGCCGACTTCCGTGGAGCCGGTGAAGCCGACGAAGCGCACGGCGGGATGCTCGCACAGCACCTTGCCAATTTCGGAGGCCTTGCCGGTGATGATGTTCAGCACGCCCTTCGGCACGCCGGCGCGCTCGGCCAGTTCCGCCAGCGCCAGCGCCGACAGCGGCGTCTCGTTGGCAGGCTTCAGCACCACAGTGCAGCCGGCAGCCAGCGCCGGCGAGACTTTGCGGGTGATCATGGAGTTCGGGAAATTCCATGGCGTAATCGCGCCGCAGACGCCGATCGGCTGCTTGATCGCCAGCAGCCGCGCATCCGCGCGCTGCGTCGGAATGGTTTCGCCATAGACCCGGCGGGCTTCCTCGGCGAAGAATTCGATATAGGCCGCGCCGATATCGACTTCGCCCAGCGCCTCGGCGAGCGGCTTGCCCTGTTCCGAAGTGAGGATCAGCGCCAGATCCTCGCGGTTGGCGATGATCAGTTCGAACCATTTGCGCAGGATGTTGGAACGCTGCTTGGCGGTCTGCTTGGCCCACAGCGGAAACGCCCGCTCGGCGGCTTCGACCGCTTGCGTGGCTTCGGCGGTACTCATGTTCGGCACCTTGCCGAGCTCGACGCCGTTGACGGGATTGGTGACCCCCGTCGCGCCGGTGCCGGTCCAGGCGCCGTCGATGTAGCACTGCTCGCGCAACAGCAAGGGATCTTTCAGGCGGTCGCGCAATGAAAGCGCGGAGGATGACTGGCGTGCGGCGGCGGTCGGTGACATGGGCGTTTCTCCTCCGGAAGTGTCGCGGACTTGTAGAGGAGTATAGGCCGGATTGCGCCGTCTTGCAGCGAATACCAGCTATCGCCTGCGCGGCGTCAGGCCGCGCCGCGCATATAGGTTTCGCGGCGGTCGATCATCCGCGCCGCAGCGATCCGAGCGTTGGCGCGGGTCGTGGTCGAGAAGGTGCGATATTCGAGATCGGGTAGCATCGCGGCCTCGCGGAGGCCGAACCACGAGGTCAGCGATTTCGGCGGCGCAGAAATTTTCGCCAGCGCCTGGGCGAGATTGTCAGCGGCATCGAAGGCGAACAGCGCCCCAGACGCCGCATGGCGGACTTCGTAAATGCCGGGACTGATCGGCGCTTCGATATTCTCGTCGCGCGATGCCCGGGGGTAACGCTTCCATTCGCTCCAGTTTGCGATCATCGTCGATCTCCGCAACTCCTGCTGGATCACGCTTCATCAGTTTGGCAGGGCCCGGCACGCCCCCACGCCTAAATGCCGTCGAATTTTGAACACGGATGTGGACGAATCGTTCCACGCTCCAGGTCCGCATGCGACGCGAGCTTGGATATGGTTGACGATACCGGTCTTGGACACTGACATTGCTTGTCGAAACCTATCCATTTTTGCCAAAATTTTTCTTTTGCCAAAATATGCCGGTCATCCGTTTGTCGCGGCTGGCCTCGTCCGGTTCATCCCGTCGCACCGCAATAACGATATTTGTTGCCCGCTCTCATGCCCGGGGCGAGGATTGAAAAAGCGGGAGGGGGCACCATGCAGAGCGAGAACCAGATCGAGCGGACCTTGCGTCAGGCCAGTGACATCGGGGAGATTCCTGGCGTGGTCGCAATGGCGGCGACCAGCAACGAGGTGGTCTACCAGGGCACGTTCGGGAAGCGCGACCTGTCCAAGGATACCGCCAAGGATGCCGCTATGACCGCGGACAGCGTGTTCTGGATCGCCTCGATGACCAAGGCGATCACCGCGACGGCGGCGATGCAGCTGGTCGAGCAGGGCCGCCTGACGCTCGACGGGCCGATTGGCCAGGTGTTGCCGGACCTGATGGCACCGCAGGTGCTGGAAGGCTTTGACGCTGATGGCGCGCCAAAACTGCGGCCGGCGCGCCACCCGATCACCCTGCGCCACCTCATGACCCATACCGCCGGCTTCTGCTACGACATGTGGAACGGCGACATGCTGCAGTATCTGGAGAAGACCGGCACACCTGCCTTCCGGACGGGACGCAACGCGGCCCTGAAAGTGCCAATCATGACCGATCCCGGCACCCGCTGGGAATATGGCGTCAACATCGACTTCGTCGGCAAGGCGGTGGAGGCCGCCAGCGGACTGCGGCTGGACGCCTATATGCGCAATCACATCTTCGCACCGCTCGGCATGACCAGCACAAGCTTCAGGATCAACGAGTCGCAGCGTCAGCGACTTGTCACCGTGCATGCGCGGGGCGCGGATGGCGCGCTAATGCCGATCCCATTCGAGATCGGACAGGATCCGGAGTTTCTCGCAGGCGGCGGCGGGCTCTACGGCACCGCGGGCGACTACATCAAATTTACGCAGATGATTCTGAACCAGGGCCGCGGCAACGGCAGCCAGCTGCTGCAGGCCGAGACCGTGGCGCTGATGGGGCAGAACCACATCGGCGACCTCAACATGACGAAGATGATCTCGGCGATGCCGTCCACCACCAACGATGTCGATCTCTATCCCGGCATGGACAAGAAATGGGGTCTCAGCTTCATGATCAATACGGCGCTAACACCGGAAGGCCGCAGCGCCGGCAGCCTGTTTTGGGGGGGACTAGCCAACACCTACTACTGGATCGATCCCACCCGCGACATTACCGGCGTGATCCTGATGCAGGTGCTGCCCTTCGCCGACAGGAAATGCCTCGACGTGTTTGCGGATTTCGAACGCGGCGTCTATGCCGGGCTGGATGCGGCGCAGCGCGTGGCATGAGGAGCCCCGTCATTGCGAGCGCAGCGAAGCAATCCAGAGAGCCACAGGGAAGGGCTGGATTGCTTCGTCGCAAGAGCTCCTCGCAATGACGAACGGTGTCAAAGGCGGCTTCCTTAAACCGGCAGTCCGTGCTGCTTCGCCAATTCCTTCAACGACACCTGCGGGCGGGCGCCGATGTGCTGGATCACTTCAGCGGCGGCCAGCGCGCCGAGGCGGCCGGCGTTTTCATGACCGGCGCCGCGCACCATGCCGAACAGGAATCCGGCGGCGAACAGGTCGCCTGCGCCGGTGGTATCGACGAGCTTGTCGATGGGAAATGCCGGCACTTCGACGACGCCTTCCTTCGACGCCACCATGCAGCCCTTCTCGCTGCGGGTGACGACGCCAAGCCTGACGTCCTTGCGGAGCTGGCCAAGCGCCGTATCGACGTCCGAGGTCTGGTACAGCGAATGCAGTTCGGACTCGTTGGCGAAAATCACATCGACCGTGCCGGAGCGCATCAGCTGCAGAAACTCTTCGCGGTAACGATCGACGCAGAACGCGTCCGACAGCGTCAGCGCGACCTGACGGTCGGCGTCATGGGCGATCTTGGAGGCCTTCAGGAACGCGTCCTTGGCGTTCTTCGGATCCCACAGATAACCTTCGAGATAGACGATGCTGGACGCAGCAATTTGCGCGGGGTCGATATCGTCGGGCATCAGGTCCTGCGCCGCGCCGAGATAGGTGTTCATGGTGCGCTCGCCATCCGGAGTCACCAGAATATAGGAACAGCCGGTGGCCGGGCCGGCCGAGGAGGCGCTGGTCTCGAAGGCGACGCCGGCGGCGCGGATGTCGTGGCTGTAGAGCTTGCCGATCTGGTCGTCCTTGACCTTGCCGACATAGGCGGCGCGGGCACCGAGGCTGGCGATGCCAACGATGGTATTGGCCGCCGAACCGCCAGACATTTCGGTGGCCGGGCCCATCGCCTTGTAGACCGCCAGCGCGCGGGCCTCATCGATCAGCGCCATGCCGCCCTTGGTCATGCCATGCGAGGCCAGAAAACCTTCGTCGGTCTGCACCAGCACGTCGAAAATCGCATTGCCGATTCCGAGCACGTCGTATTTCGCTGAAGTCATTAAGAATATCCCGTTGCGACAATTGCGATGACGCGAAAAATCCGATCCAACTCGGCTTTCGCGCAAACCGGTTTGACAAGCCGGTTTTGATGGGTGCAGCGACCTATCACGATCGGCCCCGCGTCAGCAAGGACGGCCATTTTACGATGGTTCCATGATCCGCTCCATTCTCACGGTCTCCACAGGCACGCTGGCCTCGCGGCTGCTGGGCTTTGCCCGCGACACCTTGGTGGCGGCGCTGCTCGGTGCTGGCCCGGTGGCGGATGCGTTTCTGGTGGCGTTTCAGCTGGTCAATGTGATCCGGAGGCTGCTCACCGAAGGCGCGCTGAATGCAGCGCTGATCCCGGCATGGCTGCGGGTGCGCGCGGCCGACGGACCGGTCGCCGCGGCGGCTTTTGCCGGCCGCGTGCTCGGCACCATCAGCTGCGCGCTTGTCGTCGCGGCATTGTTGATCGGCATCGCGATGCCGTTGGTGATCGCCTTGCTGGCGCCCGGCTTTATCGGCCACGCCACGTTGCATCTCGCGGTCGATAACGCCCGGCTGATGCTGCCGTATCTGGCTTTCGCAGGTCCGGTCACCGTAATGATGGGCCTGCTGAACGCGCAGCAGCGCTTTGCACTCACTGCATTCTCACCACTGCTGTTCAACATTGCCTTGATCGCCGTGATGGTCGTGTTGCTGCTGTGGCGGCAGGATGCCGCAACGGTCGCGTTGCTGATGGCCACGACCGTCGGCGTCGCCGGACTGTTACAACTGCTGATTCTCGTGCTGCGTCGTGGTGCTGAAAACTTTGCGACGCCGCTGCGGGTCTCTTTCGACACGGAGATGCGCGGCTTCTTCCGCAAGGCAATCCCCGGCATGGTCGCCAATTCCGGACCGCAATTGCTTATTGTCGCCGGCGCCATCATCGCCTCGAAGACGCCGTCGGTGGTGTCGTGGCTGTATTTCGCCAACCGCCTGATCGAATTGCCGCTCGGCATCGTCGGCACCGCGATGGGGACCGTGCTGGTGCCGGAGCTGACCCGCGCCGTGCGCGGCGATGACCGCGACGCCATCATGCATGCGGAATCGCGCGGGCTTGAGCTTGCGATCGGCCTCGCTTTGCCGGCGACGCTCGGGTTGATGGTGCTGAGCCATCCGATTGTGCATTTGCTGTTCGAACATGGCGCGTTCAGCGCGGAAGACACTGCCGCCACCGCCCGCGCGCTGCTGCTGCTGGCGCTCGGCCTGCCCGCTCATGTGCTGGTGAAGGCCCTGGCGCCGGCATTTTTCGCCCGAGACGACACCATGACGCCACTGACGGCGACGCTGGCCGGCCTTGCAATCGCGGTCGTGGCCGCGCTTCTACTCAGCCGCCCGTTCGGCGCCAGCGGCATCGCCGCCGCGATCGCGCTGGCGGCGTGGAGCAGCGCCATCGTGCTGATCGCAAGGGGTGCCGCGACGTTCGGATTTTCGCTCGACGAGGCCGCCCGCCGACGACTGCCGCGCACCGTTCTGGTGGCGCTGGCGATGGGCGCACTGCTGTGGCTGACCGCGCATCTTGTGCTGCCTTTGGCGGCGGAGGCACATGGCCTCGCGCGGGCCGCACTGCTCGGCATCCTGATCGCCGGCGGACTTGCGATTTACGCCGTTCTGCTCGCTTTGTTCGGTGTTCTCAGCTGGGCTGATGCGGCCCGCGCGGTCCGGCAATCCCGCACCCGCGACTTGCGCGCCTAGCACTCGCGTGGCAAGGGACGGCGCATAGCGCCGAGTCCACATCGGCGCGCATGCGGGAACACAAATTATGGCTTTCACACAGCGGGTTTTTTCTGGCGTCCAGCCGACGGGCAATCTGCACCTCGGCAACTATCTCGGCGCCATCGTGAATTTCGTCAAACTGCAGGAGACGCATAACTGCCTGTACTGCGTGGTCGACATGCATGCCATCACCGTGCCGGTGACCGTGTGGGGAGGCCCGGACGAGCTGCGCCGCAACACCCGCGAAGTCACTGCGGCCTTCATCGCATCAGGCATCGATCCGAAGAAGCAGATCATCTTCAACCAGAGCCAGGTTTCCGGCCATGCCGAACTGGCCTGGGTGTTCAACTGCGTGGCGCGGCTGGGCTGGCTGAACCGCATGACCCAGTTCAAGGAAAAAGCCGGCAAGGACCGCGAGAACGCGTCGATCGGCCTGTACGATTACCCGGTGCTGATGGCGTCGGACATTCTGCTGTATCGCGCGACCCATGTGCCGGTCGGCGAGGACCAGAAGCAGCATCTCGAGCTGTGCCGCGACATCGCGCAGAAGTTCAACAATGACTTTTCGGAGTCCATCGGAGCCCAAGGTCACGACGGCAGCTATTTCCCGATGCCGGAGCCGGTGATCACCGGTCCCGCAACCCGCGTCATGTCGCTGCGCGACGGCACCAAGAAAATGTCAAAGTCGGACGCATCGGACAATTCGCGCATCAACCTCACCGACGACGCCGACGCCATCGCGCAGAAGATCCGCAAGGCCAAGACCGACCCGGAGCCGTTGCCGTCGGAAGAAAAGGGCCTCGAGCCACGCCCGGAGGCTGACAACCTGGTCGGCATCTATGCCGCGCTGTCGGGCCGGCCGAAGGCCGACATTCTCAGCGAATTCGGTGGCGCGCAGTTCTCCGGCTTCAAGTCGAGCCTGGTCGATCTGGCGGTGGAAAAACTGTCGCCGATCGCCGCGGAGATGAAGCGGCTGGCTGGTGACCAAGCCTATGTCGATCAGGTTCTGATCGACGGCGGCGACCGCGCCCGCGCCATTGCCGCCGAAACCATGAATGCCGTGAAGGACATCGTCGGCTTCATCCACAAGCGCTGAATTTACCGGCGGATTCCTTCTCTCCGCCACAATCGACGCGGCGCTGAACGCGCCGTGCGTCACGCTTGTCGAGCGCGGCTGCGCCGTGGCAGCATGACGCCATTGAAGGCGCATGACGTTATCGCCAAACCGCTCACATTTTGGCGCGCCATGCGTGCGCCAGCATCGGAACATGCATGAGCACCCAGCGACGAAGTTATGAGACCGGTCACAAGCCGAAATGCCTGGTCGTGGTCGACGACACCGAGGAGTGGGACCGCGCGGTGTATTACGCCAGCCGCTGGGCCGTCCGAGTCGGCGGCGGCGTGGTGATGCTCCGCGTGATCGAAACCGAGGACCGCAACCAGCAATGGCTGGGCGTCGCCGACATCATGCGCGCCGAAGCCGAGGAAGGCGCCAATGCCGCGCTCGACCGCGCCTCCGGCCGCGCCAACGGCATCGCCGCCATCACCCCGGAGAGGGTGATCCGCGAGGGCGACCCCACCGAGCAGATTCTCGACGTCATCGACAAGGACGTCGACATTTCCATGCTGGTGCTGGCGGCGTCAGCCGGTCCGGAAGGCCCCGGCCCGATCATCGCCATGATGGCCAAGCTGGTCGGCTCGTTCCCGATTCCCGTCACCATCGTCCCCGGCAGCCTCACCGACGCGAACCTCGACGCGCTGTCGTAGGTTCCCTGCCATTCCTTCCCTGTCATTCCGGGATGCGCCCTTCGCGCTAACGGCGCTGAGGGCGCAGACCCTGCTCCCACCCCGGAATGACGGGCAAATGGGCACTTGATCGTGCGTTTGGCGTCGCCATCTGCTAGAGGACACCCACGCGCCGGCCTTGAACCGGCGACGCAGGAGAGACCGATGTTCATCCAGACCGAAGCCACCCCCAATCCCGCCACTTTGAAATTCATTCCCGGCCGTGACGTGCTCGACAGCGGCACCATGGAATTCACCAGCCGCGAAGCCGCGGCGCGCTCGCCGCTGGCCGAAAAGCTGTTCGACGTGGCCGGCGTCACCAGCGTGTTCTACGGCTCCGACTTCGTCACCGTGACCAAGGACGACAGCGACTGGCAGCACCTGAAGCCGGCGATTCTCGGCGCGATCATGGAGCACTACATGTCCGGCGCGCCGCTGATGGCCGACGGCAGCGTTGCTGGCGATCAGGTCTCCGACGAGGACGACGAGTTCTTTAACGAGGCCGACGCCGAAACGGTCGAGACCATCAAGGACCTGATCGAAACCAGGGTCCGTCCGGCAGTCGCCAATGATGGCGGCGATATCACCTTCCGCGGCTTCAAGGACGGCATCGTCTATCTCAACATGAAGGGCTCCTGCGCCGGCTGCCCGTCATCGACCGCAACGCTTCAGCACGGCATCCAGAACCTGCTGAAGCATTTTGTGCCGGAAGTGGTCGAAGTCCGCCCGATCTAAAACGATACTGTAGGCGAGTGGCCACGGCGGAAGGGCGCCGTCGCCGGTCATGGAAAGTTGCGCGCTGGCTTCGCCGCTTGCAGCTGATATAATCCGCCGATGCTCATCCTCGCCATTGATACCGCCCTCGATGCCTGCGCTGCCGGCGTGCTGGACACCCGCACCAGCAAACTGGTTGCGCATGAGTCCCTCCCGATGAAGCGCGGCCACGCCGAGGCGCTGATGCCGCTGATCGCTGGTGTCATCAAGGCATCCGGCATCGGCTTCGCCGATCTCGACCGCATCGCGGTGACCACCGGCCCCGGCAGCTTTACCGGACTGCGCGTCGGCCTCTCCGCCGCGCGCGGAATCGGGCTGGCATCCGGCAAGCCGGTCGTCGGCATCACCACGCTCACCGCCTATGCCGCACCGGTGGTGAGCGAGAACGGCGAATATCCCATCATTTCCGCGATCGATGCGCGGCACGATCATGTGTATTTCCAGGTGGTGAGCGGCGACGGCACGTCCCTCGTGCGGCCCCGCGTCGCGCCTATCGAAGAGGCGCTGCAGGCGGCGCAGTTCGGCGCGCCACATCTGGTCGGCAACGCCGCCGGCATTCTCGCCGCGCGCTGGCCGGCCGATGCCCCCAAGCCGGTGCGGATCGATGCACAGCCGGCGCCCGACATCACCTGGATCGGCTGGCTCGGCGCCGCCGTCAATCCGCAGACCGCGCTGGCGCGCCCCTATTATCTGCGCGCGCCCGACGCCAAGCCGCAGGTCAGTCCGCTGCAGCAGGCGCAGCCTACGCCATGATCGCGTGGTGGTCTCGCTTGTTCGGTGGCGGCACGCCCGTCGTCGAACCCGCCGCGCTGCGCGATGCCCATCGGCTGGCGCAATTGCACGCCGCCTCGTTTCATCGCGGCTGGGGCGACGGCGAATTCGAGCAGATGCTGCGCGAACGCAACACGCTGGTGCATCGGTTGCGCATGGGCCGAACCGTGATCGGCTTCGCGGTGTCGCGGATTGCCGCGGACGAGGCGGAAATTCTCTCGATCGCGGTGGCGCCCAGCCATCGCAGCCGCGGGCTGTCGCGCGACCTGTTTTTGACCCATCTCGGCCATCTCGCCGGCCGCGGTGTCCGCACCGTGTTCCTCGAAGTCGAGGAAAACAATCAACCGGCACGGCGGCTCTACGAACGCACCGGATTCGCCGTCGCCGGGCGCCGGGAACGCTATTACAAGGAAGCCGGTGGCGTGGAATTGAATGCGCTGGTAATGCGGCGCGACTTGTCCTGACGCACGCGCGGTGGCAAAAGGGGCGTCACTAGGGAAGCTCACCCATGACCGCATTGAAATCATCGCCTGCGCTCAAGGCCACCGGAATCGAGGCGCGTTGCGCCGCGACCGGCATGCGCATGACCGAGCAGCGACGCGTCATCGCGCGGGTGCTGGCCGACGCGCTGGATCATCCCGATGTCGAGGAACTGTATCGCCGCTGCATTGCGGTGGATGACAAGATCTCGATCTCGACGGTGTATCGTACCGTGAAACTGTTCGAGGATGCCGGCATCATCGAGCGGCACGATTTTCGCGAAGGCCGCGCCCGCTATGAGCAGATGCGCGACAGCCATCACGACCACCTGATCAACCTGCGCGACGGCACCGTGATCGAATTCACTTCCGAGGAAATCGAGAAGCTGCAGGCCGAAGTCGCGGCAAAGCTCGGCTACAAACTGGTCGATCACCGGCTGGAACTGTATTGCGTGCCGCTCGACGACGATAAATCCGGCAAGTGACTTCAGACCTCTTGAGTTTCGACCTTGTCATTTTCGACTGCGACGGCGTGCTGGTCGACAGCGAGGCGCTGGCATGCGTGGTCCATGCCGACGTGCTGACGCAGCACGGCTACGCGATCACGGCCGAGCAGGTGCATGATCGTTTCCTCGGCCGTTCGGCACGCGAGGCGAGGTTCGAGGTCGAGACCGAACTCGGCCGCGCCTTGCCCGACGCCTATACCGCGCAATTGAAGGCCACGATCGACCGCGTGTTTGGCGAGTCGCTGCAGCCCGTTCCGCACATCGCAGAGACGCTGGCGAGATTGTCCCAGCGCATCTGCGTGGCATCCTCCGGCACGCCGACGCGGATTCGCAGCAGCCTCGGCACCACCGGGTTGCTCGACCGCTTTGCGCCGCATCTCTTTTCGGCGATGCAGGTCGACCGCGGCAAGCCGGCGCCGGACCTGTTCTTGTTCGCCGCGGCCGAAATGGGAGTACCGCCGGCGCGCTGCGTGGTGATCGAGGACAGCATTCCCGGCGTGACCGCCGCCCATGCCGCAGGCATGGCCGTGCTAGGCTTCCACGGCGGCAGCCATTGCCGACCGGCCACCGCCGAAGCCCTCCGCGTTGCCGGCGCCAATGTAGTATTCGACGATATGCGGCAATTGCCGGGCCTGATCGGCCAGATCGCCCGCCACCCGGGGGCGGCTAGCCTCACCTAAGCCTTTGCGATAACTCATATTTGCCAAGGATACTGGATTTCCCGGGCGTTAGCCTATAATTGAGCCCTGCGCAGCAAGGGCTGCTCTACCCGAACATTCAGGTTCCATGACCGCGCCGCGCAAGCTGCACATCAAATCCTACGGCTGCCAGATGAACGTCTACGATGCCCAGCGCATGGTGGACACGCTGGCGCCTGAGGGCTTTGTCGAGACAGCCAATGTCGATGACGCCGACCTGGTGATTCTCAACACCTGCCACATCCGCGAGAAGGCCTCGGAAAAAGTCTATTCCGAACTCGGCCGGCTCCGCGTCGCCAAGGATGAAGCCGCGCGCGACGGCCGCAAGATGAGCGTCGTCGTCGCCGGCTGCGTCGCGCAGGCCGAGGGCAGCGAGATCATCCGCCGCGCGCCCGTCGTCGACGTCGTGGTCGGCCCGCAGAGCTATCATCATCTGCCGCAGCTGCTGGCCAAGGCGAAAGCCGGCGGCCGCGCGCTGGAGACCGAATTCCCCATCGAGGACAAGTTCGGCTTTCTGCCGGCGCCGAAGCCGGCGGCGATTCGTGCCCGCGGCATCTCTTCCTTCGTCACCGTTCAGGAAGGCTGCGACAAGTTCTGCACCTTCTGCGTGGTGCCCTATACCCGCGGCTCCGAAGTCTCGCGCCCGGTGGCGAAGATCGTCGACGACGTCCGTCGCCTCGCCGACAATGGCGTGCGCGAGATCACGCTGATCGGCCAGAATGTCAACGGCTATCACGGCGAAGGCCCCGACGGCCGGTCGTGGCCGCTCGGCACGTTGCTGCGTCGTCTCGCCGAAATTCCCGGCATCGTCCGGCTGCGCTATTCCACCAGCCACCCGCGCGATGTCGAGGACACGCTGATCGAAGCGCATCGCGATTTGCCGGAGCTGATGCCGTTCGTGCATCTGCCGGTACAGTCCGGCTCCGACCGGATTCTGGCGGCGATGAACCGAAAACATACCGCGGAAGATTATCGCCGCGTCATCGACCGTTTTCGCGATGCCCGGCAAGACATTGCATTTACTTCCGATTTCATCGTCGGCTTTCCCGGAGAGACCGAGGAAGATTTCGCCGCGACTCTCGCACTCGTCACACAAATCGGCTACGCTGGTGCTTATTCGTTCAAGTATTCGCCGCGGCCGGGCACACCAGCGGCGGACATGCAGGAGACGGTGTCAGCAGCAGTGATGGACGAGCGCTTGGTGCGACTTCAGGAACTGATCGACAGCCAGCAATCGGCCTTCAACGCGGCCGCGGTTGGCAACACCGTTGACGTGCTGTTCGAACGTGCCGCGCGCAACCCCGGCCAGATCGTCGGTCGCACCGCCTACCTGCAGCCCGCCCATGTGATGGCCTCCGACGACATCATCGGCCAGGTGCTGCCGGTCACCCTGACCAGCCTCGAGCGCTACAGCCTGCTAGGCACCCTCGCGACACCTCCGATTCAACCATTGCAGCCAGTCCTTTCTCACACCGTCACGGGAGCCTGAATTCTTGGCCAAAAGCGCATCGGATTCGCCTTCGCTCGCTGCCCGCAAACTTGACGCCCCCGTACAGCCCGAGACGCAGGTCGTCATCGATTTCGACGACAACCGTGCCGCCTCCTCGCTGGTCGGCCCCTACGGCCAGAACCTCGCTCTGGTGGAACGCCGGCTCAACGTCGTGGTGGATTCCCGCGGCAACCACATCACCCTGACCGGAACGCGCGACGCCTGCGATGCGGCGCGCCGCGTGCTCGAGACCCTCTACGCGCAGGCGGTGCAGGGTCACGATCTCGCCCCCGGCGACGTCGAAGGCGCGATTCGCGCCACGCTGGCGCAGGGTTCGCTGTTTCCCTTCGACCCCAAAGCGGCGAAAGCCTCGACCTTCGAGGCGATCAATCTGCGCAAGCGTCCGGTGCGCGCCCGTACCGCGGCGCAGGATACCTACATCCAGGCGCTGAAGAGCCATGAACTGGTGTTCGGCGTCGGCCCCGCCGGCACCGGCAAGACCTGGCTCGCGGTGGCACAGGCCGCGCAGCTGTTCGAGCGCAAGGAAGTCGATCGCATCATCCTGTCGCGCCCGGCGGTGGAAGCCGGCGAACGACTCGGCTTCCTGCCCGGCGATCTCCGCGAGAAGGTCGATCCCTATCTGCGCCCGATCTATGACGCGCTGTACGACCTGATGGATTCGCGCATCGTCGAACGCGCGCTGCAGACCGGCGAAATCGAGATCGCGCCGCTCGCCTTCATGCGCGGCCGCACGCTCACCAACGCCGCAATCATTCTCGACGAGGCGCAGAACACCACCTCGATGCAGATGAAGATGTTTCTGACGCGGCTCGGCGAAAACAGCCGCATGATCATCACCGGCGATCCCTCTCAGGTCGATCTGCCGCCCGGCCAGACCTCGGGCCTCGCAGAAGCCGTACGCCTGCTCGACGGCGTGCAGGGCATCGCGCAGGTCAAATTCACCGCGGAAGACGTGATCCGACATGAACTGGTGGCGCGGATCGTCGCTGCCTATGAGGGATTGCCGCAGAAGCCGGCGACCGCAAAATCTTGATGCACACACCTCACGCTGATGGCGAACCCGACACCGGGTTCGCCATCGAAAGAAGCTCTCGACCGATGACGACGCATTCACTTCCCGCGACAGAGGTTCTCATTGTCGCCGACTGCTGGAACGCTGAGGCCGATGCCGAAGCGGTGGTCTTCCGCGCGATCGAAACAGCCGCCGCCATGGTCGATGCCGACACCGGCGATGCCGAACTGGCCGTGATGCTGACCGACGACGCCGGCATCCGCACCCTGAACCGGAACTGGCGCGGCATCGACAAGGCCACCAACGTGCTGTCGTTTCCGGCGCTGCAGCCGCCAGAGGGTGCGCAGGAGCCCGACGACGCGCCGCGCATGCTTGGCGACATCGCCATCGCCTATGAGACAACGCGACGCGAGGCTGACGAGGAAGAGAAGACGTTCGCCAATCATCTCAGCCATCTGGCCGTGCACGGTTTTCTGCATCTGGTCGGCTACGACCACGAGAAGGACGGCGAGGCTGAAGCGATGGAAGCGCTGGAGCGCGAAATTCTGGCGCAACTCGGCATCGCCGATCCCTATGCGGATCAGGACCGGGTGACCTGAGATGCCCGATAGCGACAGTAGCAAGGCCAATCCGAAGACCGCCAGCAACCTGCCGGCCGTGATCCATGACGGCGAGGTGATGCGCCCTTCCGCCGAGAGCTGGCTGACCCGCGCGATCCGCTCGCTGTTCGGCTGGAAGCCCGGCTCGGTGCGCGACGATTTGCAGGTGGTGCTCGACGCTTCGACGCCGGACGAGACCGGCTTCTCCACCATCGAGCGCACCATGCTGCGCAACATTCTGGGCCTGCATGAGCGGCGCATCGCGGACGTCATGGTGCATCGCGCCGACATCGTCGCGGTGAAGCAGGATATTTCGCTGGGCGAATTGATGAGCCTGTTCGAGAGCGCCGCACATTCGCGCCTGGTGGTCTACAACGAAACCCTCGACGATCCCGTCGGCATCGTCCACATCCGCGACCTGCTCGCTTTCATGACAGAGAAGGCGCGCGCGGTTGTGCCCTCTGCCGCCAAGCGCAAGAAGGCGCCGCCCGCGGGACTGGATCTGCGCTCCATCGATCTGGCACAGACCGTTTCCGAGACCGGCATCATCCGCAAGCTGCTCTACGTGCCGCCCTCGATGCGCGCGATCGATCTGCTGGCGCAGATGCAGGCGGCGCGGATTCATCTCGCGCTCGTCGTCGACGAATATGGCGGCACCGACGGCCTCGTCTCCATCGAGGACATCGTCGAACAGATCGTCGGCGAGATCGACGACGAGCATGACAGCGACGAGCCGCCCTCGATCGTCAAGCAGGGCGATTCCTTTATCGCCGATGCGCGCGCCAGCCTGGAAGATGTCCGCGCCATGATCGGCGAGGATTTTGTCACCGGCGAAGCCGGTGAAGAAGTCGAGACGCTCGGCGGCTATCTGGTGACGCATGTGGGACGGCTTCCGGTGCGCGGCGAAGTGATTTCCGGCCCCGGCAATTTCGAAATCGAAGTGCTCGACGCCGATCCGCGCCGCGTCAAGCGGCTGCGCATCGGGCCGCGCAAGGAACGGCCCGCGCCGCGACCGCGCGAAGCCCGCCGCCGCGATGCCAACCCGGATGCGAATAATCCGCAGGCCAATGACAATGCGGGTTCGGCGCAGTCCGGCGATGGCGTGGGCTCGCCGTGACATCACGCAGTCTGCGCAGCATTGCACTATCCATCATTCTGGCCTGGGGCTGGAAGCGCGCGGGCATCGCGCTGCTCGCCGGCGCGGTGTCGTCGCTGGCCATGGCGCCGTTCAATGCCTGGCCGGTGCTCTTCATCACCTTTCCCGTCGTGGTCTGGCTGATCGACGGCGCCGCGGCCGGCAAGATGCGCGGCATTCCAGCCGCCGCGATGGCCGGGTGGTGGTTTGGCTTCGGCTACTTCGTGCCCGGCCTGTACTGGATCGGCTACGCCTTCCTGGTCGATGCACAGACCTTCGCATGGCTGCTGCCGGCCGCGATTGCCGGCCTGCCCGCTTATCTCGCGCTGTTCACTGCGCTCGGCTTCGCGCTGGCGCGGTTGCTCTGGACCAAGGATTTTTCCCGCGTGCTGGCGCTCGCCGCCAGTCTCACCATCAGCGAATGGCTGCGCGGCCATGTGCTCACCGGCTTTCCCTGGAATACGTTCGGCTATGCGCTGACCGAGCCGCTGGCGCTGGCGCAGAGCGCGTCGCTGATCGGGCTGTGGGGCCTGACCTTTCTCACGGTAGCGATCTTCGCCTCGCCCGCGGTGCTGATCGACGGGCATTCGCGGACCGCACGGCCGTGGCTGCCGGCCGCCATCGCACTGGCGCTGCTGGTGGTGATGGGCATCTACGGCATGGTGCGATTGTCGCGCACGCCGACGGAGCTGGTCGCCAATGTGAAGCTGCGCATCATGCAGCCGAACCTGCAGCAGGATGTGCGCTTCAACTACGCCGCCAAGGCGGATGTGATGAGCAAGTATCTGGCGCTGTCGGATCGCTCGACCGGGCCGCAATCGACCGGCGTCGGCGCCGCCACGATCCTGGTCTGGCCGGAATCGGCATTCCCGTTCTTCCTGTCGCGCGAGCCGGACGCCATGGCGCAGATCGCCAACCTGTTGCCGAAGGGCACCGTGCTGGTGACCGGCGCGGTGCGGCCGCCCGATCAGCCGGCGGGAACGCGGGTGACGCGCGCCTATAACTCGATCTACGTCATCGACCACGATGGCAGCATCCTGTCGGTCTACGACAAGCTGCATCTGGTGCCGTTCGGCGAGTATCTGCCGTTTCAGAATCTGATGGAGAGGCTGGGCTTCCAGCAGCTCACGAAGCAGACAGGCGGCTTCATCCCTGGCGTGCGACGCCGCACCATGGAGATTCCCAACGCGCCGCGGATGCTGCCGCTGATCTGCTACGAGGCGATCTTCCCCGGTGACATCACCTCGCGCGACGATCGCCCGGGCTGGATCGTCAACCTCACCAACGACGGCTGGTTCGGGATTTCCACCGGCCCCTATCAGCACATGCAGCAAAGCCGCGTCCGAGCCATCGAGGAAGGCCTCCCCGTTGTTCGCGCAGCGAACACCGGCATCTCCGCGGTCGTCGATCCCGCCGGCCGTATCATCGCCAGGCTCGGCCTTGGCGTCGAAGGCGTGCTCGACGCGGGCCTGCCGGCGGCAATTTCCCCCACAATTTATTCGCGCACCGGCGATATTCCGGCCGCGATGATCGTTGCTCTCGCGGTTCTCGTTGCGGTCCGGCGCCGCGCAGCGACGTATAAATAATCCCACCAATTCAGGGCTTTTCGCATGAGGAAGATTTGTGCAGCGTGGCGCTGCCCGGCGTTTCTCCCGACTGATCGCTTTTTGAGCTAGCTTTCTAAGTTCGACTTCTCACACCTTGAGAAAACCACCTTGAGTGGCACAAAATTTCCGCTTAGGAAAATTTGCACGATTGTTATAATCGATTACGATACCTTTGCTTCGCTAGGGTGAAGCGAATTATCATCGGGTCGGGCAAATGATCCGCTGTTTTGGCGTACTTGAGGAGTGAGTGAGATGTCGACCAAAGCGCCCAATCCTGTTGACAAATATGTCGGCAGCCGTGTGCGCATGCGGCGCATTATGCTGGGTATGAGTCAGGAGAAGCTCGGCGAAGCGCTGGGACTGACCTTCCAGCAGGTCCAGAAATACGAGAAGGGCACCAACCGCGTCGGCGCCAGCCGGCTGCAGCAGATTTCGGAAATCCTGCAGGTGCCGGTGTCGTTTCTGTTCGAAGGCGGCCCCGGCGCCATTCTGCACGCGGACGGCTTCAGCGAAGCCTCGTCGCCGGCCTATGTCTCGGACTTCCTCGCCACCTCCGAAGGCCTCGCTTTGACCCGCGCCTTCACCCGCATCACCGACGCCAAACTCCGCCGCAGCATCGTCGACATGGTCGAACAGATCGCCGCGCGCGAAGCGCCGGACCAGCGCTGATCGCATCCATCGTTTCGACCGAAATTCGCCATCGCCCGCGATGGCGTCGATGGCATTTCGGCTGTATCAACGCGCGCGATGAACACTTCAGCTCCCGATCCGGACGATCACGACGCCCCCCGCGAGGGCGCGGCGACGCATGACCAAGACGCTTTTTACAGAGGTTCTTTTTTCGGGCGGCGCAAGGGCCACAAGCTTCGCCTGCATCAGGCCGACCTGATCGCGACCCTGCTGCCGCGCCTCGCGCTCGACATCACCGGCGCGACCCCGCCGGATCTGCGCGCGCTGTTCGACCCCAAGGTTGAAGCCGTCCGCGTCGAGATCGGGTTCGGCGGCGGCGAACATCTGATCGCGGAGGCGCAGGCTTTTCCGCACACCGGCTTCATCGGCTGCGAGCCCTACGTCAACGGCATGGCGAAGATCCTCACTTCGATCGAGGCGCAGGACATCCGCAACATCCGCCTCGTCGCCGGCGATGCCGCCGAATTGCTGGCATGGGCACCGCCCGAATCACTCGATCGCATCGACCTGATCCACCCCGACCCGTGGCCGAAGCGGCGGCACTGGAAGCGGCGCTTCGTGCAGGACGCCACGCTTCAGGCGATGGCGCGCGCGCTCAAACCATCGGGCGAATTTCGCTTCGTCTGCGACATCGAGGATTACGTGGCGTGGACGCTGTGGCACCTGCAACGCTCGCCGGATTTCGCCTGGACGGCGGAGCGCGCCGACGACTGGCTGAAACCATGGCCGAACTACACCATGACGCGCTACGGCCGCAAAGCCGAACGCGAAGGCCGCAAGGCGGCGTATCTGATTTCCAGACGGACGACGTAACCGCGGTAGCGCGTTACACCGGCACGGCCGACGTCGGCTCGCGGGTCTGCCAGAAGGTCAGCACACGCTGCGCCGTGGCCGGCACCAGGCGTTCGAAATTCTGCCGGGCTTCCTCAACATCGGGCGCGGCCGGCGAACGGCCGGGGCCGAGACGCAGCGCCATCAGCGCGCGCACGGTGGCCCAGGAAATCCCGATCGATTTGCCCAGGATCAGAATGGGATCATCGCGATCGCCCTTGAGCAATTGATCGATCGTCGCGATCCGCACGCCCGACATCGCCGCAAGTGCGGCGGCGGTTTCCTCATATTGATGGGCGCGGGCGAAGCGCAGCAGCGCGCCCTCGTTCAGTTCGTCGGCGTGATGCAGCTTCTGCACCGCGCGCTGCGCCGTCGCAAAGTCGCGGGTGATCGCCAGGTGCTTCGGCGTGCCGGTGATCTCCGCCATCACGCGGTTGATCGCCGCGCGCTGGCCCGGTGAGGCGGCGTCGAACAACCGGCGCCGCACCACTTCGACGGAGCGCGCCAGCAGATCCTTCAGCTGCGGCGCCGACAGGTCGTCGCGCTGGCCGACGGTGACGGCGAGCACGCCGTCGTCGCCGGCGCGGCGGATCAGGCCGGCATAGCCGAGATGAGAAAAGTTGGCGCCGGCATTGCCGGCCACGCGGCGGACCACGTCGCGGTCGCCGCGGCGGACGATGACGTCGGTAATCCCGGGCGACAATGTCGGGCGGTCGGAGATCGCCAGCAGATGCGACTGGCCCTTCAGCTTGGCGATATCGACCAGCGTCGGCTCGTCGATCAAGGGCGAGCGGCGCAGCAGCGGACCTGCGATCAGGATTTCGTCATCGCGCACCAGGAGCCCGACCAGTTGCGGCGGCGCGTTGACGAGGGTGGACAGGCGCTCGGCCAGTTCACCGCGCGCCTCGACCTCGGTCTGCGGCACCAGGCTGGTCAGGATGCCGTCGAACAGATCGACATGGGCTGGCTGAAACTGCGAAGCGCCCAGCAGGAACAGATCCGAGATCTTTCGGACCGCATCGCCGCGACGCTTGGGATCGCCATGTCTGACGATCTCCTCGAGGCCGGGGATCAGGGAATGCGCCACTGCCATTAAACATACTCAACTGCGCCATACGAAAGGCCGCTGCACCTTAGGTCGGGTTCGTGAAGGAAGGGTTAGCCGCCCAAACCCGGCTTTACCGCCGGCGAAATTTATTGCCGGGGGCCTCGCGGGCCTTGCCGGATCGCCGCAAAACGGCTATATCCGCCGTAACTTATGGTTTCTCATACGATCGCGTTTGAGAGTGGGCCCCTCGGGACCCGCTCTTTTTTATTACCTGAATGGACCCCGGCCGGCGACGCGGCGGGGTTCGTCCGGGACACCCGGCCGGGCTTGGAGCCCGACTTCAACCCTATACAGCCAGACAGACCTTGACCCTGGATATGACCGATCCAACCACCGAACCCGTGGATCTCGAACTGCTCTCCGAGCCGCGCCTGGTCGTTGAGCCGGGGGCTGCCGCGCGGGTATCTGCGATTGCCGGTCCGGTGCTGCAGGGAATGGGTTACCGGCTGGTCCGGATCAAGATTTCCGGCGAACTCGGCTGCACCGTGCAGATCATGGCGGAGCGGCCCGACGGCACCATGCTGGTCGAGGATTGCGAGGCGATTTCGCACGCTCTGTCGCCGGTTCTGGACGTCGCCGACCCGATCGAGCGCGCCTACCGGCTGGAAATCTCCTCGCCCGGGATCGACCGGCCGCTGGTCCGCCGCACCGATTTCGAGCGCTACAAAGGCTATCTGGTCAAAATCGAGATGGCCGTGGCCGTCGGCGGCCGCAAGCGGTTCCGCGGCCTGCTTGGCGCCATCGAAGGTGACGTCGTGGTTCTGGCGCGCGAAGGCGCCCGCGACGGCGAGGACCCCAACACATTGCTACCGTTGGAAGACATCGCCAACGCCAATCTGGTGCTGACCGACGATCTGATCGCGGAATCGATGCGCCGCGGCAAGTTGGCCGAGCGCGAGATGAAGCAGGGTCTCGGAATTCTGCCAGCGCCGCCGCCGCACGCCAAGCGCAGCGACCCCACCAAGAGCTTTGCGCCGAAGCCGAAACTCAAGGCCGCCAAGAAAGCGGCTGCGAAGGCTCCGCCGAAGAATACCAAGGAACACCGGCTGGCCGCTGAAAGAAAGCGGTTAGGCCTCGACCCCACCGAAGGAGACTGAGCCATGGCCGCTGTCAGCGCCAATAAACTCGAATTGCTTCAGATTGCAGACGCGGTTGCGCGGGAGAAATCCATCGACCGCAGCATCGTGATCTCGGCGATGGAGGAAGCCATCGCCAAGGCGGCTCGGGCACGCTACGGCAGCGAGACCGATGTGCATGCCGAGATCGACGCCAAGAAGGGCGAATTGCGGCTGTCGCGCCACATGCTGGTGGTCGAGGATGTCGAGAATTCCTCCAACCAGATTTCGCTGATTGACGCCCAGCGCGCCAATCCCGGCGCCCAGATCGGCGACACCATCGCCGACACCCTGCCGCCGCTGGAATACGGCCGCATCGCCGCGCAGTCGGCCAAGCAGGTGATCGTGCAGAAGGTGCGCGAAGCCGAGCGTGACCGGCAGTACCAGGAATTCAAGGATCGCATCGGCGACATCGTCAACGGCATCGTCAAGCGCGTCGAATACGGCAGCGTGATCGTCGACCTCGGCCGCGGCGAAGCCATCGTGCGCCGCGACGAAATGCTGCCGCGCGAAGTCTTCCGCAACGGCGACCGCGTCCGCGCCTATATTTTCGACGTACGCCGCGAGACCCGTGGCCCGCAGATTTTCCTGTCGCGTACCCATCCGCAATTCATGGCGAAGCTGTTCGCGCAGGAAGTGCCGGAAATCTATGACGGCATCGTTGAGATCAAGGCGGTCGCCCGCGATCCCGGATCGCGCGCGAAAATAGGCGTGATTTCAAGGGATTCCTCGGTGGATCCGGTCGGCGCCTGCGTCGGCATGCGCGGTTCGCGCGTGCAGGCCGTGGTCAACGAATTGCAGGGCGAGAAGATCGACATCATCCCGTGGTCGCCGGATATCGCGACCTTTGTGGTCAATGCGCTGGCGCCGGCGGAAGTCTCGAAGGTCGTGATCGATGAAGATCGTGAGCGCATCGAGGTTGTCGTTCCTGACACCAATAACCAATTGTCGCTTGCGATCGGCCGCCGCGGCCAGAACGTGCGTCTGGCTTCGCAGCTGACCGGCTGGGATATCGACATCCTCACCGAAACGGAAGAATCCGAGCGCCGCCAGGCCGACTTCGAAAACTCCACGCGGGTGTTCATGGAAGCGCTGAACGTCGATGAAGTCGTCGGTCAGCTGCTGGCTTCGGAAGGTTTTACCTCGGTAGAGGAACTTGCACTGGTCGATGTCAAGGAACTGGCTGGCATCGAAGGTTTTGACGACGAGACCGCCGGCGAACTGCAAAGTCGCGCGCGCGAATACCTTGAACAGCTCGAATCAGAGCTCGAAACGAAACGTAAGGAACTAGGTGTGGAAGACGCATTGAGGACAGTGCCCGGCGTGACCCTGAAGATGATGGTCAAGTTCGGCGAAAACGACATCAAGACGATCGAAGATCTGGCCGGTTGCGCCACCGATGATCTGGTTGGCTGGACCGAACGCAAGGAAGGCTCTGAGCCGACCAAACATCCGGGCATCCTCGACGCCAGCGAGATCTCTCGCGAAGACGCCGAGCGCCTGATCATGCAGGCGCGTGTCGTGGCCGGCTGGATCACCCAGGCCGATCTCGACAAGGGCGCCGAAGCCGACGCCACTGAAGAAGTGTAAGGAGAATGCCACGCGCATGCTTGCCCTTGCTGACCCGGCAGATCTTGACAACGGACCTCGGAGCACCAAATCCGGGACCGAGCGGATGTGCGCGGTCACGCGGAGCGTGCGCCCGATCGATGAACTGATCCGGTTCGTCGTCGCGCCCACGGGCGAGGCGATACCGGACCTGAAGCGCAAGCTTCCCGGCCGCGGCCTCTGGGTCACGGCCACCCACAAGACGGTTTCCGAGGCCGCCCGGCGCAATCTGTTCGCCAAGGGATTCAAGAAGAACGTCAAAGCGTCGCCGACGCTGGCCGACGACACCGACAAACTGATGGTGCGCGGCGTCATCGAGGCTCTGGCGATGACCGCCAAGGCCGGCAAGGTCGTCTCCGGCTTCACCAAGGTCGAGGACGCGCTGAAGCGCCAGGAAGCGCAGGCCTTGATTCACGCCTCCGACGGCGCGGCCGACGGAATTCGCAAATTGGACGGCATCGCTCGCCAAAATGCCGAATTCGGCTCCGAATTGCCGATTATTACGGTTTTGAGCGGCGATGAATTGGATTTGGCATTAGGCAGGTCAAATGTGATACATGCTGCCGTGCTTACAGGCCCGGCGGGCAAAACGTTCCTGTCACGCAGCCAGACACTGGTCCGATACCGGATGGCTGACGACGCCGGCAACGCAAGCGCCAAAGCTTCGCTGACACAAGTTTCGCCGGCAACGGCATCGCTAACCAAGAATTCGCTTGAAGAGACTGTGCGGACGCGCACAACGCAACAAGATTAGGACTGCTGAATGGTTGATACGAAAACGCCTGGCGACAAGACTCTGAGTGTTCCCAGCAAGACCTTGACGCTGAAGCCGCGCGTCGAGCAGGGCACTGTGCGCCAGAGCTTTAGCCATGGCCGTACCAACGTGGTCGTGGTGGAAAAACGCGGCAAGCGCCGCCTTGCCAGCGATGCACCGGCGCCCGCCGCTGCAGCAGCACCGGTCGTCGCCGAGACGCCGGCGCCTGTCGCTGCTGCGCCCGCCGCAGCCGCGCCAGCTGCTCCGACACCTGCCGCGCCCGCCGCCAGATCGACTGCGCCCGCCGCACCCACCAGGACCGCCGCGCCGACACCAGCTCCGCGCGCACCGGTGCGCTCATCGCCGCCGCCCGCCCGCAGCGGATCCGGCGTGGTGCTGCGCACCCTGACCGAAGACGAACGCAACGCGCGCGCCAGCGCGCTGGCCGATGCGCGCGTGCGCGATATCGAAGAGCGCCGCCTCGCGGAAGCCGAAGCCGCCCGCCGCAACAGCAAGGAAGGCATTGCCCAGGCCGAGCGCGAAGCTGCTGAAGCCCGCAAGAAGGCCGAGGAAGAGCGCCACCGCGTCGAGGAAGAAGTCAAAGCCAAGGCCGAACGCGAAGCCAAGAAGCGCTTCGGCGAAGCCGAAGCCAAAGCCGCGGCTGCTGCCGCCGCGACGGCCAAGGCCGCCGGCCTGCCGCCGCCGCGCGCGCCCGGCGTTGCCGCCGACGCCACCGACGAGGACGAAGGTCCGCGCCAGATCCGCCGTGGTCCCGGTGGCGCTGCCCGCCCCGTACTCGCACCGAAGCCCACCGCCAAGCCGGCGCCTGCCAAGCAGCGCGGCCGCCTGACGCTGGTCACCGCATTGTCGGCCGACGACGTCCGCGAGCGTTCGATCGCCTCGTTCCGTCGTCGTACGCAGCGCCTCAAGGGTCATCAGTCGAACGAGCCGAAGGAAAAGCTGGTTCGCGAAGTCACGATCCCGGAAGCCATCACCATCCAGGAACTCGCCAACCGCATGGCCGAGCGCGCCGTGGACGTGATCCGGCTGCTGATGAAGCAGGGCGCGATCCACAAGATCAACGACGTGATCGACGCCGACACCGCACAGCTGGTGGCCGAAGAAATGGGCCATACCGTCAAGCGCGTCGCCGAGTCCGACGTCGAAGAGGGTCTGTTCGATACGGTTGACGATTCCACCGATACCGAGCCGCGCTCGCCCGTCGTCACCGTGATGGGCCATGTCGACCACGGCAAGACCTCGCTGCTCGATGCGCTGCGCCACGCCAACGTGGTGTCCGGCGAAGCCGGCGGTATCACCCAGCATATCGGCGCCTATCAGGTCACTTCGCCGGAGAGCGGCAAGAAGATCACCTTCATCGACACCCCCGGCCACGCCGCGTTCACCGCGATGCGTGCCCGCGGCGCCAAGGTCACCGATATCGTGATCCTGGTCGTCGCCGCCGATGACGGCGTCATGCCGCAGACCATCGAGGCCATCAACCACGCCAAGGCGGCGAAGGTCCCGATGATCGTGGCGATCAACAAGATCGACAAGCCCGATGCCAAGGCCGAGCGCGTCCGCACCGAACTGCTGCAATACGAAGTGCAGGTCGAATCCTTCGGCGGCGACGTCGTCGACGTCGAAGTGTCCGCCAAGAACAAGACCAATCTCGACAAGCTGCTCGAGATGATCGCGCTGCAGGCCGAATTGCTGGATCTGAAGACCAACACCGACCGTCCGGCCGAAGGCACAGTGATCGAAGCCAAGCTCGATCGCGGCCGTGGTCCGGTCGCTACCGTGCTGGTTCAGCGCGGCACCCTGCGGGTCGGCGACATCATCGTCGCCGGCGCCGAAATGGGCCGCGTCCGCGCGCTGATTTCCGATCAGGGCGTGACGCTGACCGAAGCCGGTCCGTCGGTTCCTGTCGAAGTGCTCGGCTTTAACGGTCCGCCGGAAGCCGGCGATCGCATGGCCGTGGTCGAAAACGAAGCCCGCGCCCGCGAAGTCACCAGCTACCGCGCCCATCAGAAGCGCGAGAAGTCCGCAGCGTCGGTTTCCGGCATGCGCGGCTCGCTCGAGCAGATGATGAGCCAGCTGAAGACGACGGGCCGCAAGGATTTCCCGCTGATCATCAAGGCCGACGTGCAGGGCTCGCTCGAAGCGATCCTGGGCTCGCTGGAGAAGCTCGGCACCGACGAAGTCACCGCGCGCATCCTGCATGCGGGCGTCGGCGGCATCAGCGAATCCGACGTCACGCTGGCGGAAGGTTTCAACGCCGCCATCATCGGCTTCAACGTCCGTGCGCATAAGGAAGCCGCGGCGGCTGCGAAGCGCAATGGCATCGAGATCCGCTACTACAACATCATCTACGATCTCGTCGATGACGTGAAGAAGGCGATGTCCGGCCTGCTCGCGCCGACGCTGCGCGAAACCATGCTCGGCAATGCCCTGATCCTGGAAGTGTTCAACATCTCCAAGGTCGGCAAGGTCGCGGGTTGCCGCGTCACCGACGGCACTGTGGAACGCGGCGCCAATGTGCGCCTGATCCGCGACAACGTCGTGGTGCACGAAGGCAAGCTGTCGACCCTGAAGCGCTTCAAGGACGAAGTGAAGGAAGTGGCGTCCGGCCAGGAATGCGGCATGGCGTTCGAAAACTACGGCGACATGCGTGCCGGCGATATTATCGAGTGTTATCGCGTGGAAACGATCCAGCGCTCGCTGTAAGTCCAGATCTCGCTGTAAGTCCAAGTCTTACAGCGCGTTCTGTCTGCCTCATGGCGTGAGCCGGCTGCGTTTTGCAGCCGCCTCACAGTGAGACCAAATTTTTTAGATCTTCATGGCGGGAG
Organism: Nitrobacteraceae bacterium AZCC 2146; assembly: GCA_036924855.1. NCBI lineage: Bacteria > Pseudomonadati > Pseudomonadota > Alphaproteobacteria > Hyphomicrobiales > Nitrobacteraceae > Nitrobacteraceae bacterium AZCC 2146. The sequence continues at coordinate 4,591,022 of JBAGRP010000001.1, forward strand.
CGCAGTCTTTGACGGCGCGTCCCGTCCATGAGGCCATTGGGAAATCAACGATGCCCAAGCATCACCAGAAAACCTCGGCGCCTGGCGGCTCGCAGCGCCAGTTGCGGGTCGGCGAAATCATGCGTCACGCCATCGCAGACATTCTCTCGCAGGGTGGCGTGCATGATCCCGTGCTCGAAACCAATCTGATCACGGTGCCCGAAGTGCGGATGTCGCCGGATCTCAAACTCGCCACCGTCTATGTGATGCCGCTCGGCGGCCGCAACACCGAACTCGTTCTCGCCGCACTCGCAGCCAACAAGACCTTCCTGCGCAGCGAAGCGGCGCGCCGCGTTAATCTAAAATTCGCACCTGACCTTCGCTTCCGCATCGACGAGCGATTCGACGAAGCGGAACGTATCGAGAAATTACTGAGAACACCCGCGGTGCAGCGCGACCTCAAACCCAATCCGGACGAAAACTGATGACTGTGACCACCGCCAACAGCGTGATCGATTCGCCAAACGATGAATCGAACCGCGCGGATGAAAATAAATCTGCGCCGATCGCGCGAGACGAAAACATCGCCGATGTGTCGAACGAAAATGCCGACGGCGTGCAGCTTGCGCCCGCGCAGCATCAACGCGACGACAATCGTTCGCGCGGCAACAAGCAGTCGCGGCAGCAGGGCCAGGTCCGGCGCGACAAGCGCGATGTCCATGGCTGGGTGGTGCTCGACAAGCCGATCGGCATGACCTCGACCCATGCGGTGGCTGTCGTGAAGCGGCTGTTCCAGGCCAAGCGCGCCGGCCACGCCGGTACCCTGGATCCATTGGCCTCAGGCGGGCTTCCGATTGCCATGGGCGAAGCCACCAAGACCGTCCCCTTCGTGATGGACGGCCGCAAGCGCTATCGCTTCACGGTGTGCTGGGGTGAGGAGCGTGATACCGACGACACCGAGGGCAAGGTCACCTTCTCCAGCGACATCCGCCCGACGGTGGAGCAGATCCTCGCGCTGTTGCCGCAATTTACCGGCAATATCGAGCAGACCCCGCCGCAATATTCCGCAATCAAGATCCAGGGCGAACGGGCCTATGACCTCGCCCGCGACGGCGAGATCGTGCCGCTGGTTCCCCGACCGGTCGTGATTCACGAATTAATCCTTACAGAACAAGAAGATGCCAACCATTCGGTGTTCGAGGCCGAATGCGGCAAGGGCACCTATGTGCGGGCGCTGGCCCGCGATATCGGCCGTTTGCTGGGCTGTTACGGCCATATCAGCGCGCTCAGGCGCACCCTGGTCGGCCCATTTGCCGAAGCCGACATGATTCCGCTGGAACAGTTGGAGGCTTTGTGCGATAGAGCCGCGTCTGGCGAGGGCAACCTCGCCGACGCGCTACTGCCCGTTGAGACCGCGCTGGACGACATCCCGGCACTGGCCGTCACACGGGCAGATGCGGCAAGGCTCCATCGGGGCCAGGCCGTTTTGTTGCGCGGACGGGATGCGCCCAATTGTAGCGGCACAGTTTATGTCACGGTGGCAGGCCGGCTTCTGGCCCTCGCCGAAATTGGCAATGGCGAACTCATCCCCAAGCGCGTGTTCAACCTGACCGGACTGACCGCCAGTTCGGCTCGCAAAGAAAGTGTTTGACGATGTCGATTACCGCAGAACGCAAAGCGGAAGTCATCAAGACCAATGCCAACAAGGCCGGCGATACCGGTTCGCCGGAAGTCCAGGTTGCGATCCTCTCGGAACGCATTGCCAACCTCACCGGCCACTTCAAGACCCACGTCAAGGATAACCATTCCCGCCGTGGCCTTCTGAAGCTCGTCTCCACGCGTCGTTCGCTGCTTGATTACATCAAGCGCAAGGACGAGGCGCGCTACAAGGCGCTGCTCGAGAAGCACAACATTCGTCGCTAAGCAGATCGCGCGCGCAATTTTTTGCGCGCGTTTTTGCATCAATTGTAGTGCGGGCCAGAGTGGGCCGCACGATAACGTCCAGCAGCACTCCGGCGACTGGACGATGACGGGCAAGGTGCTCGTCGCGCGGCAAGGTCTATTGAGACCCCCGCGACCATCGGAAGGATGGACGCCATTCAGAATGCAAGAGCCATGGCAGGATCGCCGGACGCTGATTTCGCGATATCGCGGACAGCTTCTTGCCGTCTTGCGCATGGCTTTTGTGTTTTCGGCGTCACGTCGTCCGTGAACCCATGAAAGAAAACCACAATGTTTAATGTTCACGCAGTCGAAATCGATTGGGGTGGCCGTCCCCTCCGTCTGGAAACCGGCAAGATCGCCCGCCAGGCCGACGGCGCCGTCATCGCCACCTACGGCGAAACCGTTGTCATCGCCACTGTCGTCGCCGCCAAGACCGCCAAGGACGGCATCGACTTCCTGCCGCTGACGGTCGACTACATCGAGAAGACCTACGCCGCCGGTCGCATCCCGGGCGGTTACTTCAAGCGCGAGGGTCGTCCGACCGAGAAGGAGACCCTGGTCTCCCGCCTGATCGATCGTCCGATCCGTCCGCTGTTCGTCGATGGCTGGCGCAACGAAACCCAGATCGTCGTCACCGTGCTGTCGCACGACATGGAGAACGATCCGGACATTCTCGCGCTGGTCGCCACCTCCGCAGCGCTGACCATCTCCGGCGCGCCGTTCCAGGGCCCGATCGGTGCAGCCCGCGTCGGCTTCATCAATGACGAATACGTTCTCAACCCGACCCTCGACGAGATGGCCGACACCCAGCTCGACCTGGTCGTCGCCGGCACAGCCGACGCCGTGCTGATGGTGGAATCGGAAGCCAAGGAGCTGAACGAAGACATCATGCTCGGCGCCGTGATGTTCGGTCACCGCCATTTCCAGCCGGTCATCAAGGCGATCATCGAACTCGCCGAGAAGGCCGCCAAGGAGCCGCGCGAAGTCAAGACCATTGACGACAGCGCGCTCGAGAAGGAAATGCTCGGCCTGGTCGAGACCGAGCTGCGCTCGGCCTATGCGATCCCGGTCAAGCAGGACCGCTACGCTGCCGTCGGCGCCGTCAAGGTGAAGGCGATGGCGCACTACTTCCCGGAAGGCCAAACTTCCGAAAAATTGGAGCCGAAATACGACAAGCTCCGCATCGCCGGCGTGTTCAAGGAGCTCGAATCCAAGATCGTGCGCTGGAACATCCTCGACACCAAGAAGCGCATCGACGGCCGCGATCTGACGACGGTTCGTCCGATCGTCGCCGAAGTCGGCATCCTGCCCCGCGCACATGGTTCGGCGCTGTTCACCCGCGGCGAAACCCAGGCGATGGTGGTCACCACGCTCGGCACCGGCGAAGACGAGCAGTACATCGACTCGCTGTCGGGAACCTACAAAGAGACGTTCCTGCTGCACTACAACTTCCCTCCCTACTCGGTCGGTGAAACCGGTCGTATGGGCGGCACCAAGCGTCGCGAAATCGGCCACGGCAAGCTCGCCTGGCGCGCGATCCATCCGGTTCTCCCGGGCCATCACGAATTCCCGTACACGGTTCGTGTTGTTTCCGAGATCACCGAATCGAACGGCTCGTCCTCGATGGCTTCGGTCTGCGGCGCCTCTCTCGCGCTGATGGATGCCGGCGTTCCCCTGAAGCGGCCGACGGCGGGTATCGCCATGGGCCTCATTCTCGAAGGTTCGCGCTACGCGGTGCTGTCCGACATCCTCGGCGACGAGGATCATCTCGGCGACATGGACTTCAAGGTCGCCGGCACCGACACCGGCATCACCTCGCTGCAGATGGACATCAAGATCGCAGGGATCACCGAGGAGATCATGAAGGTCGCCCTCGGCCAGGCCAAGGACGGACGCATTCACATTCTCGGTGAGATGTCGAAGGCGCTGAACAACGCCCGTGCCGAACTCGGCGAATACGCGCCGCGCATCGAGACGTTCAAGATCCCCACCGACAAGATCCGTGAAGTGATCGGCACCGGCGGCAAGGTGATCCGCGAGATCGTCGAAAAGACCGGCGCCAAGGTCAACATCGACGACGACGGCACCGTCAAGGTGGCGTCCAGCGATGGCGAGTCGATCAAGGCCGCGATCAAGTGGATCAAGTCGATCGCGTCTGATCCCGAACTCAACGCGATCTATGACGGCACCGTCGTCAAGGTCATGGAGTTCGGTGCGTTCGTGAACTTCTTCGGCGCCAAGGACGGCCTGGTTCACATCAGCCAGCTCGCCTCCGGCCGCGTGCAGAAGACCTCCGACGTCGTCAAGGAAGGCGACAAGGTCAAGGTCAAGCTGCTCGGCTTCGACGATCGCGGCAAGACGCGCCTGTCGATGAAGGTGGTCGATCAGGAAACTGGCGAAGACTTGGAAGCCAAGCAGAAGGCCGCCGAGGGCGCGACCGCCGCGGAGTAAACTTCGGGCACAACTAGTTGTGAAAAGGGCGGCCGAAAGGTCGCCCTTTTTGTTTATTATTATAGGTGTTGTACGGCGACGCCTCGATATCCCTTCCCCAAGTGCAGCGAAGCTGCACGCAGTGGGGAGGGTCGGACGAACGACGGCGATGCGTAGCAGCGCCGGAAGTGGAGGCCGGGGTGGGGTCTTTCCACGCGCACCGTCACCTGTAGCATCCCCACCCGTCTGGCCTGACGGCCAGCCACCCTCCCCACTGCGCGTGGCTTCGCCACGCTGGGGGGAGGGATAGGAAGCGTCGCGCTTGGCGAGACGGAACATCACCTCATGTGATGCGTCTCTCCGATACGTGATGTGCTATGCCCCGCTGCGTCACAATGCCCGCATATGAAACGGGCAGACATTGCGTTGCGTAACTGCCTAATGCGCCCGTCCATACTTAACGGAGAGAATCCATGTCATCGATGTCCCGACGCCATCTCATGCTCGCTGCGACCGGCATCGCTGCGGCCGTCGCTCCGCGTTTTGCCTTTGCTCAGGCGGCTGCGCCCGCTCCCGGCAATGCGCCGTTCATCCTGCCGCCGCTGACCTATCCGATCGCTGCGTTTGAGCCGCATATCGACGCCAAGACCATGGAGATCCATCACGACCGACATCACCAGGCCTACGTCACCAACCTCAACACCTTTGCAAAAGACAATCCGCAGATCGCCGCGAGCCCGATCGTCGATGTGCTCGGCAAGCTCGGCGATGTGCCGGAAGCGATCCGCACCGGCGTGCGTAACAACATGGGCGGCCACGCCAACCACACCATGTTCTGGCAGATCATGGGCCCGAACGGCGGCAAGCCGGAAGGCGAGGTGCTTGCCGCGATCGACCGCGATCTCGGCGGCATGGAGAAATTCCAGACCGACTTCAACGCCGCCGGCGGCCGCCAGTTCGGCTCCGGCTGGGTGTTCGTCATCGTCGACAAATCCGGCAAGCTGTCGATCGAGACCCGCCCGAACCAGGACAACCCGATCATGGACGGCAAGCGCGCGCTGATGGGCAACGACGTCTGGGAGCACGCCTATTATCTGACCTACCAGAACCGCCGCCCGGACTATCTCAAGGCGTGGTGGAATACGGTGAACTGGAAGGTGATCGGCGAGCGCTACGCCGCTGCGAAGGCGGGCACGCTGGGAGTTTAAGTATTTCGTAGCCCGGATGGAGCAAAGCGCATCCGGGCTACGAACTTTCCACACATCCCTTCACCACATCGCCCAGCGCAGCAAAATCCGCCTTGCGCGGCGAGGTCTTGCGGAACGCCAGTCCGATGCTGCGGCCGGGCTGCGGGTTTTCCAGCCGCAGGAACTTCACGCGCTCGTCGCGCTGCTCCACATCCGCGGCGATCTGCGGGATCAGCGTGACACCGTAGCCGCTGGCGACCATCTGCATCACCGTGGAGAGGCTGGAGGCTGCGAAGGCCATGCCGTTGGCGCCGACATTGCCGCCGCGCGCCGTGGCGCAGAATGCCAGCGCCTGGTCACGCAGACAGTGGCCGTCTTCGAGCAGGATCAGCCGGCTCTGATCGATGTCGCGGGCCTTCACCCGCGTCTCCACCGCGCGCGGATCATTCACCGGCACCGCCAGCAGGAACAGGTCGTCGAACAGTTTCAGCGTATCGATCTCGGGCTCGCCGAGCGGCAGCGCCAGCATCGCGGCATCGAGCGCGCCGCTCTTGATGTCATCGACCAGTTGCTTGGTCTGCGTCTCGCGCAACTCCAGCCGCAGTTCCGGAAACTGTTTCTGCAGCACCGGCAGGATGCGTGGCAGCAGATACGGCGCCAATGAGGGAATCACCCCGAGCGTCAGCCGTCCGGTCAACAACCCGCCGCGGTGCCGGGCGAAGTCGACGAGATCGCGCGACGCCGCCAGCACGTCCTCGCCGCGGCGGGCGATCTCGCGGCCGACATCGGTCAGCATCACGTCGCCGGGCCGGCGTTCCACCACCTTGACGCCCAGCGTGCGCTCGAGGTCGCGGATCTGCATCGAGAGCGCCGGCTGGGTGACGGCGCAGGCGTCCGCGGCGCGGCCAAAATGGCCATGCTTGGCCAACGCGGCGAGATAACGGAGCTGTCGGAGCGTGATCATACCTCGATCAGATAAACTGATCGGAGGCCGAAGACAATTCGACTGGACCTGATGTTAGATATCTTCCAAGGTGGGGCTCCAGCGCATTTAGCGAGAGGCGACCCGCGCCTGGCACCGCCAGCAGCGATTGTCACCGATCAACGTCACCGGGCTGCCGCCTTGCTAGAATACGCTCTGTCCACAGCCGGCAACCCGAATGCCGACAACCAGAATTCCATCACTGCCGGTCCGCGTGGCCCCGTGCTGACGCAGGACCAGAAAATTACAGAACACGATCGGAGAGAATCATGGACGCAAAGACTGACGAGAGCGCCGGCAAGTGCCCGGTCGTACACACAACTGCTGCCAGGGCCAACCGCGACTGGTGGCCGAACCAGCTAGACCTTTCGATTCTCCACCAGCACTCCTCGCTGTCCGATCCGCTGGGCGAGGCGTTCAACTATGCGGAGGAGTTCAAGAAGCTCGACTACGAGGCGCTGAAGAATGACCTGCGCAAGCTGATGACCGACTCGCAGGACTGGTGGCCGGCCGACTTCGGCAATTACGGTCCGCAGTTCATCCGCATGTCCTGGCACGCCGCCGGCACCTACCGCCTGAGCGACGGTCGCGGCGGCGGCGGTCGCGGTCAGCAGCGTTTCGCTCCGCTCAACTCCTGGCCGGACAACGTCAACATCGACAAGTCGCGCCGCCTGCTGTGGCCGATCAAGCAGAAGTACGGCAACAAGATCTCGTGGGCCGACCTGCTGATCCTCACCGGCAACGTGGCGCTGGAGACCATGGGTTTTCGTACCTTCGGTTTTGCTGCCGGCCGTGAAGACACCTGGGAGCCGGATCAGGACGTGAACTGGGGTTCCGAGACCACGTGGTTGTCCCACCGGCCCCTTGAGGGCTTCGACAATCCGCTCGGTGCCACCGAGATGGGCCTGATCTACGTCAATCCGGAAGGTCCGGGCGCCAATGGCGATCCGGTTTCCGCCGCCAGATTCATCCGCGAGACCTTCAAGCGCATGGCGATGAACGACGAGGAAACCGTCGCGCTGATCGGCGGCGGCCACACCTTCGGCAAGACCCACGGCGCCGCGCCCGAGTCCCACAAGGGGCCGAACCCTGAAGCTGCCGGCCTGGAAGCACAGGGCCTTGGCTGGGTCAGCAACTACGGTACTGGGTCCGGTGCAGACGCCGTCGGCAGCGGCATCGAAGTCACCTGGACGCAGACGCCGACGCAGTGGAGCAACCACTTCTTCGAGAACCTGTTCAAGTACGAATGGGTGCAGACCCGCAGCCCCGGCGGTGCCATCCAGTGGGAGGCCAAGGACGCCGAGGAAGTTATCCCCGACGCGCACAATCCGTCGAAGAAACACAAGCCGACCATGCTGACCACCGATCTGTCGCTGCGTTTGGACCCGGTCTACGAGAAGATCTCGCGCCGCTTCCTGGAGAACCCGCAGGCCTTCGCCGAGGCCTTCGCCCGCGCCTGGTTCAAGCTGACCCATCGCGACATGGGTCCCCTCGCGCGTTACCTGGGCCCGGAAGTGCCCAAGGAGGAGTTGATCTGGCAGGATCCGATCCCCGCGGTCGATCATCCGTTGATCGACGACTCCGACATCGCCGCGCTCAAGGCCAAGCTGCTGGCCACGGGCCTGACCGTGTCTGAATTGGTCAGCACGGCCTGGGCCTCGGCCTCCACCTTCCGTGGCGGCGACAAGCGCGGCGGCGCCAACGGCGCGCGCATCCGTCTCGCGCCTCAGAAGGATTGGGAGGTCAACCAGCCGGCTCAACTGGCCAAGGTGTTGCAGACGCTCGAAGGAATCCAGAAGGAGTTCAACGCGTCGCAATCCGGTGGCAAGAAGGTCTCGCTTGCCGACCTGATCGTCCTCGGCGGCAGCGCGGCGGTCGAAAAGGCCGCGAAGGATGCCGGCCTCAATGTGACCGTTCCCTTCTCTCCGGGACGTGCGGACGCCTCGCAGGAGCAAACCGATGTGGAGGCCTTCACCGTGCTGGAGCCGGTCGCGGATGGCTTCCGTAACTACCTCAAGGGCAAATATGCCGTGCCGGCCGAGGTGTTTCTGGTGGATCGCGCGCAGTTGCTGACGCTGACCGCGCCGGAAATGACGGTTCTTGTCGGCGGCCTGCGCGTCCTGGGCGCAAATGCCGGGCAGTCCCAGCACGGCGTCTTCACCGGGAAGCCCGAGACGCTGACCAACGATTTCTTCGTCAACCTGCTCGACATGGGCACGGAATGGAAGACGGTCGCTGGCTCGAACGATGTGTATGAGGGGCGTGATCGCAAGAGCGGCGAAGTGAAGTGGACCGGCACCCGCGCCGATCTGGTCTTCGGTTCGCACTCGCAGCTCCGCGCGCTCGCGGAAGTCTATGCGAGCACGGACTCGAAGGAGAAGTTTGTGAAGGACTTCGTCGCGGCATGGACCAAGGTGATGAACGCCGATCGCTTCGACCTTGCCTGATCTCTGCGAAATAACTTTCCGCTAGTACCCGAATGCGTTGAAGAAGCCCTCGCGACACTGTCGCGGGGGCTTTTTCTTTGTTGCCAAACTCGTGTCCCGGACGCGGTGCGGCACTGTTGTGCTGCGCCGCAGATCCGGGGCACCCACTCTTGCACCCTCCCCCGAATCTCCCCACAAATAGCCAATAATTCTCTCGAGGGAGCCTTCGCCATGATGAAATTGTACTGGTCGCCGCGGTCGCGGTCGTTTTCGGCGCTGTGGCTGATGGAAGAGACCGGCGTAGCTTACGAGCGCGTGTTGACCGACATCACCACCGGCGCGCAGAAGACGCTGGAATTTCTCACCGTCAATCCGATGGGCAAGGTGCCGGCGTTGCAAGACGGCGAGGCCACCATGGCGGAAGCCGCGGCGATCTGCGCCTATGTGGCGGAGCGCTATCCCGAAGCCGGGCTCGCGCCACCGCTGGGCGACGTGCACCGCGCCAAATACCTGTACTGGCTGTTCTTCGCGCCGAGCTGCATCGAGCCGGCGATGGCGCAGCTCGCCACCAAATTCGAGATCAGCTCGGTCGCGGCCGGATGGGGCGATGCGAAGCGGGTGTTCGACGTGCTCGAAGCCGCGCTGGAAGAAGGCCCATGGATTCTCGGCGAGAAGTTCTCCGCTGCCGACATCGCCATCGGCGCGGGACTGAATTTCGCAGTCCGCCAGTTCAAGATGGTGCCGTCGCGGCCATCGTTCGACCGCTATCTCGACCGCTGCGAGGCAAGGCCGGCGTTTCAACGCGCCATGGTGTTTGCGTCGGGAGAGAAGGTGTAGCTCGGTAGCGCGCGCCTGATGTTCTGCGTTCCCCGGATGCTGCGCAACGCGCTGCATTTGCAGCGCGGTGCGCTGCTGATCCGGGGTCGTCACGCACGCCGGCGCTTGTAGCGGTCCCGGATCTGCGGAGCAGCGTGAAGAACGCTGCACCGCGTCCGGGACACGAGTTGCGTGCTACTCCGCGTCGCCCTTCAGTTCATCCGGATGCGGCATCGCGATGATGTTGTAGCCGGAATCGACGAAGTGGACCTCGCCGGTGACGCCGCCGGACAGATCGGACAACAGATACAGCGCGGAGCCGCCGAGCTCGTCGAGCGTGACGCCGCGGCCGAGCGGCGAATGCTTCTGCATGAAGCCGAACATCGCGCGCGCATCGCCGATGCCGGAGCCGGCGAGCGTGCGCACCGGACCTGCGGAAATCGCGTTGACGCGAATGCCCTGACGGCCAAAGTCGGCAGCGAGGTAGCGGGTGGAGGCTTCGAGCGCGGCCTTGGCGACACCCATCACATTGTAGTTCGGCAACATGCGGGTGGACCCGCCGAAGGTCAGCGTGATGATCGACCCGCCGTCCGGCATCATCTCGGCGGCGCGCCTGGCGATCTCGGTGAAGGAGAAGCAGGAAATCACCATGGTGCGCGAGAAATTCGCGCGGGTGGTGTCGGCATAGCGCCCCTTCAACTCGTTCTTGTCGGAAAAACCGATGGCGTGAACGACAAAGTCGAGCTTGCCCCACTTCTCCTTCAACGTCGCGAACAGACCGTCGACGCTGGCGATGTCCTCGACGTCGCAGGGCAGCACCAGCTCCGCGCCGAGCGACTGCGCCAGCGGCTTGACGCGCTTGCCGAGCGCCTCGCCCTGATAGGTGAAGGCCAGTTCGGCGCCCTGCGCCGACAACGTTTTGGCAATACCCCACGCGATCGAATGATCATTGGCGACGCCCATGATCAACCCGCGCTTGCCCTGCATCAATCCCTGCATCTTATCCCTGTCCGCGATCTGCTCTGTAAGCCCCCTCGCCCCGCACTTGCGGGGAGAGGGTTGGGGTGAGGGGCTCTTCGACCCGAAAACGTTGTCGATGAGGTGGGCTCAGTGCCACGCCCCTCACCCGGCTTTCATGCGCTACGCGCAAGAAGGCCGACCTCTCCCCGCGAAGGGCGGGGAGAGGTTAGTGAAAAATCTCAGGCATCCATCCGCTTGAATACCAGCGTGGCGTTGGTGCCACCGAAGCCGAACGAGTTCGACAGCACGGTGCCGACCTTCACATTGTCGATGCGCTTGCGCACGATCGGCATGTCGGCGAATACCGGATCGAGTTCGGTGATGTTGCCGCTCTCGCAGATGAAACCGTTGTTCATCATCAGCAGCGAATAGATCGCCTCCTGCACCCCGGTGGCGCCCAGCGAATGACCGGTCAGCGCCTTGGTTGCCGAGATCGGCGGGCACTTGTCGCCGGTGCCGAACACGTTACGGATCGCCTGCATTTCCGGCGGATCGCCGGCCGGCGTCGAGGTGGCGTGCGGATTGATGTAGTCGACCTTGATGCCGCCGGTGGTGGCCAGCGCCATCTTCATGCAGCGCTCGGCACCTTCACCGGACGGAGCGACCATGTCGTAACCATCCGAGGTCGCCCCATAGCCGATGATTTCGCCGTAGATTTTCGCGCCGCGCGCCTTGGCGTGCTCGAGCTCTTCGATCACCACCACGCCGGCGCCGCCGGCGATGACAAAACCATCGCGGCTGATGTCGTAGGGACGCGAGGCGGTCGAGGGGGTGTCGTTATATTTCGACGACATCGCGCCCATGGCGTCGAACAGCACCGAAAGCGACCAGTCGAGCTCTTCGCAGCCGCCGGCGAACACGATGTCCTGCTTGCCCCACTGGATCATTTCATAGGCATTGCCGATGCAATGGTTGGAGGTCGCGCAGGCCGAGGAGATCGAATAGTTGACGCCCTTGATCTTGAACCAGGTGGCGAGCGTGGCAGATGCCGTCGACGACATCGCCTTCGGCACCGCGAACGGGCCGACGCGCTTCGGGCCCTTGGTGCGGGTGGTGTCGGCGGCTTCGACGATGGTGCGGGCGGAGGGACCGCCGGAGCCCATGATGATGCCGGTGCGTTCGTTGGAAATATCCGACGGCTCCAGACCGGAGTCCTGAATCGCCTGCTCCATGGCGACGTGATTCCACGCCGCACCCTCGCCGAGAAAGCGCATCGCGCGCCGGTCGATGATCTCCGATGGATTCAGCGTCGGCGCGCCCTGCACCTGCGAGCGGAAACCCAGCTCGGCATATTTGTCGGCGCGCGTAATGCCCGACTTCGCCTCATGGAGGCTCGCAAGCACTTCCTGAGTGTTGTTTCCGATAGATGAGACAATGCCCATCCCCGTGACGACAACCCGCCTCATGATCGCCTCGCCCTTAAAATTCGTGGTTGTTGACTGGCGGTCGCCCGATCGGCGACTGCCGTTGCTGCAGCGGTGGGTAGACTACGTTCCCGGCTGCAATGCGGCGGCTGTGTCCTTGAACAGGCAGACCTTCAGGTCCTTGGCGCGATAGATAATCTCGCCATCGGCGGAAAGCCAGCCATCCGCAATGCCCAGCACCAGCTTCGAGCGCATCACCCGCTTGATGTCGATGTTGTACACAACCTTGCTGATGTTCGGCAGCACCTGGCCGGAGAATTTCAACTCGCCGAGGCCCAGCGCCCGGCCATGGCCCTCGCCGCCGGTCCAGCCGAGGAAAAATCCCACCATCTGCCAGAGCGCATCGAGGCCCAGGCAGCCCGGCATCACCGGATCGCCCTTGAAGTGGCAGCCGAAGAACCACAGGTCCGGCTTGACGTCGAACTCGGCACGAATGAGGCCCTTGCCATATTCGCCGCCGGTTTCCGAAATCTCGGCAATGCGGTCGAACATCAGCATCGGCGGCAGCGGCAACTGCGCATTACCGGCGCCGAACAGCTCGCCGCGGCCACACGCCAGCAGGTCCTCGTATTCGTAGCTGCTGCGCTTGTCCTGAATCATTCCCGGCCTTCCACATCGATAAATCGCGTTTTCGCGCAAAGCTGACCCGGATGGACCAGAACACGCAGAATTGTTTCGGATCGAGCCGAAATTCGCCCGACCCGCCGCGGGCTCTCTATCATAGGCTTATGAGACGGCAAAGCGGCGGCTTGACCGGTTTCGGCGGCAAATTGACCGTCCGGCGAGGGTCCGGGCGAGCCGCCCGGTGGGCGCATGGCTCCCAGTTGCGAAAACCTTGCATCTACAGCCACAACTTCTTATAGTTATATGTGGTTCAGTGTTTTTGAGTGGGAACGGCAGGGTAACTGACGTGGATATGACTGACAGCGCTTCGCATACGCATGATGACGCTTCCGCGGTTGCGGAAATCAATCACGGCCGCCAGCCGGCGCTGACTGGTTGCCCGTGGCATGACGTCAACGAAATGCTGCAGTCCGTCGGCCTGCGCCCGACCCGTCAGCGCATGGCGCTGGGCTGGCTCCTGTTCGGCAAGGGCGCCCGCCATCTGACGGCGGAAATGCTCTACGAGGAAGCCACCCTGGCGAAGGTGCCGGTATCGCTGGCCACTGTCTACAACACCCTGAACCAGCTCACCGATTCCGGCCTGCTGCGCCAGGTCAGCGTCGACGGCACCAAGACCTATTTCGACACCAACGTCACCGCGCATCACCATTATTACCTCGAGAACAACCACGAGCTGGTCGACATCCCCGATCCGCACATGGTGCTGCAGAAGATGCCCGACGTCCCCGACGGCTACGAAATCAGCCGCATCGACATGGTCGTCCGCCTGCGCAAGAAGCGCTGAGCTTCGTTGTCGTCCCCCGGCGAACGCCGGGACCGATAAACACTGTCATCTCTGGTTCAAAAATGGCGCTGTCCGCAGCGCACGCACGTAACTGCACCGCGTATGAGTCCCGGCCTTCGCCGGGACGACACGTTGATGTGCCGTCGCAGAACCCTCAATCCACCTTCTCGTCGGCGTAAACACCCCACAGCCGCTGCTGCTCGATCCAGCCATCGAAGCCGGTACCGATGACGCGGCACCAGCCGTTGCTGCAACGCTTGACCTGCGCGACCACACCGGCCTGCAGCCTGGCCGCGACCGCGCTCTTCGAATCCGGACTGTCATAGATCGAGGCCAGATCGTCCTTGGTCTTCATGGTGACCACCGCGGTGCGGCGGCCGGACAGCAGGGAGTGGTAAACCCAGCCCTCGGCGCCCTCGGAATCCCGCACCCGGCGCCAGTTCTCGTATTCGGCGGTGATTTCCACCGGCAGGCCCGAACGGGTGTAGACCCAGGCGACGTCGTTGTCCTTGGTGGGGCCGGCGCGGACATTCACATGGTCGGACTTCAGGCTGACATAGCGCGGTACGGGCAGGCCGCTGGTGCCTACCGCGGCATCCTTGGCCGCAAAACCTGTATCCACTGACGCACCGAGCAACGCACCTGCGAACAAAACCCCGCACACAAAACGCCTGAACGCCATCCACCCAACCCCGACCGATTCCACTCGTCGCCGCGCCGCACACGTCCGCTGGGTTCTTGTTTTGGCTTGGCCTTCTGCTAGAGAGGACCGAAGCCCAAGACGCCAAAAAGGCGGCGGGGAACCCGAGGAAACGGTGAGATCGCGCGATCGCGGCAGTTTCGAGCAACCGGGTTAATGCGGACTGAACAGGCAAGCCAAAGCGCGAGTGAGCAAGACATGTCGGTCAAGAAAAAGCCTCTGGTCGTCGTCACGCGCAAGCTGCCGGATTCCGTCGAGACCCGGATGCGCGAATTGTTCGACGCGCGGATCAATCTCGAGGACCAGCCGCTGACGCCGGAAGAGCTTGCCGAAGCCGTGCGCACCGCCGACGTGCTGGTGCCCACCGTCACCGACGAAATCACCAAGGAATTGCTCGAGCAGCCCGACTGCAAAGTGAAGCTGATCGCCAATTTCGGCAACGGCGTCGACAATATCGACGTGATCACCGCGCATGCCCGCGGCATCACCGTCACCAACACGCCGAAGGTGCTGACCGAAGACACCGCCGACATGACCATGGCGCTGATTCTCGCGGTGCCGCGGCGGCTGATCGAAGGCGCCTCGATCCTCACCGACGGCAAGGACTGGCCGGGCTGGTCGCCGACCTGGATGCTCGGCAAACGGCTCGGCGGCAAGCGCTTGGGAATCATCGGCATGGGCCGGATCGGCCAGGCGGTGGCGCGCCGCGCCCGCGCCTTCGGGCTGCAGATCCACTATCACAACCGCAAGCCGGTGGCCCCGAAGATCGCCGACGAGCTCGGCGCCACCTATTGGGACAGCCTCGACCAGATGCTGGCGCGGATGGACATCATCTCGGTGAATTGCCCGCACACGCCGGCGACCTTCCATCTGCTGTCGGCGCGGCGCCTCAAACTGATCCGCAAGGACGCCTACATCGTCAACACCGCGCGCGGCGAGGTGATCGACGAGGAGACGATGACAAAACTGATCGAGACCGGCGACATCGCTGGCGCCGGCCTCGACGTGTTCGAGCACGAGCCTGCGGTCAATCCGAAGCTGGTGCGCCTCGCCAAGGCCGGCAAGGTGGTGCTGCTGCCGCATATGGGTTCGGCCACCATCGAAGGCCGCGTCGAGATGGGCGAGAAGGTCATCATCAACATCCGTACCTTCCTCGACAACCACAAGCCGCCGGATCGCGTGCTGCCGAGCATGCTGTAGGCAGGCGCCTACGCTTTCCGTCGCTCCCGCTTCCGCCATTCCGCGACGAACCCGATAAACGCGCTCAGCGCCGGCGGCGGCTGTCTTCGGCTCGGGTAATACAGGAAGGGGCCAAGAAACGGCGCGCACCAGTCCTCGAGCACGCTGATCAGCGCACCGGAGGCAACGTCCTCCCTGACATAACCCTCGAAGGTGGCAAAGTAGCCGAGACCATCCAGCGCCGCGCGCAGGCCGAGGTGCGAATAATTCGCCACCAGCGCGCCCTCCGGCGCCACTTTGACAACCCGGCCGCCCTTCTCGAACTCCCAGTCCAGCAACGCGCCGCTGTCGAAGCGGGTGCGAATGCAGCAATGCTGTAGCAAATCCTTCGGATGCCGCGGGCGGCCATGCTGCGCAACATATTGCGGCGCAGCAACGACGGCGTAACGCTCCGGCGGGCCCAGCGACACCGCGATCATATCCTGTGCCAGGTGCTCGCCATAGCGCACACCGGCGTCAAAACCCCGCTCGACAATGTCGATAAGGGAGGTTTCGGCGATGATTTCGAGCTGGATCTGCGGATATTGCGCAATAAAAGGCGCGACCATCGGCGCCATCACCAGATCGACTACCGGCGCCGGCGCATTGATGCGCAGCCGGCCCGACGGCACATCTCGGCGGCCTCGAACTTGTTGCAGTGCAGCATTTACGTCGCCCATGGCCGGCCCGACCCGTGCCAGCAGCACCTCGCCGGCCTCGGTCAGCGCGACGCTGCGCGTGGTGCGGTGCAGCAAACGAACCCCGAGCCGCTCCTCCATATCGCGCAGCCGCTGGCTCAGGCTCGACACCGAGACATGGCTCTCCACCGCGGCGCGGCGGAAATTCAGGGTCCGGGCCACGGCGATGAAAGCCGTGAGGTCGCGCAGGTCGAGGTCACTCATTGTTCTCTAATGTGAACAAGCTGTTCAGTATTGTCCAGCTTATGCCGGCAATCGAAGCGGGCCATATCAGGCCCATTGGCGCGGGATCACCCGCCGCCCCCTCCAAAGGAGAGCCACATGGACAAGCGCACCCTCGGCAAATCGGGGCCCAGAGTCTCCGCCATCGGCCTCGGCTGCATGGGCATGTCGGATTTTTACGGCCCCGCCGACCGCAACGAGAGCATCAGTACCATTCATGCCGCGCTCGACGCCGGCATCACCCTGCTCGACACCGGCGATTTCTACGGCGTCGGCCACAACGAACTGCTGATCAGCGAAGCGCTGAAAAACCGCCGCCACGACAGCGTCGAGATCAGCGTCAAGTTCGGCGGGCTGCGCGATCCTGCTTCTGGCTTTGGCGGCATGGACTGCCGCCCCGCCGCGGTGAAGAATTTTCTCGCCTATTCGCTGGTGCGGCTCGGCACCGATCATATCGACATCTACCGCCCGGCGCGGCTCGATCCTTCAGTCCCGATCGAGGACACGGTCGGCGCCATCGCCGAGATGGTGAAGGCCGGCCATGTCAAGCACATCGGCCTGTCCGAAGTCGGCTCCGACACCATTCGCCGCGCGCATAAAGTGCACCCGATCGCCGACCTGCAGATCGAATATTCGCTGATCTCGCGCGGCATCGAGGATGATATCCTGCCGACCTGCCGGGAACTCGGCATCGGCATTACCGCCTATGGCGTGCTGGGGCGCGGCCTGATCAGCGGCCACTGGTCCAAGGGCGGCTCCACCGCGCAGGACTACCGCAACATCAGCCCGCGCTTCCAGGCCGCCAATCTCGATACCAATCTGGCGCTGGTGGAGAAACTGCGCGCCATCGCGGCTGATCTCGACGCTTCCGTCGCGCAGGTGGCGATTGCCTGGGTGGCGGCGCAGGGCAACGACATCGTGCCGCTGGTCGGCGCACGGCGCCGCGATCGCCTCACCGAAGCGCTCGGCGCGCTGGAGGTGAAGCTGACGCCCGCGCATCTCGCCGATCTCGCCAAAGCGATCCCGGCCGACGCCGCGGCGGGCGGCCGCTATCCGGAAGAGCACCTCGCGCATATGGACAGCGAGAAAAAGAAGCGGGCGTAAGCGTCGTCGAAACGCGAACGCTCATGGCCTCCCTCCCCCTTGCGGGGAGGGTCGGCCGAACGGACGACGATGCGATAGCATCGTCGGAAGTGGAGGCCGGGGTGGGGGTGCCGCGGGCTCTGGAGTGCGTGGCACCCCCACCCGACCGCGCTTAGCGCGGCCACCCTCCCCGCAAGGGGGAGGGAAAAGACAGCGCACCTCACAGATACCCGCTCAAATCGAAAATCGTCGGCGCATCGCCATTGAGCGGATTCGCCGGGTCCCGCGCATAGCGCAGCGTTTCGAACCGCATCGCGCGGGCGTCGATCATCAGCAGCCGCCCGACCAGGCCCTCGCCAAAGCCGACGATCTCGCGGATCGCTTCCAGCGCCATCATCGAGCCGAGCACGCCGGCCAGCGCGCCCATCACGCCGGCTTCCTGGCAGCTCGGCACCGTACCCGGTGGCGGCGCATCCGGAAACAGGCAGCGATAGGTCGGATTCAACACGCCGGCGGCGTTCTTTTCGTGGGCGCGGAGCGTGGTCAGCGAGCCGTCGAAGATGCCAAGCGCGGCCGATATCAATGGCTTCCTGGCGAGATAGCAGGCGTCCGACACCAGATAGCGCGTCGCAAAATTGTCGGAGCCGTCGAGCACCAGATCGTAACCCGACAGCAACGCCATCGCATTCGATGCATCGAGGCGCGTGGCATGGCCGACGAATTTGACGTGCGGATTGAGCGCATGAATCTTTGCAGCGGCACTATCGACCTTGAGCGCACCGACATCCGGCGTGGCGTGGATGATCTGGCGCTGCAGGTTCGACAGCGAGACATCATCGTCATCGACCACGCCCAGCGTGCCGATGCCGGCCGCGGCGAGATACATCAGCGCCGGCGCGCCGAGCCCGCCGGCGCCGATCACCAGCACCTTTGCGGCCTGCAGCGCAGCCTGGCCCTGGCCGCCGACCTCGCGCAGGACGATGTGGCGGGCGTAGCGTTCGAGTTCATCGGGGCTCAGCATGGTGTGGTGGTGTCTCTGTTTTTCATCGTCGTCTCCCCGTCATTGCGAGCCCCGGGAAAATTGGCTCGCCAATTTTCCCTTGGGCGAAGCAATCCAGACTTTTGGGATGGAAAGGACTGGATTGCTTCGTCGCAAGAACTCCTCGCAATGACGGGGCGCTTCCTTGAACCATCGCCCTGCTATTGCCGACCAAGCAGATGTGCTTAATTACCCTGACGTCAATGACCCCAACAGCTTGAACACCCGGACTTGTCATGAGATCGATGCTGACGGCAACATTGATGATCGTGGCGGCCTCCTCCGCGCAGGCGCAGATGACGCCGCCGGCCGCCGCCGGCAAGCCCAAGCCGGTCACCACCATCCCGATCCGCCCGGCCTTGCAGACCCCCGCCGACACCGCCAATGCCATGGCGCAGGCCGAGCGGCTGGCGATCCAGTCGGATCTGGCCTGGGCCGGGCAATATAACGGCGCCATCAATGGCGAAGTCAGCGAGCGCATGGTCGCCGCCATCAAGACCTTCCAGAAGGACAATGGCGCGAAACAGACCGGCGTGCTGAATCCGCAGGAGCGCGTCCTGCTCAGTGCCGCCGCGAAAAAGCTGCAGGACAATGTCGGCTGGAAGATGATCACCGACATGGTCACCGGCGCGCGGCTCGGCATTCCCGCCAGACTGGTGCCGCAACAGGCCTCTGACGCCAATGGCAGCAAATGGAGTTCGTCCACCGCCACGATCCAGATCCAGCTTTCGCGCCGCAAGGAGGCCGCGCCGTCCACCGCCGCGCTCGCCGAGCAGGAGAGGAAGGAGCCGGGCCGCAAGATCGACTACAGCGTGGTGAAGCCGGATTTCTTCGTGCTGTCGGGTATGCAGGGCTTGAAGAAATTCTATGTCCGCGGCCAGTTCCGGGATAGCGAGGTTCGCATCCTCACCATCCTCTACGACCAGGCCACCGAAGGCACCATGGAGCCGGTGGTGATCGCGATGTCGAGTGCGTTCAATGCGTTTCCGACCGGCGCGCAGGCGATGGGCCCGCCGCCGCGCAAGAAGGTCGAATATGCCTCGGGCATCGTGGTCAGCGACGACGGCGCGATCGTCACCGACCGTCAGGCGATCGAGGGCTGCATGTCGATCGTTGTTGCAGGCCAGAATCTGGCCGGTTATGGCAATGCCGACAAGGCGGCCGAAGACAAGGCGCACGATCTCGCACTGCTGCGGATCTATGGCGCGCGCGGATTGAAGCCGCTGGCGCTGGGCGCAGGCGCGGCAAAGCCGAATCTCGACCTGATCGGCATCGCCGATCCGCAAAACCAGGGCGGCGCGGCGGCGGTCAGCAGCGTGAAAGCCTCGGTGACGCCGGTCGGCAGCGGCAGCGAGCTCGCCTTGTCACCGGCGCCGGGACTGGGCTTCTCCGGCGCAGCCGCCATCGATAGCGACGGCAGCTTCGCCGGCCTCGCCCAGTTGAAGCCGGTGGTAGTCGCCGGCCCCACGAACGGCACAGCCGCCACGCAAGCGGCGCTGGTGCCGGCAGAAATCGTGCGGGCGTTTCTGAAGGACAATGGCGTGATTTCGGGTGGCGGCGCACCTGCCGATGCGAAAGCCTCCGTCGTGCGCGTGATCTGCGTGCGGAAGTAAATTCGACCGCCGCCGAGCCGGCGTAACCTTTGCCGGGCACGTCATCGGCCTATCCGGGAACGCGCCCCTTCACCGCATTGGCAAAGGCGTCATAGGTGATGCGACCCGCGGCATCCTCAGTGAGGTGCGCGCGCACGCGTTGTTTGAGTTCCGCGACCATATCCGGCGTCATCGCCGCGATCGCCGGTTTCACCGTCGAGCCGGATGTCGAAGCCGACCAGAAATCTTCGTAATCGGAAAAGCGGCGCGTCACATCGATGCGGCGCGTCTCGATCTCCTGCAGGCCGGCGTCGCGCCATAGTTTCTTCAGGTTCTCGACGCGCGATGCGTCGGCGCTCGGCGGGCGCAGCGGCGCGAATCCCATCGCGCGCATCTCGACCAATACCGGCTCGAGCGGAAATCCGCCACCATCCATGTCCCAGGCATAGGCGGCCACCGTGCCGCCCGGCGACACCACGCGTGCCATCTCGGCGACCCCCTTGGCCGGATCCGGCACAAAGAAGATCACCAGCGCCATCACGGCGGCATCGAATGAGCGATCCGGAAACGGCAACGCCATCGCATCGCCCTGGTGATACGTCGCCATCCGCGTGCCCGGCCGGGTGCGGGCATAAGCGAGCTGGCCGTCCGAAGGATCGACGCCCTGCACCTCGCGCGGCGCATGTCGCTGCACGATCAGCTCGGTGAAGGCTCCGTTGCCGCAACCCACATCGACCCAGGCAAGGCCCGGCCGCGGCGCCAGCCAGTCGAGAAAGATTTCGCCGGCAAGCCTGCTCCAGGCCCCCATCATCCGCTCATAGGCGGCGCCGTCGTTGAACTGGATTTGCGGCTCGGCCATTGCATTGTCCTTGCTGGATTGATGCTTCACCGAACGACCGGCGAATGAAACGAATAACAGTCTTCCGGCGTCGGCCGAAGGTCAAAACATTCAGTGTCGTCCCGGCCAAGTGAGCCAACGGGTCCGGCCTCCGGCCGGCCCGATGACAGGCTCCGCGAACGCTGAGCCGGGACCCATAACCCCTGGACTCACTTTTTGTAGAAGACATCTACTCCAGTGCTCGAACGATAGGACACGGCGTATGGATTCTCTGGATTTCTAAACCAAGTGCGATAGGCACATGGTTTAGAAATCCAAGGGCTTGCGCTCGCAAGCTCGCTTGCCGGGACGACCCGTGGAGACGGGATCGCTCAATTGGAGCCGGAAACCTCACCTCTGACACTTCGGGCACCAGAACGTCGAGCGTCCGTTCTGCACAAAGCGCTTCACGATCCCCGCGCAGCCGTTCGTTTTGCATTCCTCGCCCTCGCGGTCGTAGACCTGAAACGAATGCTGGAAATAGCCGAGCTCGCCTGAAGTCTGGCTGATATCGCGCGGCGATGAGCCGCCGGCCGCAACCGCCTGAAAACGGCGAACCAGCACTTCAGGAAATATCTGCTAACCGGACACACTGCGGACAGCGCCGAATAGGCGCGATTGACCCGAAACGGCCGCTGGAGAAGCCGCGTTATTTTCCCGTGTTCATGAAATCGATAACCTCGCCGGTCAGACGCGTGTCCGCCGTGTTGATCGAATACACCTCCGACATATGACTATGCTGCGGCAACATGACCGCGCGCGAACATCCGCTCGCCCGCTTGCAGCTCGCCTGCTTCAAGAGTTCGAATTGCTGCACGAAACCGGGCGGGTCCAGTTCGGCCGCCACCATCATCAGCGGGATCTTGGTCGTCAGCAAACCTGGCAGCGAGGATTGCTCGGCATGGCGTGCGGGATCGGCGCCGAAATAAACACGGTAATCATTGACCGCCGTCGCCGGCATATCGTAAATCCCCGACACGAGGATCGCACCGGCAAGACCGCCGCCCTTCACTTTGTGCAATTCGGGGCGCGACACATAGTCTGCGACGTGCACTGCGCCTGAGGAATGGCCCATTAGATAGATGCGCGCCCGGTCGCCACCACGCGCGCCGACATTATCGGCGACCCACTGAACCGCCGCGGCCAAATCTTCCGCCCCACCCGGCCAAACAGCCTGCGGCGCGAGCCGGTAAGTGGCATCGACGCCGATGTAACCGTTTCGGACCGCCCACAGCATGATGTTGTCATTAAATGGGCTGCCCGGGGCACGCTTGTCGCCTCGCGCGAAACCGCCGCCGTGGACATAGATCAGCACCGGCCGGGGCGACGAAGCTGCCTCCGGCGCGAAGACATCCAGCAGATTGCGATCGGCGGCGCCATATTTGATGTCCCGCTCGACCTTGACACCTTGGTAGGGCTCCTTTTCCTGCAGCAGCGCATAGAGTTGTCCGGTCTTTGGCGGATCGATGACGCGACCAAGTTCCTGTAGCTTTGCAGTGATCTCCTCCGGCATGGGACTTTGCTGGGCCCACGCGGCTTGGGCTGCGACTATCGAAAACGTAGCGGCGACAAGGGCCGATTTGGACAACACCATCGCTGAAGCCCTCGTTTTCCTTTTACTCGCCCGATCATGACCGATCTCATGTCGAACTTATAACGTTTTTTTAATTGCGGGTGATCGCGTACCCAATCTGAGAAGACTAGACACTGTATTGCGAGGCACTTCCGGTATTGATGCTGTGGACGGCTCCTCCACGTGAGTGCCATGAATGTGGGCGCTGTTAAAACTCCCACGATTCAGAGGAGCGAGCCATGCAGATGATAACGACAATCGGTTTAGACATCGCCAAGTCAGTCTTCCAAGTCCACGGCGTTGATGCTGGCGGCCAGGTAGTCATTCGTCGTCAACTGAAGCGACGGTCAGTCCTGGGGTTCTTTCAGAAGCTGCCACCATGCCTGGTTGGCATAGAGGCTTGCGCCTCGTCTCACCATTGGTCGCGCGAACTTCAGGCGCTCGGCCATACCGTTCGGCTAATGCCGCCGGCCTACGTGAAGCCCTATGTCAAACGGCAGAAGAATGACATGGCTGACGCAGAGGCTATCTGCGAGGCGGTCACCCGAGCCAACATGCGTTTCGTGCCAACAAAGACGCCTGAACAGCAGAGCTGCCTGATGCTTCACCGCACCCGCCATCTGTTCATCCGCCAGCAGACCGCGGTAATCAATTCGATCCGGGCGCATCTTGCCGAGTTCGGCATTGTCGCGCCGGTCGGACGCAAAGGCGTCACGGAACTGCTGCATATTGTTGCCGACCCGAGCGACAAGCGGCTGTCAGAGGTTGCCCGTGCGTGTCTTGCCGCGCTCGGCAGTCAGCTACTCGGTCTCAAGCAGCAGATTCTGGAGTTCGATCGGATGATCCTGGCTTGGCATCGGTCCAACCAGACGAGCAAACGCCTTCACTACATTCCCGGGGTAGGTCCGATGCTGGCGACCGCTCTGGTCACCAGTGTTGCTGACCCGAGCACCTTCCGATCGGCACGTAACTTTTCTGCTTGGATCGGGCTGGTTCCGAAGCAGCACTCAAGCGGGGGCAAGGAGCGGCTCGGCAGCATCAGCAAACAGGGTGATCGCTATTTACGCAGCTTGTTCGTCGCCGGAGCACTCGCCGTCATCCGCTACGCCAAGATTCATGGCACCGGGCATCGGCTCTGGCTCACGGCGTTGTTGGCGCGAAAGCCGACCAAGGTTGCTGCTATCGCGCTTGCCAACAAAATCGCGCGGATGGCCTGGGCCATGATGGCCAAGGGCGAGCGCTACAAGGAACCCATCGCGCTTGCGCGGTAAACGAGATCGCGCCGGGCAACCGGCGTGATGTGAAGGTTGGGAGGGCGAACAGCACGTAATGCAGAGCCGGTCGATCCGGCGATCAGGACAACCCACATGTGCCATCGCATTGTTATCGAATGCGGGTTTTTGACCGGGACCTGATCCGCGGAGGGCATTATGGCCAGCGGTCATGTGAACCGCATTAAAAGGCCGAACACATGGCTGCACCGACCAATGCTGCAAAACGTAAAGAAAGCTCTTGCCAATCCGGAGCCGTCCACACATGGCACATTTCAGACCTAGCGCGATTTCTGACATGAGTCCGTCATACGCTAAAGAAGAAGTTGACCAACCGCTACCGGCCCATCTCACCTCTGACACTTCGGACACCAGAACGTCGACCGCCCGTTCTGCACAAAGCGCTTCACTATCCCCGCGCAGCCATTCGTTTTGCATTCCTCGCCCTCGCGGTCGTAGACCTGAAACGAATGCTGGAAATAGCCGAGCTCGCCGGAGGTCTGGCGATGATCGCGCAGCGACGAGCCGCCGGCCTTGATGGCCTGGTTCAGCACGGCGTGAATCGCCCCCACCAGTCGCGCCGCGTGATCGGTCGGCTCGCTTTTCTTCGTCGCCAGTGTCGCGGCGAGACGCCGCGGCGACAGCTGCGAGCGAAACAGCGCCTCGCAGACATAGATGTTGCCGAGCCCGGCCACCGTGCGCTGGTCGAGCAGGGCGGCCTTCAGACTCGTCTTCTTGCCGGCGCAGGCGCGGGCCAGCATCGCGGCATCGAAGGCATTGCCGAGCGGCTCCGGGCCGATGTCTTTCAGGAAAGGCTCCCGCTCCATGTCGCGGCGCGCGAATATTTTCATGAAGCCGAAGCGGCGGGGATCGTTGTAGATCACCGAGGCCCCCGACGACATGTGAAACGCCACATGATCGTGGGCGCGGTCGTCACTGCGCGGATGATGAAACGCGCCGGGCGCGGTGTTTTTCTCATCGGACACCACCCGGAACGAACCGGACATGCCGAGATGCATCAGCAGCACGTCGCCGGATTCCAGATCGGCCAGCAGATATTTGGCGCGCCGGGACAGGCTGGTGACGATCTGCCCCTCCAGCCGCGCCACAAAGTCCGGCTGCAGCGGAAAACGCAGGTCAGGCCTGCGCGCTTCGGCGCGGACGATCCGGGCGCCCTCCATGGCCGGCTGCAGGCCGCGGCGGACGGTTTCGACTTCGGGGAGTTCAGGCATGTCTTGTGTCATTCACCTTGAGGCCGGGACGTGATAGCGCCATTGCGGCGGGCGCGCTATGGTCCGCCGCGATGAGGCTTTTTGGATGAAAACGATGGATAAGGCCGGCGAAACCACGCATTTCGGCTTCCGGGACGTCCCCGTGGACGACAAGCAGACGCTGGTGAACGACGTGTTCCACAGCGTCGCCCGGCGTTACGACCTGATGAACGATCTGATGTCGGGCGGCCTGCACCGCGTCTGGAAGGACGTGATGATCAATGCGCTGAACCCGCCGCGCTCCGACGCGCCGTTTGCGCTGCTCGACGTCGCCGGCGGCACCGGCGATATCTCGTTCCGCGCCGCCAAGGAGGCCGGCTATGGCTTCCACGCCACCGTCTGCGACATCAATTCCGGCATGCTGGCGGTAGGCCGCGAACGTGCGATCACGCGGCATCTGGAGCACCAGGTCTCCTTCGTCGAGGGCAATGCCGAGGCGCTGGAATTTCCCGATCGCAGTTTTGACGCCTACACCATCGCGTTCGGCATCCGCAACGTGCCGCGGATCGACCGCGCGCTGGCCGAGGCCTATCGCGTGCTGAAGCCGGGCAGCCGGTTTCTCTGCCTGGAATTCTCCACCGTCGACGTGCCCGGCCTCGACAGGATCTACGACCTGTTCTCGTTCAAGGTGATCCCGCCGCTCGGCAAGGCGGTCACCGGCGACGCCGAATCCTATCGCTACCTCGTCGAATCGATCCGGAAATTTCCAAAGCCGCCAGCTTTCTCCGAGATGATCCGCGATGCCGGATTTTCACGGGTGAATTATCAGCTCCTCACCGGCGGCATCGTCGCGCTGCATTCGGGCTGGCGTTTGTGATCTCTGCTCTCTCGCATATGGCGCGGCTGGCCCGCGCCGGATTCGTGTTCGCGCGCGAAGGCGTGTTCGGCGTCGTCGATCCCTCGCTGGTGCCGCCGCCCGGCCAGCTCGCCTTGCGCATCGCGCGCCTGATCGAACGCCCCGGGGTGAAGTCCGGCCCGCGGCTGTCGCGCGCGCTGACGCGACTGGGCCCGGCCTATCTGAAACTCGGACAATTCCTCGCAACCAGACCCGACGTGGTCGGCGTCGTGATGGCGCGCGATCTCGAAAGCCTGCAGGACCGGCTGCCGCCGTTCTCGCAGGTGGAAGCCGAGGCCGTCGTCGCGGCGTCGCTGGAACGCCCGGTGGCGCAGGCCTTTGCGCATTTCGGCCCGCCGGTGGCCGCCGCCTCGATCGCGCAGGTGCATCGCGGCGAGACCGAAAAGAACGGTGTGCGGACGTCCGTCGCGGTGAAGGTGCTGCGGCCCAATGTGGCGTCGCGCTTCCGCCGCGACCTCGGCGATTTCTTTTTTGTCGCGCACAACGCCGAAGCCCATTCCGCGGAAGCGCGCCGGCTGCGGCTGATCGAGATCATCAACACGATGTCGCGCTCGGTGGCGATGGAGATGGATCTGCGGCTGGAAGCGGCCGCTCTGTCCGAGATGGCGGAGAACACCAGGGACGATCCGGATTTTCGCGTGCCGAAGGTGGACTGGGATCGCACCAGCCACAATGTGCTGACGATGGAATGGATCGACGGCATCGCGCTGAACGATCATGTGCGGCTGGAGGAGTCGCAGGTCGATTTGCCTGATCTCGGCCGCAAGGTGATCCAGAGTTTTCTGCGTCACGCGCTGCGCGACGGCTTCTTCCACGCCGACATGCATCCCGGCAACCTGTTCCTCGACGAGACCGGGCGGCTGGTTGCTGTCGACTTCGGCATCATGGGCCGACTCGGCATGAAGGAGCGGCGCTTCCTCGCGGAGATTCTGCTCGGCTTCATTACCCGCAACTATCGCCGCGTCGCCGAAGTGCACTTCGAGGCCGGCTATGTGCCCGCGCATCATTCGGTGGAAAATTTCGCGCAGGCGATCCGCGCCATCGGCGAACCGATTCATAACCGCACCGCCGAAGAAATCTCGATGGCGAAGCTGCTGACGCTGCTGCTCGAAGTCACCGGCCTGTTCGACATGCGCACGCGACCGGAACTGATCCTGCTGCAGAAGACCATGGTGGTGGTCGAAGGAGTCGCGCGCAGCTTCGATCCCAAACTCGACATCTGGAAAGTCGCCGATCCCGTGGTCCGCGAATGGATCGAACGCAACCTCGGGCCGTTGGGAAAAATCCAGGGCGCGATGTCCGGTGCCGGCGAACTCGGCCGCGTGTTCTCAGGATTGCCGGCGATCGCCTCGCGCGCGGTCACCGTGCTCGAACAGCTGGAGACCATGAGCCGCGAAGGCCTCCGGCTCGACCCGGAAACCATCGCCGCGATCGGCCGGACCAGGGCGCGTCAGGCGCGCTGGCGCAGCGTCGGAATCTGGGTGATCGCCCTGACCTTCCTTGGGATCCTCTGGTCGGTCCGCTAGGCTGGGGTGATTGCAATGCCTTCATGATTATGCTAGCATTGCTATCAAATTTTGACGGAATCGACCATGGCCAGCCTGACGATCCGGAAACTCGACGACGCCATCCGCGATGAGCTGCGCCTCCGGGCCGCCCGCAACGGCCGCTCGGTGGAGGATGAGGTGCGGGTCATCCTGCGCGAGGCGTCGCAACCGGACCGGCGACTTGCCACAGGTTTGCCGCAAGAGAATCCGCCAGATCTGGCGCCCCGAAAGCGGCTTCAAACAGCGGTCGATCAGCCCCGCGTTACCCTGATCATCGGCGGCGGCATCGCCGCCTACAAGGCGCTCGATCTGATCCGGCGCCTGAAGGAGCGGCACATCCATGTCCGCTGCGTCCTCACTCGCGCCGCGCAGCAATTCGTCACCCCGCTGGCCGCCAGCGCGCTGTCCAACGAGCGCTGCTACACGGACCTGTTCGATCCGCAGAGCGAATTCGACGCGGGGCATATTCGCCTGGCGCGCGAATGCGACCTGATCATCGTGGCGCCCGCGACCGCCGACTTGATGGCGAAGATGGCGCAGGGCCATGCCGACGATCTTGCCACCGCTATCCTGCTCGCCGCCGACAAGAAAATCCTGCTGGCGCCGGCGATGAATCCGCTGATGTGGAACAACGCCGCGACCCGTCGCAACGTCGTGCAACTCGAGCGCGACGGCGTTGCGATGGTCGGCCCCAATGCCGGCGAGATGGCGGAAGCGGGTGAAGCCGGCGTCGGCCGGATGGCCGAGCCGTTGGAGATAGCCGTTGCGGCAGAGGCGTTTCTGCGCCCGCCGCGGCCGCGCCCACTCGCCGGCAAGCGCGTGCTGATCACCGCCGGCCCGACCCATGAGCCGATCGACCCCGTGCGCTACATCGCCAATCGCTCCTCGGGCAAGCAAGGCTTTGCGATCGCCGCCGCCGCACAAGCCGCAGGCGCCGACGTGATTCTCGTTTCAGGTCCGGTCGACCTCGACGATCCCCGCGGCGTGATGGTGAAGCATGTCGAATCCGCCCGCGAGATGCTCGCCGCCGTCGAAGCCGTCTTGCCCGTCGACATCGCGATCTTCGCCGCCGCCGTCGCCGACTGGCGCGTGGTAAGCGAAGGCGCGCAGAAGCTGAAGAAGACCGGCGCCGCCATGCCGCCGCTGCAGCTCACTGAAAACCCCGACATCCTCGCGACGATCTCGAAATTGACCGACAATCGACCGCCGCTGGTGATCGGCTTTGCTGCGGAAACCGAGCATCTGATCGACAACGCCAAGGCAAAAATCGCGCGAAAGGGCTGCGACTGGATCGTCGCCAACGACGTTTCGCCCGCCACCGGTATCATGGGCGGCGACAGCAATACCGTGCATTTGCTGACGCGCAACGAAAGCGATATTGCCGTCGAGTCCTGGCCGGCGATGAGCAAGGAGCAAGTCGCGACAGCTTTGGTCGCGCGCATCGCCGAATACATTGAGAAAGAAAATTCATGAGCGCCGCCATCACCATCGATGTCCAGCAGTTGCCGCATGGCGCTGGCCTCGCCCTACCGGCCTATCAGACCGCACACGCCGCTGGACTCGATCTGCTCGCCGCGGTTCCCGACGACGCGCCGGTGATTCTCGGCGCCGGCAAGCACGCACTGGTGCCAACGGCGCTGACGATCGCGCTGCCGCCAGGCTTTGAGGCGCAGGTGCGGCCGCGCTCCGGCCTCGCCGCCAAGCACGGCGTCACCGTGCTCAACGCGCCCGGCACCGTTGATGCGGATTATCGCGGCGAGATCGGCGTGCTGCTGATCAATCACGGCGCGGCCGCCTTCACAATCCGGCGCGGGGAACGTATCGCGCAGATGGTGATCGCGCCGGTCGCGCGCGCGGAACTCGTCACCGTCGTGGCGCTGGGCGAAACCGATCGCGGCAGCGGCGGTTTCGGCTCGACTGGCCGATAACGCACCCGCAGACTGCGGAACCATCGGAGAACGAATATCGCGCGGCATTTTTTCGCGACGCGCTTTGCGTTCACGGTCTGGACTCTTACCCGCCGACTCCCGAAGGGGATATTGTCAATCGATTCGCGAGCGGTGAGGGGCCGATCGGGAAGACGTGCGGTTTGGGGCGAATGATGTCAGGCGTGATCGCGGCGATGCGTCGGACCTTGCTATCGTGCACCTCACTGGTGCGCGATGGGCTCGTGGGATTCGGCGCGTCTGCAGTCTTGGCGACCTCCTCGGCGCGGGCCGCCGACCCCATCATCGGCCAGGCGCTCGCCACCTTCTTCGATCTCGACCGCCAGGAGATCGCAGCGCTGACGCTGGCGCTGGCCGTGCTCGGCTTTTCCGTCGTCGCCACCATCCTGCTGATGCGCAACCGAATTCGCGCGGAAAAGACCGAAGCGCGGCTGCGCACCGAACTGCACGGCCTGCAGGTCGAAGCTGACCGTTTTCGCGCGCTGCTGTTCGCCGAGCCGCAGGTCCTGATCTCATGGGCCGCCGGCGACAGCCGGCCGGAAATCAGTGGCGACACCTCGCTGGTGATGTCGCAGGACCCGCAGCATCATCAGCCGCAACGCATTCTTGCTTTCGGCACCTGGCTGCCGCCGGAGCCGGCGCTGCAGATGGATCACGCCGTCGATGCGCTGCTCGACGCCGGCGAAGGCTTCATTCTCAATCTGACCACCTCCACCGGCCGCGCCATCGAGGCGATGGGCCGCGCCATTGGCGGCCAGGCCATCGTCCGGATCCGCGAACTCAGCGGCCTGCGCCGCGAACTCGCCGAGATGACGCTGCGTCACAAGGAATTGTCGGAAGAGACGGAGACACTGCGCGGCTTTGCCGCTGCGGCACCGTGGCCGATCTGGGCGAAGCGCGGCGGCGGCGGCGGACTGAGCTTTGCCAACGCCGCCTATGCACGGGCGACCGAAGCCAATGGCGTTAACGACGCGATCAATCGCAACCTCGAACTGCTCGAGAGCGACGACCGCAACAATCTCGCTCGCGCGCTGAACGACAACCAGCCATTCTCCGCCCGGGTGCCAATCGTAATATCGGGCGAGCGCCGCATCTATGATGTTCACGCGCTCAACGTCCCCGGCGGCAGCGCCGGCATGGCGATCGACGCCAGCGAAGCTTCCGCGCTCAGTGCTGCGCTGGTGCGGATGGCCGAAGCGCATCGCCGCACCCTCGATCAACTGTCGTCCGGTGTCGCGGTGTTCGACGCGCAGCGACGCCTCGCCTTCTACAACGATTCCTATCGTCGGCTGTGGGATCTCGACCGTACCTTCCTCGACAACACGCCCGACGATTCCAGCGTGCTGGATCGCCTGCGCGCTGCGCGCAAATTGCCGGAGCAGCCGGATTTTCGGGCGTGGAAAGCCAAACTGCACGAGGCCTACCGCGCCGTCGAGCCGGCGAAAGATGTCTGGTATCTGCCCGACGGCCGCGCGCTCAGCATCGTCACCACGCCGAATCCCGAAGGCGGCGTCACCTATCTGTTCGACGACATCACCGAAAGCCTCGAACTGACACGGCGTTTCGACGGCCTGATCCGGGTCCAGCGCGAAACGCTGGATAATCTCGCCGAAGCCGTCGCGGTGTTCGGCAGCAATGGCCGCGCGCAGTTGTTTAATCCCGCCTTCGCGAAGATGTGGAAGCTGTCGGACGAGGCGCTGCAGGAGCATCCGCATATCGAGATGGTGGAATCCTGGTGCCGGCCGCTGTTCGACGATGCCGCGACCTGGCAAATATTGCGCGGCGCCATCACCGGAATCGAGAATCGCGCCGCGGTGCCGCTCAAGCTGGAACGCAAGGACGGCAGTGTGCTCGACTGCATGACCATGCCGCTACCCGACGGCGCCACCATGCTGACGTTCCAGGACATTTCCGACGCCGAGAACGTCGAGCGCGCGCTGCGCGAACGCAACGAGGCCCTGGAAGCCGCCGACCAGATGAAGGTCGACTTCGTCCACCACGTCTCCTACGAGCTGCGCTCGCCGCTCACCACCATCATCGGCTTCGCGCATTTGCTGAGCGATCCGATCACCGGCCCACTGATGCCGAAGCAGGCCGAGTACCTCGACTACATCACCACCTCGACCGGCGCGCTGCTGGCGATCATCAACAACATCCTCGATCTCGCCACCATCGACGCCGGCGCGATGACGCTCAATCTCGGCCCGATCGATATCCGCAAGACCATCGACGACGCCGCCGAAGGCATCCAGGACCGCCTGGCGCGCGACCGCATTGCGCTGCAGATCGACGTCGATCCCTCGATCGGCAATTTCACCGGCGACGAACGCCGCGTCGTGCAGGTGCTGTATAATCTGCTCGCCAATGCGGTCGGCTTCTCGCCGCAGGATGCCGCCATTACACTTACCGCGCGGCGTTCCGAGCATAGTGTGATCTTCACCGTCACCGATCGCGGCCCCGGCATTCCACCCGAGGTCAAGGACAAGGTGTTCGACTGGTTCGAAAGCCACGCCAACGGCTCGCGGCATCGCGGCGCCGGGCTCGGCCTGTCGCTAGTGCGCTCCTTCGTCGAATTGCACGGCGGCAAGGTGCGCGTCGATTCCGTGGTCGGCAAGGGCACCACCGTCACCTGCGACTTTCCTATCGACCAGACCGCACATCGCAACGCCGCGGAATGAGCGACCCCACGACATTCGCGCTGGCGCTGGCGAACGAGACCGCCACTGCGCAACTGATGGCCGACCTCGCGCTGCTGATTAGCCCCGGCGACGTCATCACGCTGTCGGGCGATCTCGGCGCCGGCAAGACCGCCGCAGCCCGAGCGATGATCCGCTACCTCGCCAGCGACGACGAACTGGAAGTGCCGAGCCCGACTTTCACGCTGGCGCAGAGCTACGACTTGCCGTCGTTCCCGCTCATTCATGCCGACCTGTACCGCATCAACGATCCCGGTGAGTTGGAAGAGATCGGGCTGTCGCCGCTGCCGGAAGGCGCGGTTGTCCTCATCGAATGGCCGGAGCGCGCTGAGGGCGCCTTGCCCGCGGACCGCATCGACATTGCGCTGAGCCATCGCCCGGCACTCGGCTCCGTCGCTCGCGCCGCTGAGATCACCGGCTACGGCAAGGCCGCGGCGCAAGTTACGCGCCTGAAGGCGCTGCGCGGATTCCTTGACGGCGCACGCTATCTCGACGCCAGGCGTCAGCGCATGGCCGGCGACGCCTCGACGCGCTCCTATGCGCGACTGATCCGCGACGACGGCGTCTTCATCCTGATGAATGCGCCGCGACGGCCCGACGGCGTAGCGCTCTATGACGGAAAATCCTACAGCGCGGCGGTGCATCTGGCCGAAGACGTCAAACCGTTCGTCGCCATCGCCAATGGCCTGCGCGCACACGGCATCTCTGCGCCGGCGATTCATCACGCCGATCTCGACGCCGGCTTCCTGATCACCGAGGATTTCGGCACCGCAGGCTTTATCGAAGGCGATCCACCTGCGCCGATCGCGGAGCGCTATCAGGCCGCGACCGACCTGCTGGCGGCACTGCATCGCGAACCTCTGCCTGAAACGCTGCCGCTGCTGCCGCATGCCGGCTATTCCATTCCCCTCTTCGACACCGAGGCCCTGCTGATCGAAGTCGGGTTGATGCCGGAATGGTATCTGCCGGATCGCGGTGCGACGCCGACCGACGAAGTTCGTGCCGAGTTTTTCGCGATGTGGCGCGAGCTGCTGGCAAAACCCGCGGCAGCGCCGAAGACCTGGGTGCTGCGCGACTATCATTCGCCGAACCTGATCTGGCTTGACGCCCGCGAAGGCATCAGGAAAGTTGGCGTGATCGATTTCCAGGACACCGTGCTCGGCCCCGCCGCCTATGATCTGGTTTCGCTGCTGCAGGACGCCCGTATCGACGTCCCCGAGCAGCTCGAACTGGCGATGCTGACCCGTTACATCAAGGCGCGACGCGCCGCGGATCCCGGCTTCGATCCGGCCGCTTTCGCGGAGCTGTATGCCATCATGTCGGCGCAACGAAATACACGATTGCTCGGCACCTTTGCGCGGCTGAACCGGCGCGACGGCAAGCCGCATTATCTCAAGCATCAGCCGCGGATCTGGACCTATCTGAACCGCTCGCTGGCGCATCCGACGCTGGCACCCTTTCGGGACTGGTATGCGGCAAATGTGCCGCCGCCCCGCGCCTGATACGACCTTTTACCGCTTGTTAGCTCTGGTGACCTATCCTGCCGGCAAGGCCCTGCACATCGCGGGGCACCGCTGTAGTGGAAAGAGGGCACAGCGATGGCGACGGAGCGACGCAAGGGCGAACGGATCGTGTTTGAACGTGGCTATCCCGCGCATATGATGAGCATCGACGGCACGTGGCGCCGCGCCTGCATCATGGAAGATATTTCCGAGATCGGCGCCAAGCTGACCGTCGAGGGTTCCGTCGAGGGGCTCAACCTGAAAGAATTTTTCCTGCTGCTGTCATCGACCGGCCTCGCTTATCGCCGCTGCGAGTTGGCTTGGGTCAATGGCGACCAGATCGGCGTCAATTTCCTGAAGCCCAACGACAAAAAGAGGAAGGCCGCGCGGCGTCCGGAGAATCAGGATGCGGAGGCCTGAGAACGCGGGAAAGCCGCGACTGCGTCGCATCTCCGTCATATCAGCCCATTATGGCTTGATCGCTTCATGCGCGCGCTCCCGCGCCGTGCTACGCTCCCAGCAAGATTTCAGAGTCGTTTTGTCGAGACCGATTTCAACATGCCCGTGAAACCCAGCAAAGCCATGGTTCTCGCCGCCGGCCTCGGCCTGCGGATGCGGCCCCTTACCGACCACATGCCGAAGCCCCTGGTACAGGTCGCGGGCTCCGCGCTGCTCGACCATGTGCTCGACAAATTGGCCGATGCCGGTGTCGATGAGGCCGTCGTCAACGTGCACTATCTGCCCGACCAGATCATCGACCATGTCGCCACACGCGCGCGACCGAAGGTCATCATCTCCGACGAACGCGATCAAGTGCTCGGCACCGGCGGCGCTGTGGTGAAGGCTTTGCCGCTGCTCGGCGCCGAACCGTTCTTCCATCTCAACGCCGACACCATGTGGATCGACGGCGTGCGGCCGAACCTGGCGCGCCTCGCCGAAGCCTTCGATCCCGCCAGAATGGATATCCTGCTGTTGATGGCGCCGACCGCCAATAGCATCGGCTATGCCGGCGCGGGCGACTACGCCATGCTGCCGGATGGCGCGCTGCGCCGCCGCAAGGAAAACCAGGTGGTGCCGTTCGTCTATGCCGGCGTCGCCATCATTTCGCCAGCGCTGTTCGCAGGCGCACCCGCAGGCGAATTCTCGCTGACCAAACTGTTCGACAGCGCCAACGAGCAGGAACGGCTGTTCGGACTGCGGATGGACGGCGTCTGGATGCATGTCGGCACGCCCGATGCGGTGCGCGCGGCGGAAGACGCCTTCCTCGCCAGCGTCGCCTGACACTCGCGAAAGACTTCGACTCCCGCCGCCTTTCTGCCCATGCCATGATGCATCCTGTTCGCGAATCAGGATGCCCATGCGCGTATTCAGTGTTCCCCCTTCGGCGCCGTTTCTGCGCACACTCATCACCGCGCTGGTCGATGGCCAGCTCGTCGATGGTTTCAACGCGCGTATGCAGCCCGAACGACTGGCACAGGCGACGCTGTATCTGCCGACCCGCCGTGCCGGCCGGATGGCGCGCGAAATCTTCCTCGACGTGCTCGACACCGACGCGGTGGTGCTGCCGCGGATTTTTACACTCGGCGACATTGACGAGGACGAGGTTGCATTCGCTGAGGCTGAGGAATTCGGCGGCGGAACGACGTTGGATACTCCGCCAAAGCTCGGCGAACTAGAACGCCGGCTAACACTCGCGAGGCTCGTCGCGATGTGGGCGAAACAGCTGAAACCTGATGACCCGATATCAGCGCCGCTGGTGGTAGGCGGGCCAGCCTCAACGCTCGCCTTGGCGACCGATTTGGCGCGGCTGATGGACGACATGGTAACGCGCGGAGTCGGCTTCGAATCCCTGAACGGGCTCGTGCCGGACGCGCTGGATAAATATTGGCAACTGACGTTGGATTTCTTGAAGATCGCGCAGCAATGGTGGCCCGCGCATCTTGAAGACATCAAAAAGATCGAACCTGCCGCGCGGCGCGATCAATTGATCACCGCCGAAGCCAATAGATTGAAGGCTCATTCCGAAGGCCCCGTCATCGCCGCGGGGTCGACCGGTTCGATGCCCGCGACCGCAAAATTTCTCCACGCCATCGCCAATCTGCCCAACGGCGCCGTGGTATTGCCGGGGCTCGATACCGATCTCGATGACGACGCCTGGAATCTGATCGGCGGCAGCGAAGACAAGCAAGGCAAGGTGCTGACGCCGCCATCGTCGAACCATCCGCAATTCGCGCTGCATGGCTTGCTCGACAGATTTGGTATCAAGCGCAGCGACGTCGAGCTGCTGGGCGAACCCTTGCCAAAGGGTCGCGAGATGCTGGCGTCGGAAACGATGCGGCCGTCGAATGCCACCGCGCAATGGCATCGCCGGCTTGCCGAGCCCGCCGTCGCGCAAAAGATTTCTGACGGTATGCAGAACCTCGCTGTCATCGCCGCGGCCAATCCGGAGATGGAAGCGCTGGCCATCGCGGTGGCGATGCGCGAGGCGCGCGAGCAGAATATCTCGGCCGCACTTGTGACGCCCGACCGCGCACTGGCGCGGCGGGTGATGGCCGCGCTGGGCCGCTGGAACCTGGAATTCGACGATTCCGGTGGTGACGCCCTGATGGACACACCACAGGGAATTTTCGCGCGATTGACCGCCGAAGTCGTGGCCGAAGGGCTGGAGCCCGCAACCTTGCTGGCGCTGCTGAAGCATCCGCTGCTGCGGCTCGGCGCTGCGCCGGGCGCGTGGAAAGGCGCCATCGAAACGCTGGAACTGGCGCTGTTGCGTGGCACGCGGCCAACCGCCGGCAGCCTCGGTCTTGCGCAGGATTTTGCACGGTTTCGCGACGAGCTGGCAAAACTGAACCGTCGCGAGGCCTCGACGCTGCATCCGGCCGAGCCGCGTACAAAACTGGGCGACGACAAATTGCTCGAAGCCGAGGCGGTAATCGCCAAACTGCGCGAGGCGCTGGCGCCGCTGGAAGGCGTCGGTCCCTTCAAGCCGCATGATTTTGCCGACCTCGCAAAGCGCCATCAGGATGCGCTGAAGGCGCTATCGCGCGACGACAAGGATCTGCCAGTCGTCTTCGACGGCCATCAAGGGCAAGCGCTGGCGTCCGCCTTCGACGAACTGCTCGGCGATATCTCCAAGGGCAAGACCGCGCCAAGCGGGCTGATGGTCCCGCTCAGCGACTACGCGGAAGTGTTCCACACCGCCTTCGGCGATCGCACCGTGCGGCGGCCGGAAGCCGCCAATGCGCGGCTGCGGATCTATGGCCCGCTCGAAGCGCGGCTGACGCAATGCGACCGCGTGATTCTCGGCGGCTTGGTCGAAGGCATCTGGCCGCCGGCGCCGCGGATCGATCCGTGGCTCAGCCGCCCGATGCGGCATCAGCTCGGCCTCGATCTGCCGGAGCGCCGCATCGGCCTTTCCGCGCACGATTTCGCGCAATTGCTCGGCGCCGACGAGGTCATTCTCAGCCACGCCGCCAAGGTCGGCGGCGCACCGGCGGTTGCCTCGCGTTTTCTACATCGCCTCGAAGCCGTCGCCGGTGAAGAGCGCTGGGACGCAGCCCTTGCCGCCGGCGAAAGGTATATCCGCTACGCCGAGGAGCTCGACCGGCCACACAGCGTCGCGCCGATTGCGCAGCCGGCACCAAGGCCGCCACGCGTCGCGCGGCCAACAAAACTATCCGTCACCGCAATCGAGGATTGGCTGCGCGATCCCTATACGATTTACGCAAAATATATCCTGAAGCTGGCGCCACTCGATCCCGTCGATATGCCGCTGTCGGCCGCCGACAGGGGCTCTGCGATCCACGATTCGCTCGGCGATTTCACCCAGGAACACAGCAAGGTACTGCCCGACGATCCCGCGCGGGTGCTGCGTCGTATCGGCGAAAAACATTTTGCTCCGCTGATGACGCGGCCGGAAGCCCGCGCGCTGTGGTGGCCGCGATTCCTGCGCATCGCGTCATGGTTCGCGAACTGGGAGATCGAGCGCCGGCTCAATGTCACCAGCATCGCTGCCGAGACTGAGGGCAAGATTTCGATTCCGCTCGACAGCGGGCGCACTTTCACTCTCTCTGCGCGCGCCGACCGCATCGAGCGCCGCACCGACCGCACCTTTGCGATCCTCGACTACAAGACCGGCCAGCCGCCGACCGGCAAGCAGGTCCGCATGGGCCTGTCGCCACAGCTGACGCTGGAAGCGGCGATCCTGCGCGAGGGCGGCTTCGATGGCATCCCCGCTAATTCTTCGGTCAGCGAGCTGATGTATGTCAGGCTCAGCGGCAACAATCCGCCGGGCGAGCAGCGGCTGCTGGAGCTGAAGCGCGACCGCAACGAGGAAGCGTTATTTCCTGATGAAGCCGCGGACGAAGCGCGCAGCAAGCTCGAAGCGCTGATCCTGAAATTCGAGGACGAGGCCACGCCGTACACTTCGCTCAATCTGTCGATGTGGTCGAACCGTTACGGCAGCTATGACGATCTGGCGCGGATCAAGGAATGGTCCGCGGCCGGCGGCGCCGGAGGCGAGTCATGAGCGCGCTGCGCGAAATCCCGCCCGACGCACGCTCGAAGCAGGCGCGAGCGTCGGATCCGACCTCGTCGGTGTTCGTGTCAGCTAATGCCGGCTCCGGCAAGACCTATGTGCTGGTCAACCGCGTGATCCGGTTGCTGCTCGACGGCGTGCCGCCCGAGAAAATTCTTTGCGTCACCTTCACCAAGGCCGCCGCCGCCAACATGGCCGAGCGCGTCTTCACCACACTCGGCCACTGGGTAACGCTCGACGACGTCGCGCTCGATCAGGCGATCCGCAATGCCGGCATCGCGGCACCCAGCCCAAAGCTGCGAATGCGGGCGCGCGAATTGTTCGCCTGCGCGCTGGAGACGCCGGGCGGGCTGAAGGTGCAGACCATCCACGCGCTGTGCACGCGGCTGCTGCAGCAGTTTCCGTTCGAGGCCAATGTACCGGCGCGCTTCAGCGTGCTCGACGACCGCGACCAGAACGAGATGATGGAGCGTGCCTCCCTCGCCGTGCTGTTGCAGGCCGCTGCCGCGCCGGACAGCGCCGAAGGCCGCGCGCTGGCGATTGCCATGACATCAGCCGCCGACGTGACATTTCGCGATGTGGTGCGCGAAGCCAGCCTCAGCCGCGACCAGTTCCTGGCCTGGACCGAGCGCGCCGGCAGCGTCGA
Organism: Nitrobacteraceae bacterium AZCC 2146; assembly: GCA_036924855.1. NCBI lineage: Bacteria > Pseudomonadati > Pseudomonadota > Alphaproteobacteria > Hyphomicrobiales > Nitrobacteraceae > Nitrobacteraceae bacterium AZCC 2146. The sequence goes on from JBAGRP010000001.1 coordinate 4,629,912, forward strand.
GGCGGCGATGGCGCAGCTGTCGAACGCGCTTGGCGTACAACCGAACGATTCGACCGAGGCCGTCGAACTCGAAATCGTCGATGGGCCAAATCTGCCGCGCGAACGCTGGGAAGCTGCCATCTCGATTTTCGAGGCCGGCACCAGCAACGACGAGAAGCAGGCTATACGGCTGCGCGAGGCACTGTCGCTCAATGGCAGCGCACAGGTCGATGAATATCTCCGCGTGTTTTTCACCGACAAGATGGAGCCACGCAAGGCGCTGGCGACGAAGAAGATCAGCGACAGTCGCCCCGACCTCGTCAATGCCCTGAAGCGGGAATGCGACCGCGTCGCACCGCTGCTGGAGCGCCGCCGCGCCGTGGCGATGCGCGACCGCACGCAATCCTTGCTGGTGATCGCCACCGGCGTCGCCGCGAACTACCGTCGCGAGAAGCAGGAACGCGGGCTGCTCGACTATGACGACCTGATCGACAAGACGCTGGAGATGCTGGAGCGGGTGTCGTCGAGCTGGGTGCACTACAAGCTCGACCGCGGCGTCGATCACGTGCTGATCGACGAGGCTCAGGACACTAGCCCGCGGCAGTGGGACATCGTCACGCATCTGATCTCCGAATTCACCGCCGGCGAAGGCGCCCGCGACGGCGTCAAGCGCACCATTTTCGCCGTTGGCGACGAGAAGCAGTCGATCTTCTCGTTCCAGGGCGCCGCGCCGCGCGAATTCGACCTGCGACGCAAGTCGCTGCAGAGCCGGTTCGAGGATGCCGGGCAAAAATTCGATCCGGTGGCGTTCACCTATTCGTTCCGCTCGGGCAAGGCGATCCTGCAATCGGTCGATCACGTGTTTCGCGACGAGGCGATCTATCGCAGCATCCACGCCATCGAGAACGGCTATCCGATCCACGAGTCGCTGGCCGATGCCGGGCCGAGCCTGATCGACCTTTGGGAGCTGCAACAACCCGACGAACGCCAGGACATCGAGGGCTGGCGGGCGCCGTTCGACGCGGTGTCGGAGACTAGTCCCGAAGTGCGCCTCGCGCAGCGCGTCCAGGCCGAAATCAAGACGCTGATCGCGGACAATACCCAGACCGGCGCGATCGGCCGCCGCCGTGCGCTTCGCTATGGCGACGTGCTGGTGCTGGTGCGCCGCCGCGGCAAGGCGTTCGACGCCATCATTCAGGCGCTGAAGCACGCCAGCATCCCGGTTGCTGGCGCCGATCGCCTCAAACTCACCGAGCACATCGCGATCATCGACCTGATGCATCTCGCCGATGCGCTGCTGCTGCCGCAGGATGACCTAGCGCTGGCCGTCGCGCTGAAGAGCCCGCTGTTCGGCTTCGACGACGATGACCTGTTCAAGCTGGCCTGGCAGCGCAAGGGATCGTTGCGCGCGGCCCTGGACGAGCACGCCGCGGATGATGAAAAGCTCAAGAGCGCATTGAAGCGCCTTGAAGATTGCGAACGCCTGGTCTCCACCGTTACACCATTCGCGTTCTACGCTTGGCTGCTCGGCGGCGATCAGGGCCGCGCGCGGATTTTGCGGCGGCTTGGCCACGAGGCCAATGACGCGCTCGACGAGTTTCTCGAACTGGCGCTCGGCTATGAGCAGAAGGCGCCCGCGTCGCTGCAGGGTTTCGTCGCCTGGCTGCGCGCCGCCGATACCGAGGTGAAGCGCGACATGGAAATCACGCGCGACGAAGTCCGCGTCATGACCGTGCACGGCGCCAAGGGCCTGGAAGCGCCTGTCGTGTTCCTGGTCGACACCACTTCTTCACCGGCTGACACCCAGCGGCTCAACCTGATCCATCTGCCACAGGGCAATGCGGCACCACATTCGCCCGGCGTCGTGGTCTGGGCCGGCAGGAAGGCCGACGATCCGCCGGCGGTGGCCGATGCCCGCGCCGGAATGATCCGCGAGACCGAGGACGAATATCGACGGCTGCTGTACGTCGCGATGACGCGCGCGGCCGATCGGCTGATTGTCGGCGGCTGCATGCCCGGCAATCGCAACGAGGTGCGGCCACTGTCGTGGTACGATCTGATCCTGAAGGGGCTCGAAGGTTCCGGGCTGCACATGCAGAACGTGCCGCCGCCGGATGGCGTGGTGAAACGCTATTCGCGGCTGGAGGATGCGCACCCCGAAGCCGGCGCTGCCGCGGCACCGGAAACGGCCGCCCCGCTCGTGCTCCCTCCCTGGCTGCGTAGGCCCCTGCCCGCCGAACCGCGTCGCGAAAGCTTTTTGCGCCCATCGGACCCCGCCGACGAAGAGGGCCATGGCCTCAAGCCCGGCGAATCGGACGCGGATCGCAACCGCGCACGGCAGCGCGGCACGCTGGTGCATCGGCTGCTGCAGTCGCTGCCGGACATCGCGGCCGAGCGGCGAAGCCAGGCGGCAACGCGCTATCTCGCCCGCAACGCCGAGAAATGGACCGACGACGAACGCGCGGCGCTGGCCGCGCAGGTGCTGGCCCTAATCGAGCACGCCCGCTTTGCGCCGCTGTTTGCGCCGGGCAGCCGCGCCGAAGTCTCGATCGTCGGCCGGCTCAGGCGGCGCGGCCAGCCTGTGCTGGTGTCCGGCCAGATCGACCGGCTGGTGGTGACGCCATCAGAGGTCCTGATCGTCGACTACAAGACCAACCACGCCCCGCCGCGGACCCTGGCCGGGGCGCCCTCCGCCTATGTCCGCCAGCTGGCGCTGTATCATGCGGTGCTGACCAAGCTTTATCCGGACCGGCCGATCCGGGCTGCGCTGCTCTGGGCCGAAACCCCTGAAATGATGGAGATTTCGCCCGATGCGCTGAACGCGCAGCTGGCCTCCATCATCTCGCCGTGAGCAACCTTGACCCGGCAAGGGAGCGTTCATAGGTTGGATGCATCATACCAGCGCGATTCTTCTGACGCGCTCTCCAGACAACCAGAACGAGGGACACCATGGCCGTAGGCAAGGTTTCAGACGCCGATTTCGATGCGGAAGTGCTCAAGGCGACCGGCCCTGTGGTTGTCGATTTCTGGGCTGAATGGTGCGGTCCCTGCCGCATGATCGGACCGGCGCTGGACGAGATTTCAAGCGCGATGGGCGACAAGGTCACCATCCTGAAGCTCAACGTCGATGAAAACCCGAAGACCGCGTCGAAATACGGCGTGATGTCGATCCCCACCCTGATGATCTTCAAGGGCGGCGAAATGGCCTCGCGCCAGGTCGGCGCCGCGCCGAAGCAGAAGCTGCAGCAGTGGATCACCGCTGCGGTCTGATCGCACTTTAATTGAATGATTTCGACGGCCGGTGACGATGTCGCCGGCCATTTTTCTTTGCCTTATCTGATCCAGCCGGTGGCCAACGCGCTCGCCCATTCCAGCCGCTGGTTCTGCCGCGCCAGCGCGGCCATCGCCTCGTGATCATAGGGCACGTGGCGGAAGGTGACCTGCCAGCTACCGGAACGCCGTTCGAGAATGGCGTAGCAGGCATCCGGCGTTCCGGTTTCCAGGGTGTGCGGAAACGGCGTGACGTCGCGATAGCCCGGACAGCCGGCGCTGCCGGGATTGACGATCATCCGCCCATCGCGAAGCCTGACCGCGCGTGGAATGTGGGTGTGGGCGCAAAGAATCAGCGATTGCTCGATGCCTTTCGCTTTCTCTTCGATCGCTTCGATCGCGGCCATGTGCACCACACCTTCCGGCGTCACCGCTTCCAGCCAATAGGCGTTGTCATCGGATGGCGTCGCGTGACAGAGATAGACGCTATCGCGAAAGATCGCGTTGAACGGCAGCGATCGCAGCCAGTCCATATGCACGGCGTCGAGCTGGCTGTGCGCCAGACGGTCGGACGGCCACATGTCCTCGAGCTTGTAATCGACGATATAACGGTCGTGATTGCCGCGCACATTGGTGGCATTGAGGCCCATCATGATGTCGACAGTGCGCCGCGCATCGAGCGCACCGCTCGCCATGTCGCCGAGATTGACGATGTCGTCGATGCCCTGGGCGCGGATATCAGCCAGCACGGCTTCCAGCGCGAGATAGTTGCCGTGCACATCGGCAATCGCAGCAAAGCGCATCGAAACTCCGGGGTGTTGGCTTTAAGTCGGCGGCGTGCCGTTTTCAGCGAGGACGTGGCCGGCGAGATACAGCGAGCCGGTAATCAGAATACGCGGCGGCACTTCATAGGCAAGCCGCGTCAACGATTCCAGCGCCGCGGCGACACTCGCCGACGTTTCCACCCGCATGCCGAGACCTCGCGCGGCATCCGCCAGCGCATCGGGCGCCATCGCTCCGGCGCGATCCGGGATTTTCACCGCGATGATATGCCGCGTCAGGCCTGCAAAATTGGCGAGGAAGCCGGCGGCATCCTTATTGGCCATCATGCCGACGATCGCCACCAACGGCCGCGACACCCGCTCCTCGAGGTCGCCCAGCGCCGCCGCAACCACGCGGCCGCCATCCGCATTGTGGCCACCATCGAGCCAGATCTCGGAATTTTCAGGCGCCAGCGCCACCAGCCTGCCCGACGTCAGCCGCTGCATCCGCGCCGGCCATTCGGCGCGCGCCACACCAGCCTCATAGGCGACCGCATCGATCTTGAACATGTCGAGCGCTCGCAACGTCGCAATCGCCAAGCCGGCATTGCCGAACTGATGCCGTCCGAACAGCCGCGGTGCCGCGAGGTCCATCAGCCCTCGATCGTCCTGATACACCAGACGTCCGCGCTCGACATTGACGTGCCACTCCTGCCCCGCGGAATGCACCGGCGCATGCAGCTTGCGTGCCTGCTGCTCGATCACCGCCGTGACTTCCGGCAATTGCTCGGCTGATATCACCGGCACCCTGCGCTTGATGATGCCTGCCTTCTCGGCCGCAATCTTCATCAGCGAGTCGCCAAGAAAGTCAGTATGGTCGATCCCGATCGGCGTGATGACACAGGCAAGGGGCGTATCGATCACATTCGTGGCGTCAAGCCTGCCACCAAGGCCGACTTCGAGCAGCACCACATCGGCCGGATGTTTGGCGAACAGAGTGAGCGCCGCCGCGGTCTCGATCTCGAACAGCGTGATCGGCTCGCCCTGATTGACGTTTTCACAATGTGCCAGCGTTGCCAGCAACTCATCGTCGCCGACCAGCACGCCACCAAGGCGAATGCTTTCGTTGATGCGAACAAGATGCGGCGAGGTGAAGGCGTGCACACGCAACCCTGCGGCCTCCAGGATCGCGCGCAGATAGGCGATCGTCGAGCCTTTGCCATTGGTGCCCGCGACGTGAATCACCGGCGGCAGCTTGCGTTCGGGATGATCGAGCTGCGCCAGCAGCCGCTGCATGCGGTCCAGCGAAAGATCAATGCTGTTCGGATGCCGCAACGACAACCGCGCCAGGATATCGCCGAGTGCGGGCGGCAATGGCGGCGCGGATGTACTCACGCGTGGGCGGCCGGCATCACGTCCGGGCTGACGACGATTTCGGCGGGAATGCTGATCGGCGCCGGCTTCAACGCGCTTTCGACCGCTGGCGATTTCGTCAGCAATCGGCACAGCCGCGCCAAGGTCGGCTTCAGATCGTGACGATGCACCACCATGTCGATCATGCCGTGCTCTTTGAGATATTCGGCGCGCTGAAAGCCTTCTGGCAGTTTCTCGCGGATGGTCTGCTCGATCACGCGGGCACCGGCAAAGCCGATCAGCGCGCCGGGCTCGGCGATCTGCACATCGCCGAGCATGGCGTAGGAGGCGGTAACGCCGCCGGTGGTCGGATTGGTCAGCACCACGATGTAGGGCTGCTTGGCTTCGCGCAGCATCTGTACCCCGACGGTGGTGCGCGGCAACTGCATCAGCGACAGGATGCCTTCCTGCATCCGCGCACCGCCGGAGGCCGCGAATACGATGAAGGGCGATTTCTTTTCCACCGCCAGTTCAAGCCCGCGTACCAGCGCCTCGCCGGCGGCCATGCCGAGCGAGCCGCCCATGAAATCGAAATCCTGCACCGCGACGACGACGCCGGCGCCTTCCAGCTTGCCGTAGCCGACCTTGACCGAGTCGTTCATGCCGGTCTTGGCGCGCGCATCCTTGATGCGGTCGGCGTATTTTCGCTCGTCCCGAAACTTCAGCGGGTCGGCAATGACCTCGGGCAGCGCCACGTCGAACCAGGTCTCGTTGTCGAAGATCGACTTCAGCCGCGCCACCGCGCCCATGCGCATGTGATAGTTCGAGCCGGGAATCACGAACTGGTTCTGCTCGACGTCCTTGTAGAACACCAGCTGCCCGGTATCGGGGCACTTGATCCACAAATTCTCCGGGGTCTCGCGGCGCAGGATGCTGCGAATCTTCGGCCGGACGACGTTGGTAAGCCAGTTCATGTTTTTCTCCGCGTCGCTGCTTTGGTGCGTCGCTCTCGTCTAGATATGGCGGCCCGGAGGAAAACCAGCAACCGCCGCCCGGGGCTATGCCCCGCAATTGTGGCTTATTCTGCGGCCTGCCTGGCCCCGCGCACGCCTTGCGCCAGCGACGCCACGAGATCGACAACGGCGCTGACCGTCTTGCCGGTCGCCCGGCCCTCGGCGTCGAGCGAGGCCCGGAGCGCATCGACCAGCGCCGAACCCACCACCGCGCCGTTGGCGTGCTGCGCGATATCATGCGCGGCTTCCGGCGTGCGGATGCCGAAGCCGACGCAGACCGGCAGGCTGGTGTGGCGCTTGATGCGGGCGACGGCCGCACCGACCTCAGTCGAATCCGCACTGCCGCTCCCGGTGATTCCGGTGATCGAAACGTAATACACGAAGCCCGAGGTGTTCGCGAGCACCGCCGGCAACCGCTTGTCGTCGGTGGTCGGCGTCGCCAGCCGGATGAAATTCAGCCCCGCCTTCATCGCGGGAAGGCAAAGCTCGGTGTCTTCCTCGGGCGGCAGATCGACGATGATCAGCCCATCGACCCCGGCGGCTTTCGCATCGACCAGGAACCGATCGACGCCGTAGATATAGATCGGATTGTAGTAACCCATCAGCACCAGCGGCGTGACGTTGTCGCCGGCACGAAAGGCGCGGACCATCTCGAGTGTCTTCTTCAGCGTGGTGCCGGCCTTCAACGCACGCAGGCCCGCGGCCTGGATCGCCGGGCCATCGGCCATTGGATCGGTGAACGGCATGCCGATCTCGATGATGTCGGCACCGGCCTTCGGTAACGCCTTGATGATCTCCAGCGAGGTCGCGAGATCAGGATCGCCAGCCATCAAAAAAGTGACAAAGGCGGCGCGGCCTTCGGTCTTCAATTCGGCAAAGCGGTTGTCGATGCGGGTGGTCATGATTTCGCTCCCCGCAGGATATCGGCCACCTGCGGAATATCCTTGTCGCCGCGGCCGGACAGATTGACCACCATCAGGTGATCCTTCGGTCGCTTCGGCGCCAGCTCCATCACTTTTGCGATGGCGTGCGCTGGCTCGAGCGCCGGGATGATGCCTTCGAGCTTCGAGAGCAATTGAAACGCGGCGAGCGCTTCGGAATCGTCAGCAGAAAGATAGGTGACACGGCCGGTCTCGTGCAGCCAGGAATGCTCCGGACCGATGCCGGGATAATCCAGCCCCGCCGAGATCGAATGCGCGTCCTGGATCTGGCCGTCCTCGTCCATCAGCAAGTATGTGCGATTGCCGTGCAACACGCCCGGCCGACCACCGGCGATCGACGCCGCATGCAGATTGGTGAGGCCATGGCCCGCCGCCTCGACGCCGAAAATTTCCACGGAGGGATCATCCAGGAAGGGATGAAACAGTCCCATCGCGTTGGAGCCGCCGCCGATGCAGGCGACCAGCGAATCCGGCAGCCGGCCTTCGGCCTCCTGCATCTGGGCGCGGGTTTCGGTGCCGATGATCGACTGGAAATCGCGCACCATCATCGGATAGGGGTGCGGCCCCGCGACGGTGCCGATGCAGTAGAAGGTGTTGTGCACATTGGTGACCCAGTCACGCAGCGCGTCGTTCATCGCGTCCTTCAACGTGCGCGAGCCGGATTGCACCGGAATCACCTTGGCGCCGAGCATCTCCATTCGGATCACATTGGGCTGCTGCCGCTCGACATCCACCGCACCCATATAGACGACGCATTCCAGCCCGAAGCGCGCGCACAACGTCGCCGTCGCCACGCCGTGCTGGCCGGCGCCGGTCTCGGCGATGATGCGCTTCTTGCCCATGCGGCGCGCGACCATGATCTGGCCGAGCACATTGTTGACCTTGTGCGAGCCGGTGTGGTTCAGCTCCTCACGCTTGAAATAGATCTTCGCGCCCCCAAGGTGTTCGGTCAGTCGCTCGGCGAAATACAGCGGCGACGGACGGCCGACGTAAGCCTTGAGGTAGCCGTTCATCTCCGCCTGAAACGACGGATCAGCCTTGGCCTCGGCATAGGCCTTTTCCAGATCGAGGATCAGCGGCATCAGCGTTTCGGCGACGAAGCGTCCGCCGAAAATGCCGAAATGCCCGGTTTCGTCGGGGCCGGATCGAAACGAATTTGGCCGAGTTAAATCAGGATTGGCTGAATTCATCAGATCATCAACTCTTCGGTTGCGCGCGCGGCGCGGATAAAGGTGCGGATCATCTCGGGATCCTTGACGCCCGGTGCGCTTTCGACGCCGGAGGAAATATCGACGCCGCCGGCGCGCGTGACCCGCAGCGCTTCGGCGACGTTATTGGCATTGAGGCCGCCGGAAACCATGAACGGCAGTTTCAGATCGAGGCCTTCCAGCAGATGCCAGTCGAAGACGTCGCCGAGGCCGCCAGGACGCGTGGCGTCCTTCGGCGGCTTGGCGTCGAACAGGATGCGATCGCAAACCGCGGCATAGCCGGGCAATGCCGCGAGATCGGCTTTCGTTTCGATTGCGATCGCCTTCATCACCGGCAGGCCGAATTTCTGCTTGATGTCGCGGATCCGCGCCACGGTTTCCTTGCCATGCAATTGCAGGATCTGCGGCTGCAGCGCGTCGATGCTGTTGGCGAGCAGCGCGTCATCGGCATCGACCGACAGCGCTACCTTGACGGCGCGGCTCTTGGCCTGCTTGCCGAGCTCCCGCGCGAGGTCGAGGCCGATGTGCCGCGGCGACGGCGGAAAGAACACAAAACCCACCATATCCGCGCCAGCCGCCAGCGCCACGTCGAGCGTTTCTGGTGTGGACAGGCCGCAGATTTTGACGATCAGGGACATGGCTCAAAAATGACCGCTGGCGAAAATGTGAGATGGCAAAGGTGGTGCGACGGGCCGGGTTCTACAACGTCGCGCCGGACTTGTCTCGCTCGGAGGCGCCATAGCCGATCCCGGTCGGCATCGGCGCCGGGAGCCGCTGCGGCGCGTTCCGCGCGGCTGTGGCGGCATGAGCGCGCAGATCGGCCAGTTCCGTGCGGGCCTGCCGCGCATCGGCCTCGTGCAGCCTTGCGGCGCGGCGCCAGTGCCGCTGCCTGAACCAGCTCGCCATGCCGCCGGCGCCCACGCCCAGGATCGCCACCGCGATGATGACGGCGAACAGCGGCAGGGTGATGCCGACCGAGGGGTTAGCTGTATTGAACGGGTCGAAAGAGACCGTCACCAGATGCCGGTTGGCCACCGCAAAGACGATAAAAATGATCGCGAGGGGGATCAGCACCAGGCCGGAGAAAAATTTGCGCATCAACGTCTCTCGCGTGCAGGCGATGGGACCGGCTTACGCGCTGGCTTCGGGCGCCCCGGCCTCGCGGTTCAGCCGCTCGCGCATTTCCTTGCCGGTCTTGAAAAACGGTACGCTCTTCTGATCGACAGGCACATGGGCGCCGGTGCGCGGATTGCGGCCCGCACGCGCCGGACGGTGCTTCACCGAAAACGCGCCGAAGCCGCGCAGCTCGACACGGTCGCCCCGCGCCAGCGCCGCGACAATCTCATCGAGGATCGCGTTCACGATGTTCTCCACGTCCCGCTGATAGAGGTGCGGGTTGTGCTCGGCGATGCGCTGAACGAGTTCGGATTTAATCATCGAGATGCTGGACTCTGTACGGGAAGATGCATTTCTGTGAAAAAGCCTTGAGCTGTCAAGACGCTAAATGAATTCGGGCCACTTCGAAAATGCGTGACAAATGCCCGGAAAAGATATTGCGCCCTTCCCCGCAGTGCGGAAACGAATGCTCTCAACCGGACTTATGAGTTCAGTTCGAGCCCGCCGGACGCCACAGTGCCAGCATGCCGTCGAGACCGAGGTGTTCCATTGCCTGCGCCACGCCGGCCTGCTCGACCTGCCGCGCGATCGCGCCCAGACCCAGCGCATCAAGTGAGATCGACGCGGCCGCGCGCAGGAAGGTGAGGTCGCCGAACTTCGGTGCCAGCTTGAAATCGCGCACCGGCAGGTCGCTCTTGACCTTCTTCTCGGCAACCAGCCACGCCACCGCAGTCTTCTCGTCGCCGAGCTGATCAATCAGTTTGAGATCGGCCGCCTGACGGCCGGTAAAGACGCGACCATCGGCGACCTTCTCCAGCAGCGCGTCATCCATGCCGCGACGGGTCTGCACCAGACCGCGAAACCAGGCGTAGGAATCCTTCACCAGCGAATCCAGCGCGGCACGGGCTTCCGGGCTGGTAGGCTCGAAGCCGTTGGGCGCCGCCTTCAGCGGCGAGGATTTCACTTCCTCGACCTGCACGCCAACGGTCTTCATCAACCCGCTGAAATTCGGAAACTGAAACAGCACGCCGATCGAACCGACCAGCGAACTCTGCTGCGCAACGATATGGTCCGACGCCAGCGCCGCGATGTAACCGCCCGAAGCAGCGAGCCCCTCGACGACCACGACCATCGGCTTCTTGGCCTTCAGCCGCATCAGCGCGTCGTAGAGCTGTTCGGAGCCGGCGGTGGTACCGCCCGGCGAATTGATATGCACGACCACCGCGGCGGCCGACGACTTCTCCAGCCGTTCCAGCGCCTCGGTGCGATCGTTGTCGCTGCGGATCAACCCATCGATGTGAATGCGCGCGATCGAGCCCGAGGAGGCCAGTACGGAGGGGCCGGACCGCGTTGCCACCACGCCGACGGTGACCACGGCCACAATCCCCACCAGCACGGCGGTCACGCGCCAGAAGGTCAGCTTGCGGCGTATCCTGCGGCGATCGACGATCACATCGGAATCAAGCGACATCGGAACTCTCCCGGAAGGCCTTGGTCATAATCGCAAATGATGGACCGCACGGTGTTGCGTGCGCAGCATTGATTTCGCGTTACCGGATTACATCAATTGCGACGCAATATGAAGAAAACAAGGTCAAAGCCCAGGCGCCCTAACAAAAAGGGCCCCGGCAAAACCGGGGCCCCAATTGATCGCTACAGAAAGCCTGGCTCGGAAAGCGTTGGCTTACTTGTCGGTACGCTGCTTGAGCGCGGTACCGAGAATGTCGCCCAAGGTCGCCCCCGAATCCGAAGACCCGTACTGCGCAATGGCTTCCTTCTCTTCCGCGACTTCCAGAGCCTTGATCGAGACCTGGACCTTGCGGGCCTTCTTGTCGAACTGGATCACCCGTGCATCGACCTTTTCGCCGACGGCGAAACGCTCGGCGCGCTGATCTGAACGCTCACGCGCCAGTTCGGAACGCTTGATGAAGGTCGAGAAGTCGGTGCCGACGATCTGAACGTCGATGCCGGATTCCTTCACTTCGAGCACTTCGCAAGTCACGACCGCACCCTTCTTGACGTCGCCCGGCTCGGCGAACGGGTCGCCTTCCAGCTGCTTGACGCCGAGCGAGATGCGCTCCTTCTCGACATCCACATCGAGGACGATGGCCTTGACCATGTCGCCCTTCTTGAAGTTGTCGATGACCTGCTCACCCGGCTGCTTCCAGTCGAGGTCGGAGAGATGCACCATGCCGTCCACTTCGCCGTCGAGGCCGAGGAACAGACCGAACTCGGTCTTGTTCTTGACTTCGCCTTCGACGGTGGCGCCGACCGGATACTTCTCGACGAACACTTCCCACGGATTGCGCATGGTCTGCTTGAGACCGAGCGAAATACGACGCTTGACGCTGTCGACTTCGAGAACCTGCACTTCGACTTCCTGCGATGTCGAAACGATCTTGCCGGGGTGCATGTTCTTCTTGGTCCACGACATTTCCGAGACGTGGATCAGGCCTTCGATGCCCGGCTCCAGTTCGACGAATGCGCCGTAGTCGGTGATGTTGGTGACGCGGCCGCTGAAGCGCGCATTGAGCGGGTACTTCGCCTCGATGCCCTGCCACGGATCGTCCAGCAACTGCTTCATGCCGAGCGAAATGCGGTGGGTCTCGTGGTTGATCTTGATGATCTTGACCTTGACCGTCTGGCCGATCGTCAGCACTTCGGTCGGGTGGTTGACCCGGCGCCATGCGATGTCGGTGACGTGCAGCAGGCCGTCGATGCCGCCGAGATCCACGAACGCACCGTAATCGGTGATGTTCTTGACGACACCGTCAATGACCTGGCCCTCTTCGAGGTTCTGCACCAGTTCCTGACGCTGTTCGGCGCGGGTCTCTTCGAGCACGGTGCGGCGCGACACGACGATGTTGCCGCGGCGGCGATCCATCTTGAGGATCTGGAACGGCTGCGAGTTGTTCATCAGCGGGGCGACGTCGCGGATCGGGCGAATGTCGACCTGGGAGCGCGGCAGGAAGGCCACTGCGCCGTCGAGATCGACGGTAAAGCCACCCTTGACCTGATTGAAGATGACGCCGTGAACCTTCTCGTTGTTGTTGAAGGCCTTCTCGAGCTTGCCCCAGCTTTCCTCGCGACGCGCCTTGTCACGCGACAGCACGGCTTCGCCGAGCGCATTTTCGATCCGGTCGAGAAACACTTCGACCTCGTCGCCAACCTTGAGTTCGCTTTCGCGGCCGGGCACGGCGAATTCACGCAGCGCCACGCGGCCTTCGGTCTTCAGGCCGACGTCGATGACGGCCATGTCCTTTTCAATCGCGACAACGATGCCCTTGATGACGGAGCTTTCCTGCAGGTTGCCACCTGCGAAGGACTCGTCGAGCATCGCGGCGAAATCGTCGCGTGAAGGATTATAAGAAGCAGCAGTCGAAGCCATTTGTTCTCCAGATGCGGGTATCGCCGGCCATTCGGGTTAAGGGGCGTATCGCGCGTGAAGTGTTAGGGGTCCGCAACCTCTAACGACCGTCTTGCAGGAAATTGCAAGAACGGGCCGGCAGCATGCCTGCACGATCGATACGTTGATTGTCCGGTGCCAAAGCAGTCGGTTGAAAGCACCGACGTTCAAGACCTGGAGCGGGCTTTCCTCCAATGACGGCAGCGGTTTAGTTTGATTAGATTCAAACCCGCTGCCGGCCCGCTCGGACGGCCTCGACAATGTCGATGGCGGCCCGGACGCCGCCTTCTATATCCAAATTGGAGTTATCCAGCAAGTATGCATCTGCGGCCGGCTTCAGCGGCGCAATGGCGCGGTTCTGGTCGCGTTCGTCGCGGCGCAGGATGTCTTCCAGCACGGCGGCCTCATCGACCTCCTCGCCCCGCGCCTTGGCTTCCAGGGTCCGGCGCCGGGCGCGGACTTTTGCGTCGGCGACGACAAAAATCTTCACATCGGCATGGGGGCAGATCACGGTTCCAATGTCGCGGCCGTCCAGCACCGCGCCCGGCGGATCCTCGGCGAACCGCCGCTGAAAGCTCAAAAGCACCTGCCGCACCTGCGGAATCGCCGACACCACCGAGGCAGCCGCGCCAACCGCCTGGGTTTTCAGGGCCGGATTGCCGAATTTTTCGGGGTCGAGCTCCAACGCCGCCGACACCGCCAGCATCTCGTCATTGAGGTCTGCGCCGGCGTCCATCAGCGATTTGGCGACCGCGCGGTAGATCACACCGGTATCGAGGTGGCGATAGCCGTAATGGCGCGCGAGGCGCTTGCCCAGCGTGCCTTTTCCGGATGCGGCCGGTCCGTCGATGGCGATGATCATGCGTTTACGGGTGCCCGTCTTGCGTGGTGGACCGAGCGGGTCGCCGCCCTGACCGGCGTGGGCTTAGCACCCGAAACCTCAAATATCCACGCCAGATCGGGATCAGGAAAAATCCGCACCGAGCCGCCGCATCATCGGGATGAAATCCGGAAAACTGGTGGCGATGAAGGCGGTGTCATCGACCGTGACCGGCTGGTCGGACGCCAGCCCCATCACCAGCGCCGACATCGCGATACGATGGTCCATGTGGGTGGCAACCAGACCGCCGCCGGGCACATGGCCCTTGCCCTCGACGATCATGTCGTCGCCAGAAATCTCGACCTCGACGCCATTGACGCGCAGCATCGCCGCTGTGGCCTCCAGCCGATCGGATTCCTTGACCCGCAATTCCTGCAGGCCGCGCATGGTCGTGGTGCCTTCCGCGAAGGCTGCTGCCACCGCCAGCACCAAGTATTCGTCGATCATCGACGGCGCCCGTTCCGGCGGCACTTCGACGCCGCGGAGCTTGGAGGCGCGGATGCGAAACTGGGCCATCGGCTCGCCGGCATCGCCACGAATCTCGCTCTCCTCGATCGAGGCGCCCATCTCGCGCAATGTCGTGAAAAGCCCGGTGCGCAGCGGGTTGGTCATCACGTCGGTCAGCACGATGTCGGATTGCGCAACGATCAGCGCCGCGACGATCGGGAACGCCGCCGAGGACGGATCGGCCGGCACGACAACATCCGCGCCCCGCAATTCCGGCTGGCCGGTCAGCGTAATCTTGCGGCCGTGACTTCCCTCGTTCTCCGAGACGATCTGCGCGCCAAAATGGCGCAGCATCAGCTCGGTGTGGTCGCGACTGGCTTCGGTCTCGATCACAGTGGTCACGCCGGGCGCTGAGAGCCCCGCCAGCAGCACAGCCGACTTGATCTGGGCCGACGCCACCGGCGTGCGGTAAACGATTGGCAGCGGATCGCGCGCGCCCTGGAGCGTCAATGGCAAACGGCCGCCGTCGCGGCTTTCGGTGACCCGCGCGCCCATCAACTCAAGGGGATCGACGATTCGCCGCATCGGCCGGCCGCGCAGCGAGGCGTCACCATCGAATGTTGCCGAAATGGGACAGCCGGCGACGGCGCCCATCACCAGCCGGCAACCGGTACCCGAATTGCCGAAATCCAGCGCATTTTTCGGCGCGGCAAAGCCGGCAATGCCGACGCCGCGCACGACCCACGCGAAATCGCCGGTGCGATCAACCTGCGCGCCCAGGGCCTGCATTGCCTTGGCGGTATTCAGGACGTCTTCGCCCTCCAGCAGGCCGGTGATCCGGGTTTCGCCGACCGCCAGCGCGCCCAGAATCAGGGCACGGTGCGAGATAGACTTGTCGCCGGGCACCCGAACGCGGCCGCTCAGAGCCGCGCTCTTGCGCGCTTCCAGAGGCGTTGGCGGGGCTGCAAGACTGGCTGAATGAGTCAAGATTGTGTTCCTTTGCGCAGCGGCCTCGTAGCATATGGGCCACGCTGCGTCACGCCGCAGTCGCTCTCACGCAGAGCGCTATTGACAGCAGCGCGGCAACTAGCCAAGTGAAGCACCGTTTTTCAAAAAAATTCCCAGGACTCCTCACGTGGCCAAATCCGATCTCGGAACCAAACGCATTTGCCCCACGACGGGCAAGAAGTTCTACGACCTCAATAAAACCCCGGTGATTTCGCCGTATACCGGCGAGGTGGTGCCGATTGCGCCGATTCCTCCGCCGCGTACCCGTGCTGACGCCGCATCGCGCGCTGCCGCCGCTTCTGCTGCTGCGTCCGCCGCCGAGGCTCCGGAAGTCGCCGAGGCCGAGGAATTGGTGTCCCTCGAGGAAGCCGATGCCGAGGAAAACACCGGCAAGAAGGCCGCCGTGCTGGAATCCGAGGACGATATCGAGGTCGACGATACCATCGATGACGATGAAGACGACGATTCGACCTTTATTGCCGACGAAGAAGAAGGCGATGAGGACGTCACCGACATCATCGGTGACGTTTCAGGTGACGAAGAGACTTGAGATCAATCCTGATCTGTGATCAGGGTTTGCCGCGCGCACTTCGGTGCGTCGCAGGTTAGGGGCCATAGCTCAGCTGGGAGAGCGCTTGCATGGCATGCAAGAGGTCGGCGGTTCGATCCCGCCTGGCTCCACCATCCTTTAGCTTGCTTCGCAAGCTCCGGCTCGGCAAGCCACGCCAGCCTATCGGGGCGAACCAGGTGAAGAACCCCGTGTCCTGCGGCGAAGGCTCTTAGGACAAAGACGGGCAGAAGACTGCCGCCTCTCCGAGGGTTCCTGTTTGCAGATCCGGCTGCGTTCCTCGCGTCGGATCAATTGCGATCATCCTCCAAGCGCGGCGGTGAGCTTGTCGCGAAGCGCAACGAGATCGTTTTTCATTGCCGTCAGCTCGCTGGTGGAACAAGCCGAGGCCGCAAGGATGCCTTGAGGCACTGCCTTGGCTTTTTCGCGAAGGACCTGACCTTGCGGTGTCAACGCAATCAGCACCTGTCGCTCGTCCTCACTGCTGCGCGTGCGCTTGATCAACTCGGCGGCCTCGAGCCGCTTGAGCAGTGGCGTAAGCGTGCCGGAATCCAGAAACAGCCGCTCGCCGATATCCTTGATCGGCAAATCGTCGCGCTCCCACAGCACCAGCATCACCAGGTATTGCGGATAGGTCAGCCCCAGCCTGTCGAGCAGCGGTTTATAGACGCGATTAAAGGCGTGCGCGGTGGAATACACCGCGAAGCAGAGCTGATTGTCGAGCATGAGTGGCGGATACGCTGCGGGTTTTTTGGCCATGACAACTCCAGTCCGACGGGACTTCGCATGCTAATGTGGACCTGCGCAGTCTCACAATCAATTGACCGCAATTAAATCGCTGCCACGCCATTTATTGTATTGCACACAATTGAATTGCGTGCAATACATCTGGCATTGAATGAACCCCAAGGGAGATCACCATGTCCGTGAATGTGCTTTACAAGACCAGCGCCAAGGCAACCGGCGGCCGTGATGGCCATGCCGCCACGCTCGACGGAGCGCTGGATGTCAAACTGACCACACCGAAGGAACTCGGTGGAGGCGGCGGCGAAGGCAACAATCCCGAGCAGCTGTTCGCCGCCGGCTATGCCGCCTGCTTCATCGGCGCCATGAAATTTGTCGCTTCTCAGGGCGGCCCGAAAGTACCGGCGGATGCGTCTGTGACCTCGACGGTGGGCATCGGACCGCGCTCTGCCGGCGGCTTCGGTCTCGACATCGACCTCGCCGTCTCGCTGCCCGGCCTCGCGCGTGCGGACGCTGAAGCCCTGGTGGAGAAGGCCCATCAGGTCTGCCCGTATTCGAACGCCACCCGCGGCAACGTCGATGTGCGCCTAAAGGTCGTCTAATTCGCTTGCGCGAACGGCCCGCCAACACCCTTGGCGGGCCGTTCGACGTGCGGGTTCGCCAGGCGACCGCGCCGAAACCAATCTCGACGGCCAACCTGCATGCGCCCCCGCACCAGAAGGCATTGCTGCCGCGCCTGAAGACCGCTAGCTCTGAAGCCGAATGCTCCCTCCCATTCCCATGATTCCCATTTGAGCGAAGGCTGATTCCATGAGTTCACAAGCGGCAACGGGCACGATGACCGGATTACGCGTGATCGACCTCACGCGCGTGCTCGGTGGTCCTTACTGCACGCAGATTCTCGCCGACCACGGCGCCGATGTGATCAAGGTGGAGCCGCCGGCCGGCGACGAAGTGCGCGACTGGGGCCCTCCCTTCCACGACGAGGACGCGGCCTATTTCGTCGGCGTCAACCGCAACAAGCGCTCCATTGGCCTCGACCTTGCCTCCGAGGGCGGCCGCACCGTGCTGCTGAAGATGCTCGCGGATGCCGACGTGCTGATCGAGAACTTCAAGCCGGGCACACTGGATAAATGGGGCATCGGCAACGACGTGCTGCGCGCAAAATTCCCGCGCCTGGTGCATTGCCGGATCTCCGGTTTCGGCGGCGACGGTCCGCGCGGCGGCAATCCCGGCTATGACGCCATCATCCAGTCGATGACCGGCATGATCGCCGCCACCGGCTCGCCGGAAAGCGGCCCGATGCGAATCGGCGTGCCCCTCGTCGACATCACCACCGGGCTCTATGCCGCGATCGGCATCCTGATGGCGCTGTCGGAACGCCAACGCTCCGGGCTTGGCCAGTTCCTGGAAACCACGCTGTACGAGACCGGCCTCGCCATCATGCATCCGCACGCTGCGAATTATTTCATGCACGGCAAGCCGCCGGGCCTTACCGGCAACGAGCACCCGAACCTGGTGCCCTACGCGATCTTCCCGACCAAGACCGCCAACATCTTCATCGGCGTCGGTAATGACGGCACCTTCCGCAAGCTGGCGAAGGAAATCGGCAAGCCCGAACTTGGCACCGACCCACGCTTTGCCCGCAACAAGGACCGCATCGCCAACCGCGACGCGCTGCGCGCCGAACTCGGCGCAGTGTTCGCGCAGTTCGAGGCCGATCCGCTGTGCGACCGGCTGCTTGCCGCCGGCCTGCCCGCCGGACCGGTGCAAACCATCGACAAGGCGCTGACATCGGCCCACACCATCGCGCGCGGCGATGTCATCGAAAAGGACTGGTACAAGGGCGTGGCGTCGCCGATCCGTCTCGAGCGCAACAAGGCGTCGTTGCGCAGCGTGCCGCCGAAATTCAGCGAGCACGCCAGTGCCGTGCTGACCGATTTCGGCTACTCGCCCGACGAGATCAAGGATCTCGTCGCCAAGGGCGTGGTCAGCGGTCCCGACAAGAAGCGCTGAATGGCGGATTGCCCGGAAGATGACCGGCACGCCTCATCGTGCCGGTCATCTTCCGGAGCCTGATAAACCGTGCCAGTCTGGCAGCTCGTTCCGTCCCCGCAGAGGCCGCCATGCCGCACCATCCAATGTCTCGGCACGCGATCGCCCGATGGCTCGGATTATCTGTCGCTTGCGCCGTCCTGCTGCTGAACACGATCGTCGCGGCGTCCGCGGAGCCGGGAAAGCGCGTCGCGCTGGTGTTCGGCAATTCGTCCTACAGCAACGTTCCCCGCCTGCCCAACCCGGCCAATGACGGCGCGGCCATGGCCGCGATGCTGCGGAAAGTCGGCTTCGACGTTGTCGTCAAGCAGGACGCCTCGGCGCCCGACATGCGCCAGATGCTGCGCGACTTTTCCGACAAGGTTCGCGATGCCGATGTGGCGCTGGTTTTCTATGCCGGGCACGGCATCGAGGTCGACGGCACCAACTATCTTCTTCCGGTCGATAGTAGGCTGGAGCGCGATATCGACGTGGAGGACGAAGCGATCTCGCTCGACCGCATCGTGCGTATCCTGGAGCCGGCGAAGAAATTGCGGCTGGTCATTCTGGATGCCTGTCGCGACAATCCGTTCGGCAAGACCATGAAACGCAGCCTTTCCCGCGGGTTTCAGCGCGGTCTGGCCAAGGTCGAACCGACCAGTCCGAACACCCTGATCGCTTATGCCGCGAAGGCGGGCTCGACCGCGTCGGACGGCGACGGCCCCGACAGTCCGTTCACCACCGCGCTGCTAAAGCAACTCCCGGTGCCCGGTCAGGATCTGCGCAAATCGTTCGGCTATGTGCGCGACGAAGTGATGAAGTCCACCGGCAACAAGCAGGAGCCGTATGTCTACGGCTCGCTGGGCGGCGACGATGTCGTTCTGGTTCCCGGCGCTTCCGTCCCGGCCGCGGTTCCGGCGCCGATCACGGCGCTCGATCCGAACTCACCGCTGCGGCACGATTACGAGCTGGCAGCGCAGGTCAATACCCGCGCCGGCTGGGACGCGTTCCTGAAAAACTACACCAGCGGCTATTACGCCGATCTTGCCCAGGCCGCGCGCAGCAAGCTCGATGCCGCGGCGTCGCCGGTTGTGGCCACAGCGACGCCAAGCGACGGACGCAACCTGGCAAGCACCGATGCCCAGAACCTGGCCGCGGCCCAGGCAGCTGGACCGGGGTTCGACAGTTTCGTCGGCCGCTCGTTCAAGCTGACCTACGTCTGGGCACAGGACGAGGTCTCGCCACGGCCCGGGATCAAACGAGTCGACCGCGAGCTGGTTGTTTATGTGAAATTGGCAACCGCGGTTGCGACGCGCTACACGTCGATCTTCAGCGATACCAGCAAGAATACCTCGCGCTATGCGCTCGGTGCGCTGGGCGAGGTCAACAAGGGCATCCAGGTTTCCGTCGCCAACAAGCAGCTGCTTCCAATCGTGGCGCTGCGTAATTTCCGTCTGAAAGCATCGATCTCCGTGACCGGCAACAGCTGCCGCGGCGCGGTGAACTTCGAACTCGACCCCGGCAGCGACCACTACGATCTGCGCCGCGTCAGCAATGGGGAGGTCATGAATGTGCGGGGGCTTAACGCGGAGCGCGTCAAGTGCTGGATCAGCAATGGCGACAGCGTGGGCCAGCCTCCTGTGACGGCCGCCAAACCGCAATGACGACGTCCTGTTTCCGACTTCCCAATGCAGGCGCTTTCCTCGTAGCATCGGCTCGCTTATACGGTCATTTGCACGTCATCCTGCGCTGCTACCGGCGCACCAATGATGATGACGGCCACCCGGGAGAACTTGAATGATCCGCCGACCAATCAGCTTCACCGCGCTCCTAGCCTCCACGCTCGTGCTGGCTTCCCCCGCCTATGCGGTGACCGAGATCCAGTGGTGGCACGCGATGACCGGCGGCAACAATGAGGTCGTGGTCAAGCTCGCCGAGGAATTCAATGCCTCGCAGAGCGAGTACAAGGTCGTCCCGGCCTACAAGGGCAGCTATCCCGACACCATGAACGCCGGCATCGCCGCGTTCCGCGCAGGTAACGCGCCGCATATCATGCAGGTGTTCGAGGTCGGCACCGCCACCATGATGTCCGCCACCGGCGCGGTAAAGCCGGTCTACAAATTGATGGAAGAAGCCGGCGAGAAGTTCGACGCCAAGAACTACCTGCCCGCAATCACCGGCTACTACTCGACCTCGAAGGGCGAGATGCTGTCGTTCCCATTCAACTCGTCCTCGATGGTGATGTGGATCAACAAGGATGCGCTGAAGAAGGCTGACATCGCTGAGATCCCGAAGACCTGGCCCGAGGTGTTCGAGGATGCCAAGAAGCTGAAGGCCGCCGGCTATGCGACCTGCGGCTTCTCGACCGCCTGGGTGACATGGGCCAACCTCGAGCAACTGTCGTCGTGGCACAACCTGCCGCTCGCCTCGAAAGCCAACGGCCTCGACGGGTTCGACACCGTGCTCGAATTCAACGGCCCGCTGCAGATCAAGCATCTCGAGACCTTGATCGAGCTGCAGAAGGACAAGACTTACGACTACTCCGGCCGCACCAACTCTTCGGAAGGCCGCTTCACTTCCGGCGAGTGCCCGATCTTCCTGACCTCGTCGGGCTTCTTCGGTCAGGTCAAGGGCGCCGCAAAGTTCGACTGGACCAATGCGCCGATGCCCTATTATCCCGACGTCGCCGGCGCGCCGCAGAATTCGATCATCGGCGGCGCTTCGCTGTGGGTAATGGGCGGCAAGAAGCCCGAGGAATACAAGGGCGTCGCCAAGTTCCTGACCTTCCTGTCCGACACCGACCGCCAGGTCGCGATCCACAAGGCGTCGGGCTATCTGCCGATCACCAAGGCCGCCTATGCCAAGGCCAAGGAGCAGGGCTTCTACAAGGACCAGCCCTATCTGGAGACGCCGCTGCTGGAGCTGACCAACAAGGAACCGACCGAAAATTCGCGCGGCCTGCGGCTCGGCAACATGGTGCAGTTGCGCGATATCTGGGCCGAAGAAATCGAATCGGCACTGGCCGGCAAGAAGACCGCCAAGCAGGCGCTCGACACCGCTGTGCAGCGCGGCAACGCCATGCTGCGACAGTTCGAACGGACAGTGAGCAAGTGAGCTTGAAAGCCAATCTCGCCAACCTTTGTGTGACGCACTGTCGTCCCCTCTCCCCTTGGGGGGGAGGGGACGACGTTTGCCGCAAGCCGATGCGCTAGCTCTCCATGCAAAAGCAATCCGTCTTCCGCTCGCCGCTGCTGCCGTTTCTGCTGCTGACCCCGCAGGTCGCGGTGGTGCTGCTCTTCTTTTACTGGCCGGCTGCGCAGGCGGTCTGGCAATCCTTTCTGCTGCAGGATGCGTTCGGTCTCTCGACGACGTTCATCTGGTTCGAGAACTATTCCGAACTTCTGACCCAGCCGGAATATTACGACGCCGTTGTCAGGACATTCGTCTTCTCCGCTGCCATCGCCAGCTCCTCGCTGTCCTTCGCGCTGCTGCTCGCTGTCATGGCCGACAAGCCACTGCGCGGCGCCGGCCTCTACCGTACGCTGCTGATCTGGCCCTATGCGGTCGCGCCTGCCGTCGCCGGCGTGCTGTGGATCTTCATGCTGCATCCATCGCTCGGCGTGCTCGCGCGCGGCCTGCGCAACTTAGGCGTCGACTGGAATCCACAACTCAACGGCAATCACGCGGTAACGCTGATCGTGCTGGCCGCGGCATGGAAGCAGATTTCCTACAACTTCCTGTTCTTCCTCGCCGGCCTGCAGGCAATTCCGAAGAGCGTGTTGGAAGCCGCGGCCATCGATGGCGCCAGACCGATGCGGCGATTCTGGACCGTCACGTTCCCGCTGCTGACGCCGACCATCTTCTTTCTGATCGTCGTCAACATCGTCTACGCCTTCTTCGACACCTTCGGCATCATCGACGCGATGACCGGCGGCGGCCCTGCGAAGGCAACGGAAACGCTGGTCTACAAGGTCTATCTCGACGGTCTGCTCGGCGGCAATCTCGGCTCGTCGGCGGCGCAATCGGTGATGCTGATGGTGATCGTCGTGGCGCTGACCGCGATCCAGTTCCGCTACGTCGAGCGCAAGGTGACTTACTGATGGTCGAGAACCAGGGCATCCGACGCTACGTTGCGCATTTCATTCTGTGGGTTGGCATCGCCATCGTGGCGTTTCCGGTCTATCTCGCCTTCGTCGCCTCGACCCAGGACGCCGCCTCGATCGCCAACGGCCAGATGTCATTGTTGCCGGGCAGCCATTTCATCGAGAACTACACCAAGACGATTTTTGTCGGCACGTCCGGCTCGACCCGCGAACCGGTCGGCGTGATGCTGTTCAACTCGCTGGGTGATGGCGCTGTCGATCGCGCTCGGCAAAATCGCGATCTCCATCCTGTCTGCCTATGCCATTGTGTATTTCCGCTTCCCGTTCCGGATGTGGATCTTCTGGATGATCTTCATTACCCTGATGCTGCCGGTCGAGGTCAGGATCTATCCGACCTACAAGATCGCCGCCGACTTGGGCATGCTGGATTCCTATCCCGGCCTGACGCTGCCGCTGATCGCGTCGGCCACCGCGACGCTATTATTCCGGCAGTTCTTCATGACCGTGCCCGACGAGTTGCTGGAAGCATCAAAGCTCGACGGCGCGGGCCCGTTTCGCTTCTTCAAGGATACGCTGCTGCCGCTGTCGCGGACCAACATGGCGGCTTTGTTCGTGATCCTGTTCATCTATGGCTGGAATCAATATCTCTGGCCGCTGCTGATCACCACCCGGGACGACATGCAGACCATCGTGATCGGCATCCGCAAGATGATCACCACCACCGACGCACTGACCGAATGGCCGATCGTGATGGCCACCGCCGTGCTCGCCATGCTGCCGCCGGTCGCCGTCGTGATCGTGATGCAGCGATTGTTCGTGCGCGGCCTGGTGGAGACGGAAAAGTGAGAGACTGGAATGTCTAACGTTTCGCTGCGCAACGTCCGCAAGACCTATCCCGGCGGATTCGAAGCCATCAAGGGCATCGATTTCGAGATCGGCGACGGACAATTCTGCGTGCTGGTCGGCCCCTCCGGCTGCGGCAAGTCGACGTTGCTGCGGATGGTCGCCGGTCTCGAGACGATCACCGCGGGCGAGATCGACATCGGCGGCCGTGTTGTCAACGAGATCGAGCCGGCGGACCGCGACATCGCCATGGTGTTCCAGAACTACGCGCTCTATCCGCATATGAGCGTCTACAACAACATGGCCTATGGCCTGCGCAATCGCGGCATGCCGAAGCCCGAGATCGACACCCGGGTCCGCGAGGCCGCGCAGATTCTCGAGATCGGGCCGATGCTGGACCGCAAGCCGCGGCAGCTCTCCGGCGGCCAGCGCCAGCGCGTCGCCATGGGCCGCGCCATCGTGCGGCAACCGAAGGTGTTTCTGTTCGACGAGCCGCTGTCGAATCTCGACGCCAAGCTACGCGTGGCGATGCGAGTCGAAATTCGAAAGCTGCAGCGCCGGCTGAAGACCACCTCGATCTACGTCACCCACGACCAACTCGAGGCGATGACGCTGGCGGATATTCTGGTGGTGATGAATGGCGGCCAGGTCGAGCAGATCGGCAATCCCCTGGATATCTACCGCAAGCCGGCGACCACCTTCGTCGCCTCCTTCATCGGCGCGCCGCCGATGAACCTGATCCCGCTGGATGCCGGCGAAATCGCCGCCCAGTTTGCCGGTGACAGCCGCGGCGCCGCCACCGCCGGCATTCTCGGCATCCGGCCGGAAGACCTCCTGATCTCCACCGATGCCACCACCACCACCGGCGGGATCACGCTGGAGCTGACCGTGGAGGCGATCGAACGGGTCGGCCCGGAAACCTTCGTCTATGGCTCCCGCCAGGGTGCACAGGGCGTCAGCGTCAATCCCGGCGAATTGCCCCCGGGCGAGGTCATCGTCCGCCTTCCCGGCCAGACCTCACCTGCGGTCGGCCAGCGAATCCGGGCCGTTGCGCCCCGCGACAAATTGCATCTGTTTAGTGCCGATGGCCGCCAGCGGGTCGATATCTGACCCGAATTCAACGCCTTAAGGCTGGGGACGCCGGTTCCGGGGCGCTTGAACCGCGCAATACCATGCCCATATTGTTGATTGACCGGATGGCACACCGCCATTCGGCCATGGGCGCCGCAAGGGCCCAGAACGTCAAAGTCGCTTCGAGAGGACTTTGGGAATGTCTCGTGTTCCTTCGTTATCCAGTCCGTTCCTTTTGGGATTCGACGAGATCGAGCGTGCGCTCGATCGCGTGGTGAAAGGCGCCGACGGTTATCCTCCTTACAACATCGAGCGGTGCGACCGTAACAGCGGTCAGCCCGAACGCCTGCGGATCACGCTGGCGGTCGCAGGTTTTACCCGCGATCAACTCGATGTGACGACTGAGGAAAACCAACTCGTGATCCGGGGCCGCCAGCAGGACGACAAGACCCGGCAGTACATCCATCGCGGCATTGCCGCGCGCCACTTCCAGCGCACGTTCGTGCTGGCAGAGGGGATGCTGGTACTGGGTGCGGATCTGAAGAACGGGTTGTTGTCGGTCGACCTCGCCAGGCCTGAACCTGAACGGGTCGTTAAGACAATCGCTATCAATGAACACGAATAATGGAACGAGTAGCGGACTCGACCGCTTGGTCTAACAGAAGGAGTCGAGACCATGAGTGAAGCTGGTACCACCTACGAAAATGCAAGCGTGACCACTGAAGCGCTGGCGCATCTGGGCGATGGTTTGATCGCCTATGTGAAGCAGATCCGTTCCGAGGACGTGCCGGGACTTTTCCCGCAGGCACCGCACATCGCGCCGGGACTGAAGCTGTTCGCGCTGCATGCCGCCGACGGCACGCCGATCATGCTGACCGACAGCCGCGAAGCGGCGATCGCGAATGCATGGAGCCAGGAATTGCAGGCCGTCAGCGTTCACTGACGCCGGCTCGACCTGCGCGAGTTTGCGATACGCGGGCAAGTCCCCGCGTATCTACTTGCCAGAACATACATTGCGTAGTTGTGGGCGTGGATACCCGGCACAAGGCCGGGCATGACGCAGCAAACGATGCTGCGCTTTGCCAAACTTTGATCGGCATATTCAAACAGCCAAGCCTCTTCAACCAGCCAGGCCTCCGCATTCTCGCGGCTCATCGAGCCCGAGTTTTGCGGGTGGTTTCCCCTCGAAACCATGAGGGGTGGCAGCGCGCCGAAAGGCGCGGGGTAATAGTGTCGCGATCCGCTCCGCCGCATCGGCGACGAAGCTGAGACCGCGCAACGCCTTTCGGTGCGCCACATCGCAGGCAAGTTTACGCAGCCTGCGGCTGCTATGGGCGATTTCTGTCCCCGGGGCCGTGCTTCCGGGTACTGGGCATCTATCCAGCCGGCTTTCGCCCGCCTTCACCCGCACCCGTCCAGCTCACGAAGAGCAGACCCCCGTAGTGGGGTCGGACAGCTACCCAGGGCCTCCCGGGTGCGCGGGGATACGTCCTCCCCACGCCCGCAGGCGCCGCCATCCCTATTCCACCGCACGACGCCTCATGAAGCGCCCCTCGCGAACGGGATGCAGGGGAATTAGTCAATATAGGATTGTTGTCAATTGACGATATGAATTTTTTCTTCCACACCCACGCCTTGTCATTCCGGGGCGTACATTCGGCGCCGTCAGGCGCTGAATGCACGAGCCCGGAATCCATATTCTCGATGGCGGTGGTTATGGATTCCGGGCCCGCGCCACCCGTCGGCTATCGCCGACCAAGGCGCGTCCCGGAATGACGAATGAGAGGCTGTGTCGTTATGTGGACCCCGGATTTCGCTTCGCGCCATCCGGACTGCGGGCTGAAAGTTACGCCGCCGTGGCCGGCGGCAAAGCCAGCACGGAATAGATCGCCTGGGCGTCGCGGGAGGCGCGCAGCTTCTTGGCTATCTCCTGATCCCTGAGCAGCCGCGCGATCCGCGCCAGCGCCTTGAGGTGGTCGGCGCCGGCGCCTTCCGGGGCCAGCAGCAGGAAGATGAGATCGACCGGCTCGCCGTCCATCGCCTCGAAATCGATCGGCCGCTCCAGCCGGGCAAACAGGCCGAAGATTTTTTCCAGTTTCGGCAGCTTGCCGTGCGGGATCGCGACGCCGTAGCCGACCGCGGTGGTGCCGAGCTTTTCCCGCTGCAGCAGCACTTCGAAGATGGCGCGGTCGCTCTGCCCGGTGATCGCAGCAGCGCGCGCCGCAAGCTCCTGCAGCGCTTGCTTCTTGCTGTTCACTTTCAACGCCGGGAGTATAGCCTCGGGCGCGACCAGATCGGTAATCGTCATGGACCGTTCCGAGGATGTTTGACCGTCAGCGGGTGAAGTAGGATCAGGACCGGCAGCGTCAAGAAGGACAAAGACTGAAAGGGGACGTCGTTCCCGCTGTTAGAAAACGTCCGGGCGCGAACGCCCAGGTCGTACTCTAGCACCGGAACCCATCCGTGCGAAATCCGTTTGACCGGCCGTAACCTGTCAAAGGCGGCGGACCATAGGGAGGGCCCAACGGGGCGTCAATGCCATCAGGAAGGTTTAACCACCGGCGGATCGACCCATCCCACGTTACCGTCGGCGCGGCGATAGACGATATTCACCCGGCCGCTACCGCCGTGCTGGAATACGACAACCGCAGCGCCCGTGAAGTCGAGTTCCATCACCGCTTCGCTGACCGAGAATCGCCTCAGGGAGGTCGTCGCCTCGGCGATGATCACCGGATCGTAGCCGGTTTCGTCATGCTCATCGTCTCCCGTCGGAGCCTCGATGACGTAGCTCGATGCATCCAGCGTGGGCGCCTGCAGTTCTGAAATCGCCTCCGCGGCGGCATGTGCCTTGCGCGCCGAGCGATCCTTCAGCCGGCTCTTGTAGCGGCGCAACCTCTTCTCGATCTGGATCAGCGCCTGGTCGGCGCTGGCATAGGCATCGGCTGCGTTGGAGTCGGCCTCAAGTGTAATTCCGGAATCCAGATGCAGCGCACAATCGGTGCGGAAGCCAAAGCCATCCTTGCTCAAGGTGATGTGACCGGAATAGTTACCGTCAAAATATTTTCGCAAGACTTCGTCGGTTCGCTCACTGACGCGACCGCGCAGGGCGTCGCCGACACTGATGCTTTTTCCCGAGATGCGAAGGGTCATTTTGATGCCTCGATTCCTCTTGAGTTGAACCGACAGTATTCCGAATCGGTGGGAGCGCAATCAAGCTGGTGCGATGTCGCGAGACCTATCGGATGTCCTTTCGGACGACGTGGCGGGCGCAGTGAGGGCATTGCCGAGCATGCTCTGCTTGTCACGACGGCGCTGCACCGATGACGGAATCCGCATGGCTTCACGGTATTTCGCAACGGTGCGACGCGCAATATCAATGCCGGCCTCGCGCAAGCGTTCCACGATGGTATCATCGGAAAGGATCACCGCGGGATTTTCGCTGTCGATCAATTGCTTGATATGATGCCGCACCGCTTCCGCGGAATGCGCCTCGCCGCCGTCGGCGGACGCGATCGACGCCGTGAAGAAATACTTCAATTCAAAACTGCCGCGATTGGTCGCCATGTATTTGTTGGCAGTGACGCGCGACACCGTCGATTCATGCATCTGGATAGCGTCGGCAACGGCCTTCAGATTCAGCGGCCGCAGATGCGCGACGCCTTGCGTGAAAAATCCGTCCTGCTGCCGCACGATTTCAGTGGCAACTTTCAGAATTGTGCGGGCGCGCTGATCGAGGGCGCGCACCAGCCACGTCGCGTTCTGCAGGCAATCGGTGAAGTAGGATTTGTCGCCGTCCTTGCGGATCGTCTTCGACAGTTCGGAATAATAGACCTGGTTGACCAGCACGCGCGGCAGAGTGTCGCTGTTGAGCTCGACATGCCAGCCGCCGTCGGGGCCGGGGCGAACGTAAACGTCGGGCACCACGGTCTGGGTCCGCGCCGATCCGTATTTCAGACCCGGCTTCGGGTCGAGCCGGCGGATCTCGCCGATCATGTCGGAGAGGTCCTCGTCATCAACGCCGCAGATTTTCCGCAAGCTGCCGATGTCGCGCTTGGCCAGCAGATCGAGATGTTCGACCAGCGCCTGCATCGCGGGATCGTAGCGATTCTGTTCGCGCAGCTGGATCGCGAGACATTCGCTGAGGCCGCGCGCGCACACGCCGGGCGGATCGAATTTCTGCAACACAGAAAGAACGGTTTCAACCTCTTGCGCGGACGCACCGAGTCGCTCGCCGACGCCGCCGAGATCGGGCGGCAGGTAGCCGGCTTCATCGACGAGATCGATCAGGTACTGTCCGATCATGCGCAGCGCCGGCGAGGCGAACGCCACCGCCAGCTGCTCGGCGAGATGGCTGCCGAGCGTGACCTCCGCCGCAACAAAAGCTTCGAGATTGTAGCTGTCGTCGTTGGACGCGCCGCCGCCCCATTCGGTATAGGCGGTGGGCGCGGCATCCTGCGCATTGCGCGCCGCGGCTTCCGACGGCTCTTCGGAAAACACGTTGTCGAGGCCGGTGTCGAGGGTCTGCTCGATCTCGGCGCGGCTGCCGAGTTCCCGGTTCATCCACTCATCGGGCGCGGGCGCGTCGAAGCCGTCGCCGCCCAGGCGATCGGAGAAGTCGGAGTTTTCGCCGCCATCCTGGCCGGAGGCGAAGCCGGCCTCATCGTGGGCGGCATGATCGGTGTATTCGGCCCGTTCCGGAGCGGCCTCGCCGGCGACCGCCGGTTCGTTGCCGTCGCTGGCGCGTTCCAGCAGCGGATTGCGCTCCAGTTCGTCTTCGACAAAGGTCGCGAGGTCGAGATTGGACAACTGCAGCAGCTTGATCGCCTGCATCAGCTGCGGCGTCATCACCAGCGACTGGGATTGTCGAAACTCTAGTCTCTGCGTCAGCGCCATGGATGCAAAAACCGATCCAAAAGTTGGTCCGTTTCTTGCTTATCTCTTTCCTGCAGCGATGTACACGACTTGACGAATTGTAATTTTGGGCTAGAGGCGGAATTCCTCGCCTAGATAGAGGCGACGGACATCCGGATTGGCCACGATCTCCTCGGGAGACCCCTCGGTCAGGATTTCACCAGCATAGACGATATAGGCGCGGTCTGTCAGCCCCAGTGTTTCGCGCACATTGTGGTCGGTGATCAGCACGCCGATGCCGCGGTTGGTGAGGTGGCGGACCAGATCCTGAATGTCGCCCACCGCGATCGGATCGATGCCGGCGAAGGGTTCGTCGAGCAGCATGTAATTCGGCCGTGTCGCCAGCGCGCGGGCGATTTCGACGCGGCGGCGCTCGCCGCCGGACAGCGCGATCGAGGGTGATTTACGCAGTTTCTGGATGTTGAATTCGTCGAGCAGCGAATTCAACTCGTGCTCGCGCTTCTTGCGGTTGGGCTCCACGACCTCCAGCACGGCGCGGATATTCTGTTCCACGGTGAGGCCGCGGAAGATCGAAGCTTCCTGCGGCAGATAGCCAATGCCGAGCCGGGCGCGCTGATACATCGGCAGCTGGGTGACGTCGTGACCATCGAGTTCAATGGCGCCGCGATCGGCCTTGATCAGGCCGGTGATCATGTAGAATACCGTGGTCTTGCCGGCCCCGTTCGGGCCGAGCAGGCCGACCGCTTCGCCGCGACGCACATAGATGCTGACACCGCGGACCACCTGGCGCGAACCAAAACTCTTTTCCACGCTATGCACCGCCAGATAGCCGGCGCGGTTGGCGAGTTTGGGCGCCGCCACACCATTGGCCTTGGCGCGAGCAGGCTGCTTTTCGGGGCGCCGGGACGCCTGCGCTGGCGCGCGGGGCGCCTCGGCCCGTTGCTGCGGCAGTTGCGGAGCATCGTCCGGGATTGCCCGCGACAGCGGCGGCGCATCGCGCACCGGGCTGGTCAGCATGTCGCCCATGCTGTCGCTGAGCGCGGTGATGTCGACCTGCGACCGCGCGAAGCCTTGCGGACCGCGTTTCGGGGCGCGCCGACGGAACATGCCGAGAAAATCAACCATGCGCGCTTCGCTCAGCCCTGGACGCCATCCGCGAAATTGCCGCGGTTTTCTCGATTCGCCGGATCAACATGGAGGAGTAGATGTCCCTTGCCCAGCGAAACGCCAGACCGTCATTTGTCTGATATAACAATGGCGATAACGAGTTGTGCAGCGTGGTTCAACCGCCGCGCCGGTCGCCAACCACCAATTAGCTGAAATTGCTTAGATTTTTACCTAAATGGGTTTTTGCTTGGTTTTTTTTACTTGGGTTTTACTTGGGTTTTCCGGCAGGCGCCGGGCCAATCGCCGGTGCGCCTTGGCCTGACGACTGGAACAGGCCCTGGACGCGGCCGCTGTCGGATTCCACCCGGGACGTTCCCGTCGTCATGTCCACCACCAGACGATCGCCGCGCAGCACGTTCTTGCCCTGGGTCAGCACCACGCCGCCGAGCATGGTGACGAGATTGGTCTTGGTATCGAATACCGCGGTCTCGCCGGTCACCACCTGGTCCTTCTGGGTCACCACCACATTGCCGCGGGCTTCCAGCCGCCGGATCGAGGAACTGCCGCCGGGGCCAGGCTGGGCCGCCTTGATTGGCGCCTTCGGCGCGGCCTTGGCGGTTCCCGCAGCCGGCGCTGCCGCGCCGCCACCGTCGTAGAACACCACCAGGCTCTTCGATTTCATGGTGGTGTCGCCCTGCACCACCTTCACGTCGCCGGAAAACGTCGCTTCCTTTTTCTTGTCGCGCATTTCCAGCGCCGCGGCCTCGATCTGGATCGGCTGGTCGCGATTCTGCGAAAAACCCTGCATGGCGTTAGGCACGCCCTGCACGGCACTCTGTGCCGCAGCGTCGCCGACGACGGCCAAAGCGAGCGTCATCCATACGGCGCCCGCCAGGCGGGTCCGGAAGCTGCGTCTGTCAGAGGCCATCATCATATTCATTTCGCGTTGGCGCGCTTGCCGTTGGAAACCTTGGCCTTGGCCGGCTCGGGCGGCGGCATTTCCGGCTCAGGTACGGGCTGTACTGCCGCATCGGGGTTCGGCGGATCCATCACCAGATTCATGACCACGCCGCCTTCAAATCTTACCAGGTCGCCGTGCTCGGTGATCCGGAGCCGCTTGCCGACCAGGGTGCCGTTGAGCAATTTGACGTCGACCGGCTCCTCCGACGTCACCGTACCGCTGCCGATATCGATCACAGCCTGGGTCATCCGCGCTTCGTAGCCCGACGTGGTTTGCAGAAAGATATCCTTGTACAGATTGAGCAGCTGCGTTTTGGAATTGAACAGCCCGGTGCGCGCATCCATGGTCATGGTCGACTTGTCTTCCATCATCACCTTGGCGCGGAGCGTGCCGAGTTCGACGTTATCGGGGTCGGTAAGGTCCTGCGTCGCGGTCTTGGCCCACAACTCATAGGGCCGGCCGTCGGGCGAAAATCCCGCCAGATGCGGCGTCTCCATGGTGATCTTGGTGCCGGAGACGACCAGATTGCCCATGTCGAGCGGCAGCTTCGCCATGATCATCCGGAACGGGTTGAAAATCGACACCCCGACGATCATGGCCATCGACAGGACCACGGCGGCGGGCACGGCGACCCGCAACGCCCGCACTAGCCTGGAGTGGCGCGCCGCGGCTGCGAACCGCACGTCCATGCCGGCTTGATAGGTCGGGATCTGAACCGAATTCACCGCTGCTCCAACGCGCCGGGCTGCCTCAGCCATTCTACGCTGAAATGCGCAGGTTTTGCAGCCTTCCCCACCAGAACGAGGAGTGTGACCGAAACGCGGCGGCCGCCTGCGGCGAGATGCTTCAGAGCGTCACTTCACCTCCAGGCCCTTAAACCCCAAGGCCTTTAAGAATGCGCAAAAATGTCCTCATTTTCCCAGCCGGACAGGTCCAGTTTCGCCCGTGTGGGGAGGAAATCGAAGCAGGCCTGCGCCAGTTCGGTGCGATTTTCGCGCGCCAGCATCACATTGAGGCGCTCGCGCAGCCCGTGCAGATGCAGCACATCAGAGGCCGCATAGGACAACTGGGCGTCGCTGAGCTTCTCCGAGCCCCAATCGCTGGACTGCTGCTGCTTCGACAGATCGACATTGAGCACCTCGCGGACCAGGTCCTTGAGGCCGTGGCGGTCGGTATAGGTGCGACACAGCCGCGAGGCGATCTTGGTGCAATAGACCGGGGACGGCATCACACCGAGCGCATTGTACAGCGCGGCGAGATCGAAGCGGGCGAAATGGAAGATCTTGGTGATCTTGGGATCGCCGAGCAGCTTCTTCAGGTTCGGCGCGTCGGTATGCCCGACCGGAATCTGCACTACATCTGCGCTGCCGTCACCGCTGGACAGCTGCACCACGCAGAGCCGGTCGCGATGCGGATTGAGCCCCATGGTCTCGGTGTCGATCGCCACCGAATCGGTATAGCGGCTCAAATCCGGCAGATCGCCGCGGTGCAGGCGGATGGTCATAGATCTTAAAAACCTCTGTTGGTGCCACGATTCGTGGACTTCAGATGACGTTAGCGCCCAATTTGGTGGGTGACGAGGGCAATACGACACAGCCGGTGCAAGAGAAATACCTGTCCGAACTGCCCATCCGGCTTGAAAAGCAACCGCGTCGGACAATAATTATCGAGGCAGGAATCGGCAATGAGCATCCCCGAACCAATGGCCAAACTGTTCGATCGCCTGAAAGCTAAGCTCACAGACAAAGCAAAGTCTCCCGACCGGTGAAAATCGGCGCCGCTGCCAAGGTTCTCGCATCGATCACTCGCCACAAGGCAAGGATGGAAGATGACAATCGAACAGCCGCGGTCCCCGCGATTTGCGGTCCTGATCGATGCCGATAACACCTCGCCGCAGATCGCCGGCGGGCTGTTCGAGGAGATCGCGAAATTTGGCGAGGCCAGCGTGCGCCGCATCTACGGTGACTTCTCCGGCCCGCAACTCAAGTCGTGGGCCGAAATTCTCCAGAAACATGCGATCGATCCTTACCAGCAATTCGCTTACACCAAAGGCAAGAACGCCTCCGACATCGCGCTGGTGATCGACGCCATGGACCTTTTGCACAGCGGTCGCTTCGACGGCTTCTGCCTGGTGTCCTCCGACAGCGATTTCACCCGCCTCGCCTCGCGGCTGCGCGAACAAGGCGCCGACGTTTACGGCTTCGGTACGCAGAAAACGCCGGAGAGCTTTCGGCAGGCCTGCCGCCGATTCATCTACACCGAAAATTTGCTGCCGGAGACCCAGGCGGCCGGCAAGGATGAACCGAAACCAAGATCCCTGCAGTCACCGAGCGACGCTGTTCCGATTCTCAAGAAAGCGATCTCCCAACTCGACAGCGAGGAAGAAGGCTGGGTCAACCTCGGCATGGTCGGCACCCAACTTACGAACCTCGTGTCCGACTTCGACGTGCGGACCTATGGCTTCAAGAAGCTCGGCGATCTCGTCCGCAAGACCGACATTTTCGAAATCGAAAGGGCCAAGGGCGGACGCATGCGAATACGCGTGAAGCCGAAAGCTGCAGCGGCCGGAAAAACGAAAGGTGAGGCGATCGGAAAAAAGTGACGGCCCGGGCGACCCTTGTTCTCTCAGGCGGAATGAAATCGCGCGCAAATTGCCGGCGTGCGTTCTGTTTCCGGAAATCCTCGCGGTTTTTCCATTTCTGCCTTGCATCCTGATTTCCCAGCGATCTATTGGCTTCATCTGCGCGTCATGCGGCGCGCCCCGCCTGCTGCCCTTCCCACGAAAGCTGCCGGATGAGTTCCGACGTTTCCGATCCGATGATCCGCACCGATCTCGACCTTCTCGAACGCACGGACGTGCTGGTGATCGGCGGCGGCAATGCGGCGTTGTGTGCGGCGATCTCTGCGCGGCGCTCCGGCGCCAGCGTGCTGGTGCTGGAGGCCGCGCCGCATTTCTATCGCGGCGGCAACACGCGGCACACCCGCAACATGCGCTGTGCCCATGACAGCGCGACGGACATTCTCACCGGCCCCTACACCGAGGACGAATTCTGGGAAGACCTCAAGCGCGTCACGCAAGGCCATACCGACGAGGAACTGGCGCGCTACATGATCGCCGAATCCAAGGACATGCTGACCTGGATCGTCGATCAGGGCGTGCGCTTCCAGCCCTCGCTCGGCGGCACGCTGTCGCTCGGCCGCACCAATTCGTTCTTCCTCGGCGGCGGCCGCGCCATGTTGAACGCGTTGTATCTCACCGCGGAACGACTCGGCGTCGAGGTCCGCTACGATGCGGAAGTCACCGAACTCGAGATCGAGAACGGCATGTTCCTGTCGGCGACCGTGAAGGAAGCATCGGGCACCAGCACCGTTCGCGCCGCGGCGCTGGTGGCGGCGTCCGGCGGCTTCGAGGCCAATATCGAATGGCTGAAGCAGGGCTGGGGCGAGATCGCCGGGAATTTCCTGATTCGCGGCACGCCGTATAATCGCGGCACGATTTTGCGGATGCTGATCAATCATCAGGTCAAGCAGATCGGCGACGTCACGCAATGCCATGCGGTGGCGATCGACGCCCGCGCGCCGAAATTCGACGGCGGCATCATCACGCGCCTCGACTGCGTGATCTACGGCATCGTCGTCAACAACGAGTGCCAGCGCTTCTACGACGAGGGCGAGGACATCTGGCCGAAGCGCTATGCGATCTGGGGCCGTCTGGTCGCGGCGCAGCCCGACCAGATCGCCTACATCATCTTCGACTCGCGCTCGCTGCAGCTGTTCATGCCGTCGCTGTTTCCGCCGATCCAGGCCAACAGCATCGAGGAACTGGCAACACTGCTCGAACTCGATCCGGCAAAACTCTCGGAGACGGTGAGCGCGTTCAACGCCGCGGTGCAGCCCGGCACCTTCGATCCCGACAATCCCGATGATTGCGCCACCGCAGGCATCAAGCCGGCGAAAACGCACTGGGCGCGCAAGATCGAGGTCGGGCCATACTACGCCTATCCGGTCAGGCCCGGCATCACCTTCACTTATTTGGGCGTCAAGGTGAACAAGGAAGCCCGCATCATCATGGCGGACGGCAAGCAAGCCGTGAACATGTTCGCCGCCGGCGAGATCATGGCCGGCAATGTGCTGGGCCAGGGCTATGCGGCCGGAATCGGCATGACCATCGGCTCTGTGTTCGGGCGCGCTGCGGGACGGGGAGCGGCCAGATATGCACGCAACTAGCGCACTGACCGAAGCCGACCGGCTGATGACGGTCTGCAATTCCTGCCGCTATTGCGAGGGCATCTGCGCGGTGTTTCCGGCGATGGAGATGCGCCGCTCGTTTTCGGATGGCGACCTCAACTATCTTGCCAATCTCTGCCACTCCTGCGGCGCTTGCTATTACGACTGCCAGTTCTCGCCGCCGCACGAATTCAACGTCAATGTGCCCGCCGTGCTGGCGCAGGTCCGCGGCGAATCCTATGGGGCCTATGCCTGGCCGCCATTCCTGTCAGGCAGCTTTCAGCGCAACGGGCTGGTCATCAGCATCGTCGCGGCGCTGAGCGTTGCCGCCTTCATTATCGGCTTTGTCGCGTTCCACGATTCGGGCGTGCTGTTCGGCGCGCACAGCGGCCCCGGCGCGTTCTACAGATTGATGCCGCACAACGCGATGGCGGCGTTGTTCGGCGCGGCCTTCCTCTATGCCATCGTGGCGATCTCGATGGGGGTGCGCAACTTCTGGCGCGATATCGGCGAGCCCGCCGGCACGCTGCTGCAGGGCACCTCGCTGTGGCAGGCGATCAAGGATGCTTCAACGCTGCGCTATCTCGACGGCGGCGGGGTCGGCTGCATGAACGAGGACGAGAAGCCCACCGACAACAGACGGCTGTATCACCATTTTACGTTCTACGGTTTTATGTTGTGCTTCGCCTCGACCTCGGTCGCCACGGTGTATCACTATCTCAGCCGCGAGGCGCCGTATCCCTGGT
Organism: Nitrobacteraceae bacterium AZCC 2146; assembly: GCA_036924855.1. NCBI lineage: Bacteria > Pseudomonadati > Pseudomonadota > Alphaproteobacteria > Hyphomicrobiales > Nitrobacteraceae > Nitrobacteraceae bacterium AZCC 2146. The sequence goes on from JBAGRP010000001.1 coordinate 4,666,570, forward strand.
ACGACCTGCCGGTGCTGCTGGGCACGCTCGGCGGCCTCGGTCTGATCGTCGGGCCGATCGGACTGCTGCGGGAGAAGTTCCGCCGCGATCCCGTTTTGCAGGACAACAAGAAATACGGCATGGACGTCGCCTTCCTGGCGATGCTGTTCATGACCAGCCTCACCGGCCTGGCACTATTGCTGCTGCGCGCCACCCCGGCCATGGGCCTCACGCTGGCGCTGCACATCGGCATCGTGTTCGCGCTGTTCATCACCATGCCCTACGGCAAGTTCGTGCATGGCTTCTATCGCTTCGTCGCGCTGGTGCGATATGCCAAGGAAAGGCGCGAGTTGTCGGAAGGGCACGCGTAAGCTGGGTCTCGCGCGTTCGCAACACTAAAACTGTCATCGCCCAGCTTGACCGGGCGACCCAGCATTTCAGCGCGTTCGCGAACTATCACTGGCGCTCTGGAGTACTGGGTCACCTGCTTTCGCGGGTGATGACAGCCAGCGATGGTGAAGCGCGCTGGTCCGTTCTACTTCGCCCGCAGCTGGCCCAGCGCGCTGAGCCAGTTTTCCATGTGAAATGTCTTCGATATCTTGCCGTCCTTGATGGTCTGGATATCGATCGCCATCATGCGAAAGCTCTTGCCGGTGTGCGGCACGCCGAACAGATCGCCTGCCGGTGTGCCGGTGACTTCGCCGCGCACGATGACGCGGTCGCCGGCGACCAGCACTTCCTTGATGTCGAATTTCATGTCGGGGATCGAGGTCGAAAAACCGCTGACCACCTTGATCGAGGTGTCGCGGCCCCAGCATTCGCCCGGCAGATAGCCGGCGCAGGATTCGTAATCCGGCGTGAGGATCTGCTCCTGAATCGCTTTGACGTCGCCGCGGCTGGCGACATTGAACAGACTGTACCAAGGCGCGATGGCGGCGCGCGCCTGGGCTTCGGTGAGGCTCTGCGCCGAGGCGGCGGAGGCGCCGGTGAGCAGCACGGCGGCGAGAGCGATGTGAGCGAGCACGGTCATGGCTTCTTCCTTGAAGGCAGCTGAAAATATGTAAGTCAGTATACATATTATGACGGTCGACATACCGACTGGCAAATGATATTTTGAATCATGGCAAAAGGTATTGATTCAAAAGGGAAAACGCTGGCCGCTGCGGCAAGGCTGTTTCGCCAGCAGGGCTATCATGGCACCGCGCTGCACGATGTTTTGGCCGCCGGCGGCTCACCGCGCGGCTCGCTGTACTTCCATTTTCCGAAGGGCAAAGAGGAAATCGGCGAGGCCGCGCTGACGCTGGCGGGAGAAGCCGTGCGCAAGGGCATTGCCGGCGCCGCCGAGACTTCGGAGAGCGCCGAGGTGTTCCTGATCCGGATCGCGCGCGGCATGGCGGCGGATTTGGAGAAATCCGATTTCAAGGAGGGCTGCCCGATCGCCACCACCGCGCTGGAAACCGCGGCGCAATCCGAGGTGCTGGGCAACGCGACCCGCAATGCCTTCCAGAGCTGGGAGACAGAGATCAAGCGCGGGCTGGAGCGTTTCGGCATGACCGCCGACGATGCCGACATCGTCGCCACCACCGTGCTGAGCCAGCTTGAAGGCGCGCTGCTGCTGGCGCGGACCTATCGCAGCCTGGCGCCGATGCACCGCGCCGAACTGGCGATCAAGCTGCTGCTGCGGAGCGCGCCTTAGTTACTCCGCCAGTTCGCGCATCACCTTGATCAGGTCGGATTTTCCTTCGAAGCCGATGCCCGGCAAGTCGGGCATGGTGATGTGGCCGTCGATCACCTTCACACTGTCCGGGAATCCACCATAGGGCTGGAACAGATCCGGATAGCTCTCATTGCCGCCTAGGCCGAGGCCAGCCGCGATGTTCAGCGACATCTGATGACCGCCGTGCGGGATGCAGCGCGACGGCGACCAGCCGAATTGTTCGAGCACGTCGAGCGTGCGGAGATATTCGACGAGACCGTAGGACAGCGCGCAGTCGAACTGCAGCCAGTCGCGATCCGGCCGCATGCCGCCATAGCGCAAGAGATTGCGCGCGTCCTGATGCGAGAACAGGTTTTCGCCGGTCGCCATCGGGCCGGGATAGAACTCGCTCAGCGATGCCTGCAACGCATAATCGAGGGGATCGCCGACCTCCTCGTACCAGAACAGCGGATAGTCGCGCAGCATCTTGGCGTAGGCGATGGCGGTTTCCAGATCGAGCCGGCCGTTGGCATCGACCGCAAGCCGCGCTTCCGAGCCGATCTCCTTCAGCACCGCTTCGATGCGGCGGCGATCCTCGTCGATCGGCGCGCCGCCGATCTTCATCTTGACGACAGTGTAACCGCGATTGAGATAGCTGCGCATCTCCGCTTGCAGCGCCGAGTCGTCCTTGCCGGGATAGTAATAGCCGCCGGCAGCATAGACGAACACGCGCGGATCGGCCTCGCGGCCCTTGCTCTCGGCCAGCATGCGGAATAGCGGCTTGCCCGCGATCTTCGCGGTGGCGTCCCAGATCGCCATGTCCAGCGTGCCGACGGCGACGGAGCGCTCGCCATGGCCGCCGGGCTTCTCGTTCGACATCATCGCCGCCCAGATCCGGTGCGGATCGAGATTGTCGCCGTTGTCGTTCAGTAGCGTCCTGGGCTCGGCTTCGAGAATGCGGTTGCGAAAACGCTCGCGGATCAAGCCACCCTGGCCGTAGCGGCCATTGGAGTTGAAGCCGTAGCCGACAACGCGGCGGCCGTCTTTCACGACGTCCGTGACGACGGCGACGAGGCTGGTCGTCATCTTCGAGAAATCGATATAGGCGTTGCGGATCTTTGAGGCGATCGGCTGGGTGATTTCGCAGACGTCGACGATGCGCATGGCGGTTCTCTCCGGGATTGTTGGCGCAGTCCTACGTCTGGACGCCCTGCGGCGCCAATGCCATGATCGGCACCTGTCATGCACGATCGGCATAAGCGATGGAACTGGCCTGGCTGGATGATTTTATCGAACTCGCAGAGCGGCTGAATTTTTCCCGCGCGGCGGAAGCACGCCACGTCACCCAGCCCGCCTTCAGCCGCCGCATCCAGGCGCTGGAAGCCTGGATCGGCACGCCCCTGTTCGCGCGAACCACCCATGGCGTGACGCTGACGGCAGCCGGCGCGCATCTGCGCTCACGCGCCGATGCGATAGCCCGCGATGTCCGGCAATTGCGCTCGGAAACGCTGGAAGTGGCCGGCCGCGAGACCGCGTCGTTGTCGTTCACCGCCACCCACGCGCTGTCGTTTACGTTTTTTCCGAAATGGATCCGGGACCAGGAGCGCACGTCGCCGCTCGGCACCATCAACCTGATCTCCGACAGCATGGCGGCGTGCGAACAGATCATGCTGCGCGGCCGCGCCCAGTTCCTGCTCTGCCACGCGCATCGCGACAGTCCCAATCGGCTGGAGAGCGCCCCGTTCAGCAGCGCCGTGATCGGCAAGGACGTGCTGATCCCGCTCAGTGCACCGGATGCCCGCGGCGCTGCGCTGTGGTCGCTGGATCACCCCACGAAAACGCCGATCCCCTATCTCGCTTACAGCGCGGAATCCGGCCTCGGCCGCATCGTCGGATCGCGTCGCGCGGCGAAATCGGGCGCGCTCGATGCGGTCTTCACCTCGCATCTGGCGGCGACGCTGCATTCCCTCGCGCTGGCGCGCCGCGGCATTGCTTGGCTGCCGCAGAGTCTGGCGCAGGACGATCTTGATGGCGGCCGGCTGGTCGCGGCGGGCGGCAGAGCGTGGCGAATTCCGGTAGAGATTCGGTTGTTTCGTCCCAACGCACATCAAGGCCGTCAGGCCGAAGCGCTATGGGCGCGGTTGAAGGGATAGGCGTCAGCCTATTCCGCGAATACCTCGACCCGGCGTTTGCGCACCGACGGCATCACGATGGAAATCAGCAGCGCCGCCGAGATCAGCAGCAGTGCCAGGCTGATCGGGCGCTGCAGGAACACCAGGGGATCACCATGCGAGGTGATCAGGCTGCGGCGGAAATTTTCTTCCACCATCGGTCCGAGCACGAATCCCATCAGTAGCGGCGCCGGCTCGGCGTCGAGCTTGCGCAGCACATAGCCGAGCAGCGTGAAGCCGACGGTCATGTAGACGTCGAAGCTGGAATTGTTCACCGAGTAGACGCCGATCGCGCAAATCACCGCGATGACAAGATAGAGAATGCGGTACGGCACATTCAGCAGCCGCACCCAGATGCCGATCATCGGCAGGTTGATGATCACCAGCATCGCATTACCGAGGAACATGCTGGCGATCAGGCCCCAGAACAGATCGGGCTGGCGCGAGATGATCATCGGGCCGGGCGCGATCCCATGCAGAGTGAGCGCGCCGACCATCAGCGCCATGGTGGCACTGGTGGGAATGCCCATGGTCAGCAGCGGCACGAAGGACGTTTGCGCGGCGGCGTTGTTGGCCGATTCCGGTCCCGCGACGCCCTCGATGGCGCCGTTGCCAAACCGCGATGGATTCTTGGCGATGCGTTTCTCCAGCGCGTAGGCGGAGAACGAGGCGATGGTCGCGCCACCGCCCGGCAGGATGCCGAAGATGGTGCCGATCAGCGTGCCGCGCGTCACCGAACCCCAGGCGCCCCTGAGCACCTTGAAGGACGGCCAGATGCTGTCGATCTTCGAATGGTTGACGATCCGGGTCGAGACTTCCTCAAGATTGGAGATCACCTCGGCGACGCCGAACAGGCCCATCACCAGCGCGACGAAATTGATGCCATCGGACAGTTCAATCAGTCCGAAGGTCATGCGGGCTTCGCCGGTGTTCATGTCCATGCCGACCATGCCGAGCAACAGGCCCAGGAAGATCATCGACACCGCGCGAAACGCCGAGCCGTTCGCCAGCACCACGGCCGAGACCAGGCCCAGCACCATCAGCGAAAAATAATCCGGTGAGGCGAACTTTTGCGTCATCAGCGCCAGCGGCGGCCCGAGCAGCGCAATCACCAAAGTGCCGAAGCAGCCGGCAATGAAGGAGCCGATCGCGGCAATCGCCAGCGCTTCGCCGGCGCGGCCCTGCTGCGCCATCTTGTAGCCGTCGATGGCGGTGACGACCGAAGTGGATTCGCCGGGAATGTTAACGAGGATCGCGGTGGTCGAACCGCCATACTGTGCGCCGTAATAGATGCCGGACAGCATGATGATCGCCGCCAGCGGATCGAGCGCGTAGGTGGCGGGCAGCAGCAGCGAGATCGTCGCCACCGGCCCCAGTCCCGGCAGCACGCCGATCAGCGTGCCGCAAACGGCACCGACCAGGCAGAAGAACAGGTTCATCGGCGTCGCCGCGACCGCAAAACCATGACCGAGCAGCGAGAACACATCCATCATGGCAGCAGCTCCACCGGGATCTTGAGCAGCCAGACGAAGACCACGGCGGAAGTCGCCGCCAGCGCGACGCCGGTGATGCTGCTTTCGCGCCAGCTGGTTTCGCGCGAGGCGAAATGCGCGATCGCGACCTGCACGAGGATCGCGAGGATCAGTCCGGCGCGCTCGACCAGAACGCCGAACGCGGCAAAGGACAGCAGAATGAAGAACAGCGGCCGCAAATGAAACTGTCCCACCGGCGGGCCGCTGACCAGCAGGCCTTTCACCAGCAGGCACAGCCCCATGCCTAGCAGGACCAGCGCCAGCCCCAGCGGGAAATAGCCCGGTCCCATCTCAAGGACGGTGCCGATCGCCAGCGTCCGGATATAGAGCAACGCGACGCCGGCGACGGCGACCAGCAGCAGTCCGGAATAGAAGTCGATGTTGCCGCGCCAGGCGAGTGATTTCATGACGATGTCCCCTTACTCACCTGCGCGCCAATCTCAGGTCTTCTTTTCGGAAATTTCCTTGAGCAGCACGCGCCACTGCTCGACCTCGCTGGCGATCTGCGCCTTGAATTCTGCCGGCGTGGTGAACACCGTCGAAGCGCCCGCGACCGCCATGCTCTTCTGCACTTCCGGATCTGCGGCCATCTTCTTCAGGGCGTCGGAAACCTTGCTGATGATCACATCCGGCGTGCTGGCCGGCGCCATGACGCCGTTCCAGGATTCGACGCTGTAGCCTGGCGATACCGTGCCCGCGACCGTCGGCAGCTTTGGCGTAAATTCGCTCGGCTTGGCGGATGTGACGGCCAAAGCGCGAACGGTGTTGGCTTCCATCTGCGGCAGCGCGTCGGTCATGTTGGTGAAAGCGAGATTGACTTCGCCGGAGACCACCGCGGCCGTCGCGGGCGAGCCGCCCTTGAACGGAACGTGGGTCATCTTGGTGCCGGTACGCGCTTCGAACAGCGCCACCGAGAAATACATCAGGCCGCCGGCGCCGCTGGAACCATAGCTCAGCTTGCCCGGATTGGCCTTGGCGTAGCTCACCAGATCCTGCATCGAATTGATCGGCAGCGTGGGATTGACGATCACCGTCTGCGGGATGGTGCTGACGATGCTGACCGGCTTGAAGCTGGTGACCGGATCGTAAGAGGTGGTCTGCGCCACCGGCGCGATGGAGATGGCGCCGACGCTGCAGACGCAGAGCGTGTAGCCGTCGCCGGGCGACTTCGACACCAGATCGGAGCCGACGATGCCGCCGCCGCCGGCGCGGTTATCGACGATCACGGTCTGGCCGAGGGCCTTCTCGAGATAGCGCGCGGTGATGCGTCCGACAGAATCCGTGTAGCCGCCCGGCGCATAGGGCACCACGAGCTTGATGGTCTTGGCCGGCCACTCCTGCGCCGATGCGGCGGTCGCACCCGCGACCGTTCCCAGTAACAAGGCTGCTGCGAGAAATCGCTTCATCTGTGTTTTCCTAGAGATTGAGAAAATCATCGAGCTGGCTTCGCAAGGCTATGCAATGTTCGTTCCCACCAGACCCATCGCGCGCGTGGCAGTGGCTTGACCTGACGCGAATGTGTTGAGTTCGACATCGGTGGCCGCAAACTCGACGCGGCGGAATTTGTCCTGATCCTCGAACGGCACCGTGGCATCGATGCCGAGCTTGGTACGGATGCCTTCCTTGCTGACACGGACATATTCGTGACCGCGCGCGCCTGGTATCAGAACAAGATCGCTTGAAGCTTCCATGCGCGTGGCCACGGCGTATTCGACGTCGATGGGATCGCGAATATCGATGTCGTGATCGACCACGGTGATGAGATCGAGATCCTTCAGCGCGCCGAACGCTGCCAGCATCGCGTTGCGCTGCAGGCCGTTGTGCTGCCGGCTCTGTTTTTTCACCTGAATCACCGCGTGGAAACGATGCAAACCGCCGGAGGTCATCTCCACATCGGTGACGATCGGGATCGCCGACTGCAACACTTTCAGCAGGCTGGCTTCCAGCACGTATTTGCGCAGGATGATGGTCTCGCGACCGAAGCCGTTGATGACGTGATAGATCGGGCGCAGCCGGTGCGTAACCGCCGTGATCTTCAGGATCGGCGCATCGGCCGCGGGCGCGGCGAAGCCGATGAATTCGCCGAACGGACCTTCCGGCGCGACATCGTCGATCAGGATTTCGCCTTCGAGAACGAACTCGCTCTCCGACGGCACCAGCAGGTCCTGCGTAACGGCTTTGACCACCGTCAGCGGCTTGCCGGCGAGGCCACCGGCAACGGCGAGTTCGTCCGCGGTCTCGGGCATCTGCGAGCCCATGGTCGCTGCGGTAAAATGCAGCGCCAGATCGGTGCCGATGCAGACGGCGACGGGCAAGGGTTTGCCGCGCTCTTTCGCGCGCTCGAAGGCGAGGCGAAGGTGGCGCCCGAAGTCGAGCTTGATCGCGACACGATCCGGCCCGAGCAATTGCAGCCGGTGATAGGAGGCGTTGTAGATGCCGGTGACGGGATCCTTCACCACCACGATGCCGGCGGTGATGTAGCGGCCGGCATCGCCGGGGGCGTGAAACAGTGCCGGAAAAAGTTTGGTAATGTCGAAGCCGGTCTTCAGCACGACTTCCTGCACCGGTGCATCGGTGACGACTTCCGGCGGCAACGGACCGCCCATGGCGCGCTGCACCAGGCCGCGGATACCGTTGAAGTCGAGACCGAACGCCGCTTCGCAGTTTTCCTTCGAGCTCAGCAGATTGCCGATGATCGGGATCTCGGTGCCCTTGACCGACGGGAACAGCAGCGCCTGCTTTCCATCCAGCTTTTTCAGGATCGCCGCGATTTCGAGATGCGGATCCGCGGGCTTCTCGAAAGTGAGGATGCGATCGCCCTGCGCGAGGCGCGCCAGCGCGGAACGGAAGCGCGTATCGAGGATCTGAGGCTTGGTCATGCTGGTCGGGTTCCCACTTATCAAGGAACGATAGCTAAGTTACAAAGCTAGTCAAGTCTGCTTGCTGGGCATGATCTGGCCAGTTTGGCGGCATCACGAAGCGATGCCCTTCGCCGCTGCGGCGATATCGTCGATCGCAGGCAAAAGCCGGTCGATTTGACCACTTTCGCGCTTCTGCAAGGCCAGCAGGACGACGCTGCAAAGGACGGCGTGAAGTTCCATGCGCGACACCGCTTGCTGCGCTGGCGCTTTTTGCTGCAGCCACGCTGCCAGCAAATCATTCTGCAGTTGCTCGGCGGCCAGTTCGCTGGCCTTGATCTGCGAGCGCAATTTCTCAGTGGCTGGGACCGGCGCCGGCGACGGCCCCGATTTCAACGCCACGCGCAATGCGCGCAGCGGCTGCACGATCTGTTCGCGCCACGGTCGGCAGGCTTCGTCCATATCCTGAATATCCGAGGCCTGGAGAACAATGCCGCGCCTGACCGCTGCAAAGGCAGCCGTCAGCAACATCATCACATCGACGCCGGCTTCGGCCTGCAATCGGAGGCAGGCCTCGGCAATGCCGGGCTCGGCATAGATCTGCAAGGCAAACGCCCAGCTCTCCGCCTCAAAACTCTGCGTGGATTCCGTCATCGCCGACGCGCCACCATTTCAGGCGCTGTCCGCGAAGCGACGCTCACGGCAGGTCTTGGGCTTTGGCCGGGCTGAGACCTTGCCAGCGACTGACCGCATCGGTCTTGATATCGAACAGGTCGAGCACGCGGCCGAGCGTGTGGTCGACCATCTGTTCGAGACTTTCCGGGCGGGCATAGAACGCCGGGACCGGCGGATAGATGATGGCGCCGATTTCAGTCGCCGCCGTCATCGAACGGAGATGGCCGAGATGCAGCGGCGCTTCGCGCACCATCAGCACGAGCCGGCGGCGCTCTTTCAGCACCACGTCGGCGGCGCGCGTTACCAGCGACGAGGTCACGCCGGTGGCAATCTCCGACAGGCTGCGCATCGAGCATGGCGCGATCACCATGCCGAGCGTCTTGAACGAGCCGCTGGAAATCGTCGCGCCGATATTGTCGACCTGGTGGACCACATCCGCCAGATCGGCCACATCGGCGACCTTGATGTCCAGCTCCTGCGTCAGCGCGATCTTCGCCGACCGGCTCATCACCAGATGAGTCTCGATGTCCGTCTTCTGCAACAGCCGCAGCAGCCGGACGCCATAGATGGCGCCGGATGCTCCGGTGATTCCGACGATCAGACGCTCCGGCGTGGACTCAGGCGGGATCGAAATAGTGGATCTCCATCAGCAGGCAGCCGGTTTCCGACTTGAACGGGCCATGAAACGCGCCGGGCGGCCGGCACGCATAGGTATTCGGCTTGAAGGATTCGCCGCCATTGCCTTTGTCATCGTTGCCGACGATCAGATCGCCGGAGAACAGGAACACTTCTTCCCAGTATTCGTGGACGAAAGGCGTGGTCGTGTAAACGCCCGGCGCGAAGCGCAGGATGCGGGTGCGGCTGCCGCGCTTGTTGACCTCATCGAGCGCGCCCGACAGGATCTTCTGCTGGATGCCGGCCGGATAACCCGCCGGGGTCTCCCATCCGCTGGACATGTCGAGGGTGCGAAATTCGTCGTGGGCTTTGTTGATGGCCATTTTTGAGATTCCTGAAACAGTTCAAGCGACAGCGCGGGGTGGGGAAACCGGATCGTTCCGGGTGGTCAACTCATCGGCCAGATCGTAGCTCGACAGCATCTTGTCGAGCAGCGCAGCGGCCTTTGTCCAGTCATAGGTCCGGAATGCGTGGCCCTTTGTAACAAAGGTCGCGCCGGCGAAGAACATCTCATATTGCGAATGCCGGGATGCAAATTCGGAGCCCACGGCATCCCAGGCCAGCTTGTAGAATTTCACTTTGTCCACCGCGCTGGCGGCCGGTGATTGCTGGGTCTTGCCGATCAATCGCGCCACCTCAGGGTTGTGGAAATCCTTCACCGAGGACGGCAGCATGATCATGCCGCCACCGGCCAGTTCGCGCAGCGTGTTGATGACCTTGGCGTAGAGCTGCTGAGTCAGGGTCTGCGCGGCATAGAGCATCTGCCGATCCGGCACGAAATAAGCGCCGCGTTGCTGGCCCTTGGTTTCCATGGCGACGACGAAGGCATCGACCATGCTGACCTCGGCGGCGAGCTGGCCCAGCATCTCCCGCACCTGCGGAAAGCCAACGATGCCGTTGGTCTCGGCGGTGCGGTGCGCGATGCCGCTCAGGAAGCGCAGCTTCACCGACAGCCGGATCATCGCCTGGTAGTTCTGATAGACATGCGCCGGCGTGGCGTGAAACTGCTTCTGGCACATGGCGATGTCGTCGACGATGAACACCCTGTCCCACGGCACCTTGACGTCGTCGAAATACAGCACCGCGTCGTTCTCGTCGAAACGGCTCGACAGCGGATTGTCGAACACCGAGGGCGACGCCGCCTCGTAGGACTTTCGTGACAGGATCTTCAGACCCTTGGTGTTCATCGGGATCGCGAAGGAGATCGCGTATTTCTCGTCGCCGGGCTGCAGCGGCTGGATGCAGGTGACGAACACCTCGTTGGCCATGATGCCGCCGGTCGCCAGCATTTTCGCGCCGCGCACGGTAATGCCATCCGCATCGCGCGACACCACGCCGGCGGAGAGGAACGGGTCGGCCTGCTCGGCGGCGCTCTTGGAGCGATCCGCCTGCGGATTGATGATCACGTAAGTGAGATAGAGATCGTTGTCGCGGGCATAGCGGTAATAATCCGACAATGCCTTGGCGCGGTCGCCGTTATAAGCCTCGAACACCTCAAGGCCCATATACATGCCGGCGATGCAGGATGCGACGTGGTCGGGCGCGCGGCCCATGAAGCCCGCGTGCAACTCGGTCCAGGCCTCGAGGCCCTTGCGGCGGTTGACCAGCGCGTCATAGCTGCCTGGCAATTCCCAGATCCGGTTGGCGCGGGTGCCGGTGTCGGTCTCGAACGTCATCAACTCGCGGTTTTCCGGCGCGCTCTGGAAATCGAACATCCGCCCGATCGAGGCCACGGCGCCGCGGAACGCCGGATGGGTGGTGACATCGTCCACCAATTCGCCGTCGAGATAGATTTCGCGGCCGTCGCGCAGGCTCGCAATATGCTGTTGGCCGGTCTTGATCATGAAGTGCCTCGGTTGTCGTCGGTAGTTGTCATCGGTCCTGGGTCGGATTCAGTCCGGATTCAGTAATGCATCGGCAGCGGCCATTCCGGGCTGCGCTCGGTACTTTGGAGGCTGCGATAGGCCCCGCGAAAGAAGATCAGCGGCTCGTTGGCGGGATAAGCGGAGAACCGCACCACCCGGCCGACGAAGATGACATGGTCGCCGCCGTCGTAATGCGCGTAGGGGGTGCATTCGAAATGCGCCAGCGCGCCGGCGATCAGCGGCGCCGCCATGTGGCCGAGTGTGTGCTCGACCGCTGCCCACTTGTCCCCCAGCGCCTTGGCGAACTTGTTGGACAGATGCTCCTGGTCGCGGCCGAGGATGTTGACCGCATAGCCCTTCGCCTCGGTCATCGCCTGAAGGCTGAACGCCTTGCGGTCGATCGAGAACAGGATCAGCGGCGGGTCCACCGAGACCGAGTTGAAGGAACTCATGGTCAGGCCGATGGCGCTGCCATCCCCGGCCTGCGCCGTGATGACGGCGACGCCGGTGGCAAACTGTCCGAGCGCCTGGCGGAAGGCGCGGGGGTCCACCTCCGCGAGGGCGCCCATCGTGATCTCCTGATTCTCGTCTATATAGCTTTATGACAAAGCTATATTATCGAAACAAGGCCGGCGCTGTCAAGCGCGACCATGGTATCTTTGTGCATGGCCGATCCAACTTGTTTGTGATTCGGCCGCCCGGTATACGGGGGCGAACGCGTGCGAGGATCTGATGACGTCGAAGCCGAAGCCACGAAAGATAAAGATCGAGCCGACAATCTCGCGGCCGCAGCTGATGGTCGACGGCTCGGACGCGGCGTTCCGGCAATTCGTCCACGACACGCTGGCGTTTTCGGCGCGGCTGCAGGCGGTGCGCGGCCAACTCGGCGCGGTGATCGGCCTTTCGGGAACGCAGTACACCGTGCTGATCGCGATTGCGCATTTGAGCAGCGACGATGAGAAGGTCGGGGTCAATCAGGTCGCCGAACACCTGCACTTCAGCGGCGCCTTCATCACCATCGAGATCAACAAGCTGGTTCTGAGCGGTCTGGTCGAGAAGGAGACCGATACCGAAGACCGGCGCAGGGTCGTCCTGACCATCACGCCGAAGGCCCGCGCGCTGCTCAACGAGCTGGCGCCGGTGCAGCGCCCGGTCAACGACATGCTGTTTCGCGGCATGACGGCAGCCGACTTCGAGAGAACCCGCAGACTGATGTCCGACATGGTCGAAGCCGCCGACGAGGCGATCCGGCTACTGGACTACACCACGCCGGCGACGCTGACGCGGTCAGCGAAGTAAAGTCGGGCGACCTCAACTACACCCTGGAAAAATCCGGCGCCCGCCGCTCCGCGAACGCAGAGAACGCCTCACGCGCCTCGGCGGTTTGCAGACGCTCCTTGAAAAGAGCGCTCTCCGCGCTGATCCTGGCGGCAATCTTCTGGTGCTCGCGCATCAGCGCCTTGGTGTGGCTCAGGGAGCCGGTGGGCCGTTTGGTGAGCGCCACCGCCGCGGCAAGCGCCTTGCCGCGGACGTCCGCGACAGGCAAGACGGCGTTGGCCAAGCCGCACGATAGCGCCGTCGCGGCATCCATCGGCTCTCCCAGCGCGAACATCGCATAAGCCCTGACGTGCCCGATGCGGGCCGGCAGCAGCCAGCTTGAGGCGGCCTCAGGCACCAGTGCGAGATTCACGAACGGCGTGATCAGACGCGCATTGTCCGCGAGATACACCAGGTCGCAATGGAGAAGCATGGTGGTGCCGACGCCCACCGCGTTGCCTTGCACCGCAGCCACCAGCGGCTTCGTTGCCTTGCCGAGATTGCTGATGAAGCGGAAGGCAGGGCTCTCGCCCGGATCCTTGCTGGAGGATTGCGCGCTGAAGTCGGCTAGATCGTTGCCCGCGGTAAAGCTGTCGCCATCGCCCTGAAACAGAACGACCTTGACGGCGCTGTCCGTCTCCGCGCGCTCCAGCCCGTCCGACATCGCATCGTACATCGCGCCGGTCAGCGCATTCTTCTTTTCGGGACGCGAGATCGTCAGCGTCATGATGCCGTCCGCGACTTCGGTCTTCAGGTTCTCAGTCATGGTGTTCTCCTCGTGTGGGGCCCAGGACGACGAACGCAGTTGCCGGCGCTCCAGGCAAGGCTTGATCTTCTTGGTAGCATTACTAACATCATATCATAACGACAGATAACGAAGCGAACGGGAGAGCGACATGACCGACGAGGCGCGCACCATCGATACCGGCACGGCGGAACTGCTTTGCGAAATCAGGGAACGGGTGGCGACGATCACGCTGAACCGGCCCGAGGCACGAAACGCGCTCTCCGATCACCTCTCTCCGGCGCTGCGGCGGATGATCAAGCAATGCGGCGACGATCCCGGCGTCGGCGCACTGCTGATCACGGGCGCCGGCGACGCCTTCTGCGCCGGCGGCGACATCAAGGGAATGGGCGGCAACGCGGTCAAGACCGAAACGACCTTCGACGAACGCGTGGCGCAACTTCGCATCCGTCAGCGCACGCTTACGGGAGCGCTGGTCGCGGTGCGCAAGCCGACGATCGCGGCGTTGCCGGGACCGGCAGCCGGCGCCGGTATGGCCATCGCGCTCGCCTGCGACATCCGCATCGCGGCCGAGTCGGCGATCATGGCCACCGGCTATGCGCGCGTCGGCCTGACGGGCGATTACGGCATCGCCTGGCTGCTGACACAGCTCGTCGGCACCGCTCGCGCCCGGGAGCTGATGTTCACGTCGGAGCGCATCACGGCCGCGCGTTGCGAGGTGCTCGGCCTCGTCAATCGCGTCGTCCCCGACGCGGAACTGCGCACTACCGCGTTCGCTTTCGCGAAATCGCTTGCCGAAGGCCCCGCTCTCGCCTTCGCCGGCATGAAGGACAATCTGGACCACGCGATGACCTCCGACTTCCTGAGTTCTTTGGACCGCGAAGCAGAAAACATGGTGCGCGCCGCGCGGACGAGCGACCACAAGGAGGCCGTCCGCGCCTTCATCGAGAAGCGCAAGCCGTCGTTCGGCGGATCGTAACACGCGAAGCGGAAGCGTCGGCGCTAAGCGACGCTTCCTCTCACTCAGCCGCCGCGCGCATCGGCTCGCGCTCCGGTGCATCGAGGAAGCCGGTCAGCCGCTGGCGGATGATGCGGTCCGCATCGGCCATGATGCGGTCGATCAGCTCCTTCACCGTCGGCACGTCGTTGATCAATCCGACCACCATGCCGCAGCTCCAGGCGCCGGCATCCATATCGCCGTCGATCATGACTTTCGGGTAGACGCCCGCGACCTCGTCGAGAATGTCGGCGATCACCAGCTTCGGGCCCTTCTCGCGCTCGATCTCCATCAACCGCTCAACGCCGGCATTCTTCAGCACGCGTTCGGTGTTCCTCAACGCCCGCATGACGATGCGTGTGTCCAGCTCGGTGGCCGCGACGAGGGCCTTCTTGACGTTGTCGTGGACCGGCGCTTCCCTGGTGGCGATGAAGCGCGTTCCCATGTTGATCCCGGCGGCGCCCAGCGCGAGCGCGGCGACCAGGCTGCGCGCATCGGCCATGCCGCCCGAGGCGACGAACGGGATTTTCAACTCTTCCGCGGCGCGCGGGAGAAGGATCATGTTCGGCATGTCGTCTTCGCCCGGATGGCCGCCGCATTCGAAGCCATCGACGCTGACGGCGTCGCAGCCGATCTGTTCGGCCTTGAGCGAATGCCGGACGGATGTGCACTTGTGGATGACCTTGATGCCGCCCGCCTTCAGCGCCGGCATGTATTGCTCGGGGCTGCGGCCGGCGGTCTCCACGATCCTGATGCCGCCCTCCTTGATCGCCGCGATGTATTCCGGATACGGCGGCGAGGACAACGTGGGAAGAAACGTCAGATTCACCCCAAACGGCTTATCCGTCATGTCGTGGCACCTGGCGATTTCCTTCGCAAGCAGCTCCGGCGTCTTTTGCGTCAGTCCCGTGATGATGCCGAGGCCGCCCGCATTCGACACCGCAGCCGCGAGTTCGGCGAAGCCGACGTAATGCATTCCGCCCTGGATGATCGGGTGTTCTATGCCGAACAGGTCGGTGATCGCCGTTCTCATATGAAATCTCCTGGATACTCTAGGGTTGAAGCTTTGCCGCCGGCTCATCGGAGCGCGGACAGGGATTCATTTCGCCCAATCGGACGCGCGCTCTCAGTGGACGATTTCGAGCAGGCCCGCGGCGCCCATTCCGCCGCCGACGCACATCGTGACGACGGCATACTTCGCTTTCCGGCGACGGCCTTCGATCAGCGCGTGGCCCGTCAGGCGGGCACCGGTCATGCCGTAGGGATGTCCGACCGCAATCGATCCGCCATTGACGTTGAGCTTCTCCGGATCGATGCCGAGCTTGTCGCGGCAATAGATCACCTGCACCGCGAAGGCCTCGTTCAATTCCCACAAATCGATGTCGTCGACCGTCAGCCCGTGACGCTTCAGGAGACGCGGCACCGCGAAGATCGGACCGATGCCCATTTCGTCCGGCTCGCAGCCGGCCGAGACAAAGCCGCGGAAGATGCCGAGCGGCTTCAATCCCTTCTGCGCCGCGAGCTTGTCGCTCATGATCACCGTGGCGCTGGCCCCGTCCGACAGCTGGCTGGCATTTCCGCCGGTGATCGTGAAGCCCGGTCCCTTGGCGGGCTTCACCTTGGCGAGACCTTCCGCTGTCGTATCCGGACGCGGCCCCTCGTCGGCCGACAGCGTGACCTGATCGTAGGACACGACGCCGGTTTCCTTGTTCACCACGGCCATCGTGGTTTTGACCGGCGCCAACTCGTCGTTGAAGCGGCCGGCCTGCTGCGCGGCCGCCGTCCGGCGCTGGCTTTCGAGGCTGTATTCGTCCTGCAGCTCGCGGGAAATGTTGTAGCGCTTGGCGACGTTCTCCGCCGTATCCAGCATTGCGATGTAGGCGTCGCCCTTGATGGCGAGCAGCTCCGGATCGACCGCGTGCCACTGGTTCATATGCTCGTTCTGCACCAGGCTGATCGATTCGCCGCCGCCGCCGACGGCGACCTCGACACCGTCGAAGATCACGGAGCGTGCGGCCAGCGCGATCGCCTGAAGCCCGGACGCGCATTGACGGTCGATCGTGGTGCCGGCCACGGTGACCGGCAAGCCGGCGCGCAGCAACGCCTTGCGGGCAATGTTACTGCCGGTGGTGCCCTGCTGCATCGCGCACCCCATCACAACATCCTCGACTTCCCCGCCGATGATGTTGGCGCGGGCGAGAGCCGCCGAGATGGCGTGGCCCATCAGCGTCGCTCCTTCGGTATTGTTCAGCGCGCCCTTGTAGGCCTTGCCGATCGGGGTGCGGGCGGTCGATACGATGACTGCTTCGGTCATTTTCTGCCTCTGATTGGGTGCGGCTGCTGGCGGCACCGGGAAAGTTGTTCGCTCTAGCTGGCTCGCGCGAAACGCATGAGGTGGAAGGCGGAATCGCCGAACTGGATGTCGATCGCCCCGATCCGCTTGAAGTAGTGACCGACGTTAAGTTCGTCGCTCATGCCCATGCCGCCGTGGAGCTGGATCGCTTGCTCGCCTATGAAACGGGCGGCATAGCCGACCTTGGACTTCGCACCGGACGCCAGCTTCGAGACGGGAGTGCCCTTGGACAGCAGGGTCAGTGTCAGGTGCTGCGTCAGCGACACCGCCTCCTGAAGCGCGATGAACATGTCCACCATCCGATGCTGCAAGACCTGGAAGGTGCCCAACGCCACGCCGAACTGCTTGCGGGTCTTGGCGTAATCGAGCGTCGCAGAATTCAGTTCCGACATGGCGCCGACCGCCTCGGCGCAGAGCGCGCCGATGGCGCGGTCCCGGCAATCCTCAAGGATTGCCGCGCCCTTTCCTTCGCCGCCCAGAAGATTGGCAGCGGGCACCCGCACATCCTTCAGGGTGATTTCCGCCGCTCGCCGGCCGTCGATGGTCTTGAAGCTCTGCAGGTGAAGACCGGCCGACTGCCGGTCGACGATGAAAAGACTGACGCCGTCGTGGTCGCGGCGGTCGCCGGACGTGCGCGCCGAGACGATCAGCTTGTCCGCCCAGGGCGCGCCGACCACCGTAGCTTTCGCGCCGGACAGGATGTATTCGTCGCCGCTGCGGCGCGCGGTCGCCGCGACATTGCTCAGATCGTAACGCGCCCCCTGCTCGGCCCAAGCCAGGGCCCAGACCGCGTCGCCCTTGGCGATCTCCGGAAGAAACTGATGACGCTGCTCATCGGTGCCTTCAGCCTCGATCAGACCGCCGGCCAATACGACCGTCTCGAAGAACGGCTCGACGACGAGATAGCGGCCAAACTCCTGCATCACGATCATGGTCGCCAACGGTCCGTCGCCGAAGCCGCCGAATTCCTCCGCGAACGGCGCGGCGAGCAGGCCCATCTCGGCAAACTTGGTCCAGTGCGCGCGGCTCCAGCCGTCCTCGCTGGCGACGATCCTGCGGCGCGCATCGAAATCATATTCATCCTTGAGGAGGCGCTGCACACTGTTGCGCAGCAGTTCCTGTTCTTCGGTGAATTGGATGTCCATGAGCGCCGCTCCGTTCCGCCCGGTCAAAGACCAAGCACCGCCTTTGCGATGATGTTGCGTTGGATTTCGTTCGAACCGCCGTAGATGCTGAGCTTGCGTGAGTTCAGATATTTTTCGGCCGCCGTATGCCCGTAGTCGGGCCCGGGCATGAACACATTGTCGCTGGCGGGGTGTTCGCGCAGCGCGAGGCCGTAGTTGCCCATCGCACGGTGCGTGAGGTCGGTGATGCGCTGAAAGATTTCCGTGCCCCTGATCTTGAACAGCGAGGCTGCCGGACCGGGATCGATGCCGCGCGCCATCTGGGCGACGACCCGGAGTTCGGTCGCCTCAAGCGCAAGGACATCCAGCTCGACGCGGGCGATGTCCCTGACGAATTCGGCGAAGCTCGGGTCGTCTTCAAGAACTTCCGCGCGGACGATGTCCTTCAGGCGTCGCAGATATCGCGTCGAACGGCCGATGCCGGCCATGCTGGTCCGCTCGTTGCCGAGCAGGAATTTCGCGTAGGTCCAGCCCTTGTTCTCTTCGCCGATCAGGTTCTCGACGGGCACGCGGACATCTTCGAGGAAGACGTCGTTGACCTCGTGCGACCCGTCGATGGTGATGATCGGACGAACGGTCACACCGGGGGTCTTCATGTCGATCAGCAGGAAGGAGATGCCGGCCTGAGCCTTGGCGGTCGGATCTGTGCGGACCAGGCAGAAGATCCAGTCGGCATGCTGCGCCAGCGTCGTCCATGTCTTGTGGCCGTTGACAACGTAGTGGTCGCCGTCGCGGACGGCTTTAGTCCGGACAGATGCGAGATCCGATCCCGAGCCCGGCTCGGAATAGCCCTGGCACCACCAGTGCTCGCCGGACAGGATCCGGGGCAAGAACTTCTTCTTCTGCGCTTCGGTGCCATAGGTGTAGATGACGGGACCGACCATGGTTACGCTGAACGCGAGCGGCGGCAGCGTCCCGGCGCGGGACGTCTCCTGCTCCCAGATGAAGCGCTGGGTGAGCGACCAGCCAGGTCCGCCATATTCCTTCGGCCACAACGGCGCGATCCAGCCCTTTTTATGCAGGATCTTGTGCCAGAGCAGCGACTGCTCCTTGCTGAGGTCGGTCTCCGCATCGGGTACCCGCATTTCCTGCGGATAGTTTTCGGCGATGAACGATCGAACCTCGTCGCGAAAGGCCGCGTCTTCCCTGGAGAGGTTCAACTCCATATCGGCGCCTCCTACCACTTCTCGCCGAAGGGCCTAATCTCATGCTCGAACGTCCAGGCATCGCGCGGCTGCTGATAAAGCTGCCAGTAGGATTCAGCGACGGCAGCGGGGCGCATCAGGCGGTTCGGGTCGAGGTTCTGGATGGCCTGCTCACCTTCGCGGCTGACAATCAGCTGCCGGACCCACTCGGTATCGACACTGGAGTCGATGACGAGATGCGCGACATGGATGTTCTGCGGACCAAGCTCGCGCGCCATCGACTGCGCGACGGCGCGAAGGCCGAACTTCGCGCTGGCGAACGCGGCGAACCCCTTGCCGCCGCGCATGCTTGCGGTCGCGCCGGTGAAGAAGATGTTGCCCTTCCCGCGCGCGAGCATGTGACGTGCAGCTTCCCGCCCGGCCAGGAAGCCGGAAAGGCATGCCATTTCCCAGACCTTTCGGAACACCCGCTCAGTGGTCTCGACGATGGGAAAATTGACGTTGGCGCCGATGTTGAAAACGCAGACCTCCAAAGGCGCGTGCGCGTCAGCGTCCGCAATGAACCTGGTGATCTCGTCTTCCTTGCGGGCATCCAGCGATCGACCGAACACGGTGCCGCCCGCGGCCTCGATCTCCTTGATCAGCGGTTCGAGCTTGTCGCCCTGGCGGCGGCCGACGAAGACCGTAAAGCCCTCCGCGGCAAATTTCTTGGCGATTTCGCCGCCGATGAAGTCTCCGGCGCCGACGACGGCAACCGTTGCGTTTCGTTTTTCCAACTGAGTTCTCCCGAACGAGGTCTAGATTCTTTAATCGGCGGCCTTCACTGGCCGCGCAGCGATTCCGCGAGCTTGTGCTTGAGGATCTTTCCGGTCGACGTCGCCGGCAGCGCCGGCAGCACGATGATCTCGGACGGGCGCTTGTAGGAGGTGAGCTGCGGCGACACATGGGCCATCAGGTCCGCGGCGGTCGTCTCCGTGCCCTGGAGCAGCTGCACGAAAGCCACGACTTCCTCGTTGCCTTCGACGGAACGCCCCACCACCGCGCATTGCACGACCGACGCGTGCGAGCTCAGCACCGCCTCGATCTCTGCCGGATAGACGTTGAAGCCCGAGCGGATGATCATTTCCTTGGTGCGTCCGACGATGAAGAGGCAATCGCCTTCGAAGCGCGCGAGGTCCCCGGTGTTGAACCAGCCATCGGGATCGATCGCCTTCGCCGTCAGGTCCGGTGCCCGGTAATAGCCGCGCATCACATTGCGTCCACGGACGTGAAGCTCCCCGACTTCGCCGGCGGGCTTTGGCGCGCCATCCAGCCCGACGATCTTCGCTTCGATGCCGGGCAGCAGCGGCCCGACCGCCTGATCGTCCCTTGGCGCGTCGATCCTGACGCCGGAGAGGCCGGGCGAACACTCTGTGATTCCGTACCCGTTCAGGAGAGGCAGACCGAGCTCCTGCTGCACCCGGGATTTCAGATCGAGATCCAAAGGCGCGCCGGCAACCGCGATAAGGCGCAGCGAGCCCGGATCGAGCGCCTCGAGGCCGGCGATGGTCTTGTGCTCCAGCAGGCGCTGATAGGTCGCCGGGACGCCGTTAAGAATGGTGACGCCCTCTTCGGCGATCGCCTTCGCAAGCGCCGCCGGATCGTATTTGCTGACCAGCCGGACCGTCGCGCCGGTCATCAGCGTCATCACCAGCAGGGAAATGCCGACGATGTGCGAGATCGGCAGCACGATGTACTGCTTGTCGGCCGGCGTCATGCGGCGGATTTCGGCCGTCGTCTTTGCGCTGAACAGCAGGTTCTCGTGCGTGAGCATCACGCCTTTCGGCGTTCCCGTCGTACCCGAGGTGTAAATCAGCACGGCGACCTGGTCCCTGGGGCTGTCTTCGACCGGTTCCGGTGCGGTGCTCTCGTTCAGCGCCGTCACTGCGATATCCCGAAGCGAACCGATCGCGACCGTCTGCGCCCCGTAGCGCGACGCGTGGACCTCGGCTTCCCTGGATACGCCCACGGTCAGAAAGACCCGCCGCGCGCCGCTGTGGTCGCGGATCTGATCCAACTCGCGCGGCGACAGCCGCGGATTGACGACGATCGCCCAGGCGTCGATCCGGCTCGCGGCCAGCAGCAATCCGGCCAGCGCGATGCTGTTCTCGCTGACGATCATCATGCGATCGCCCGGCCTGATGCCAAGCGCCAGCAGGCCGTCGGCGATGTCCCGGACCGATCGTTGAAGCTGGCCATAGGTCCAGATGCGACCGTCCTCGACCAGTGCAGGCCGGTCGGGGGTGTCCGTGGCATGCCGGTCGATCACGAGATGAATCCGACGCGGAAGTTCGCCAAGGATCCGGGTGGCGTGGTCTGCTTCTACCGTCTTCAACAAGGCCATTCTCCCAGAGAAAGAGCCGCTTGGTCGCGGCTTCTATTTCGGTTTGCGGTGGATCGCTTGTCGGAATTACGCTCGCTTCGCCTGAAGTGCGGAAGATTGTTCGACGATCGAATCTTCAACGTCCCGTAGACTGTCCTTCCCGAAGAACATTTCAGTGCCGACGAAGAACGTCGGCGAACCGAACGCGCCGCGTTCGACCGCGTCGTTGGTGTCCTTGATCAGCTTCTGCTTCACGTCGTTCTGCTGGGCGCGAGCCATCAGCATGTCGATGTCGATGCCCGAAGACTTGAAGGCAGCGCGAAATGTCTCGACGTCGTCCATCTTCTTGGGCTCTTCCCACATGTGATGGTACGCCGCCCGGAAATAAGGCTCGAAGACGTTTTCGAATTGCGCCGCGACAGCGCCGCGCATCAACATCAGCGTATTGACGGGGAAGAACGGGTTGTACTTGAACTTGGTAATGCCGTGACGGCGCAGAAACCGCTCGGTTTCCAGCCTCTGGTATTCCGGCTTGTTCTTGATGCCGCGCAGCGAATCCGCCGGCGACATGTTGCCGGTCGCCTTGTAAATCCCGCCTAGCAAGACCGGCACGTATTCAAATTTCGCGCCGGTGCGCTTCTCGATACCGGGCAACGCGATCTCTGCCAGATAGGCATTGGGGCTTCCGAAATCGAACTGGAATTCGACCTTCAACGGAACCGTCACGGCGCTTCTCCCATCATGCCTGTTATGTGCGACGAAGGCCCGCCGGCATGCGTCTTTGTCCCCGGACGCTAAAGTTCTATTTTCGAACTGTCAATTCCCGAATCGATTTTGTGGGTCAAATGGAACCGTTCTAGCGAGAAGGTGATTGTCTAGGGATCAGTGCCTTATTAGAATGCCGTTTGGCACGGCGCCGGTCAGGCGCTGTCCGGGAGTGGAGTGACGGATGAAATGGGATGCCCTTGAGGAAGAGCCGTGCTCGCTGGCCCGCACCGTTGCGGTGATCGGCGACCGCTGGAGCCTGATGATCCTGCGCGAGTGCTTTCTGCGAAAGCGCCGGTTCGAAGCGTTCCAGTCGTCGCTCGGGATCACGCGCCACCTGCTTGCCGAACGGCTCAAGAAGCTGGTCCGGTTCGGCGTGCTGCGACGCATCCCCTACATGGAATCGCCGAAGCGCTACGAATACATCCTCACCCAGAAAGGCCTCGACCTCTATCCGATCATCATGTCGATCGTCCATTGGGGTAACGTTCACATGGTAGACTCGCGGGGGAAGCCCCTGCTCCACGAACACAAGGGTTGCGGCAAGATGTTCGACCCACTGATGGTCTGTTCGGAGTGCGGGGAACCCCTGAACGCCAAGGAAGTGCATACGCATCCGGGCCCGGGAGCACGCCAGGCTCTCCCTGAGAAGAAACCCGCGCCCAACAAGAAGGGCTCCGACCGGGCGGCATGACGCGGCAGCTGTCGCGTCGCGAAATTCAAAGGCCGGCCCGCTTGGCCGGCCTTTTCCATTCAGGATGGGAAGTGCTCCGCCTCATTCGGAATTTGCGTCGAGGATTTCGCCGAACGGCTCCCA